>JAIWAP010000021.1:0-18106 GCA_048634345.1 Methanobacteriota archaeon | reverse complement strand
TATTACGATCGGGGATGAGACTGGCAAGATCCGGGTGGTGTTGTGGGATGACCTGGTCGATTTCATGGCATCGGAGAATTTGAATGCCGGAGATTGCATAGAAATTACAGGCGGATACACCCGTGAGAACAACTATGATAGTGTGACCGAGATCCAGATCGGAGATCATAGCGGGATTAAAAAAACCGACAAAAAAGTGGACTATGCTGAAAATGTTACACCACTCTCAGATATTGGCATCGACGAGACCTGTACAGTCGTTGGATATGTCACCGGGCTTGAAGAGACAAAAGAGATCACACACAGCGATGGTAACGTATCAAAAGTGTTAAACATCCATATCTCGGACGAAACCGGGAGCAACCGGGTCAGGGTCGCGCTCTGGGGAAATCATGTGGATACGGCGCTTGATATCGGAGATAAGATTCAGATAATCGACTGCTATGCGAAATCCGGATGGGGTGGTGGCGTTGAGTTGAGCGTCGGATGGAAGAGTTCGATACGTGTGATTAAGGACTGAGGTGTGCGTTTCGGAAACATCCTCAACCACCAATCATCAGCCAGAGCAGATCAGTCTAAAAAGGTTTAATGTAAGAAGTATTGTGCCGTTTGGATCGGTTGCCAGAAATGATGCAAAGAAGCAGAGCGATGTGGATATACTCGTGATCGCGTCGGGGCTACCTGATATAATGGAAAGATGTGACTTTGTAACGGTTAAAAAGCCCTCCGGAATCGAGGATATCCGGATGACGCCAGATGAACTGGTAGAGATGGTCGATGCCAAGACCGGGTTGGTAATGGATGCGCCGCTTGAGGGGCGGATATTACTGGACGATGGGACGATTTGAGGGCGGTAATGTCTTCTGATTGAGTATGGCGGGATAACGAGGTATATGGAATGGCTCAATACACCGCTAACGCTTTTTGGTATGTGTAAGCACGTTGCCGGATTTGGCAATAACAATAAATACGCCATACCACGAACAACAACCTCATGAAGACGATTACTGCAACAGTTCCTGATCTCTTTGGTCTGGAGCTTGAGTACCTGCTCAAGATTGGTGCATATCGTAATGAGGGGGAGGTGATCAAGGACGCACTCAGACAACTCCTCCTCTCCAAACCCGGATATCGTATCGATATCGCGGTCAAATTGTATGTCGATGATAAAATTTCACTGGGCAAGGCTGCCGAACTTGCCGGAATATCCTTTGATGAGATGAAAGAGGTTTTGACGCAGCGTGGCATCAGACCTAAACTCGGTATCGTAACGATCTCAGAAGCACTGGATGAAATAGATGTACTAAAGGAGATCTGATGGATATCATCCTCAACACCACCGTTCTATCAAATTTTGCGTCGGTAGGTGAATTAGATCTGATTAAAAGATTGTTTGGAGTGGCGTATACGACTCATGAAGTACATGAAGAGATTTTAAGAGGAATCTCCAGAGGATATCAATATCTTGAAGACGTCGATCACGAAATGTCTTTTGATGAGACTGGCTGGTTGCGAGTCGTTGCAATACGCTCACATACGGAACATCAGTCGATGAACAATCTTTTGAAGCGTCTCGGGATGGGCGAGTCATCCTGCATTGCGATAGCAAAAAGCCGCACGATGATTTTTATGAGTGATGATCGAATTGCAAGACGTATCGCAAATGAGATGGGCGTCTCGATATCAGGAACCATTGGGGTATTGGTGAGATGCGTGGATAAAGATATAATTCCTTTCTCGGAGGGGGATGATATCCTTGCAGAAATGATGCGAAAAGGATATATGTCGCCGGTTGATAGCCTGGAAGCGATTGTATCTCCTGACTGATGGATTGCAGAGTCATTGAGTGATAGTGGTGTTTTTTGAAACGTCAGAAAGATTGGAGTTTCGGGACAATACCCGATACATTGACCGCTATCATAGAAACACATCCCCAACCATCGATCATCATCCTCCCGAGATCGCCCCGATCCGCACCCTGTACGCCCTCTCTGCCACGGACCTCTCGCCAAACGCCGGGATCGAAGTCAGCCCCGCGCCCACGGTCACAAATGGCACCGGACATGCCGCAAACAACCCGGATACTTGGGCGCGCGCGGCGTCCGTTAGATATTTGTTGAATCAATCAAAGAGTATTTCTGTCTTCTGTCCGGACGCGGCAGATGAAAACAACCGGATAGAACGAAAACGATTCCAATGTCACACATTAACCGGATCATGTCAGCCGAAACTGCGAAAGATCATCTGTCCAATCCCATTTTTCTATGTGTATTGTCAAATACCGATACATGCCGGATTCCAGGCATCTCGGCGGCTGGTGCAACCACTGAACTCAACGACTACACGCCAGCCGCTGATGCCGAGATCGTGGAGTATGGCTGCCCCCGCAGCGCACCAGAGATGCCGATGAAGGAAGGGGGTGCACCAACACCAGCGGTTATAACCCGCGCTGCGCTGCAACTGACCGGGATGCCGTACCTATTCGTCAATGCCGGACTGCGGTTCGTGCCTGAGGTCCCGGCGATATACCTCGGCGCCGAGCCCGGGCGGGATATCCGGCAGGGCGATGCGGTATCGCGACCGGACGCGATTTACGCGAGCGCTTGCCAGATCGGCTCGCAGATCGGAAAGCTATCCGGTTCGATCATCATTGGCGAGAGCATTCCTGGCGGCACGACCACCGCTCTCGGCGTGCTGACCGCGCTTGGATACGATTACGGGGTTAGCAGCAGTTTTTCGGAAAATCCGCTCGAAATCAAACGCGATGTCGTGAGACAGGGTATTAGCGCATCCGGCATCACCGTAAGCGATGCACGTGATGATCCTATGCGGGCTATCGCATCAGTCGGAGACCCGATGATGCCAGCGGTCGCAGGCATGGTTGCAGGCATAGTTTCCAGCGCGGGCGCAGGCTCAGATACATGCGCTCATGATTGCGACATTATTCTTGCAGGTGGCACCCAGATGGCAGCGGTCTTTGCAATAATAAAACATCTGGGTCTGGATATGGCCAGAATCTCGATTGCGACCACAAAATACGTGTACCAGGACCGATCGGTCGATTTAGATGCGGCGACCCATGATCTTGGCTGCCGCATCCATGTTGTGGATCCAGGGTTAGCGGATTCGCGTCTTCCAGGCTTGCGCAAATATGATGCAGGCGAAGTCAAGGAGGGTGTTGGCGCAGGGGGCATGATGTATGCCGCGGGCATCTTTGGCATCGACCGGAAGACGATGCTTGGCAAGGTCGAGGCGGTGTATGAGGAGTTGATCACTGGCGTCCACGTGAAATAGCGAAGAGCCATGCTCGGGTAACTTGTGGTAGGAACCACACGATTACACAGATTTCCACAAGATTTCTGTGTCAATCTCGTGAAATCTCGTGGTTTTTTCGCCTCGATTTACCACCACTGCGGTTTCAGAGCTTTGAAGAAGCTTGATTTGTGGCGGTGCGGCGTATAGATGCCGGTTCGCATCAGCGAGCATCGACCGCATCCGAAAATGTCTTTTTAACAAACTCCGGATGCGTAAGTTCGATGATCGTTTCAAGATTCACTATATCTTCCCGGTTGTATTTTAGCAGCAGTTCGAGCGCACCGGCACTGCCACGTTCATACTCATGCCAGAGCCGGACCGCATCAAAACCCGTGATCCCTGTTGTGTCGTCGCTCCGTGCGATCCCGAGCGCCCGCTCGATGGCTTTGAGACCACCCGTGTAACCGATGCGCCGCAGCGGATACATCAGGTCCGTGTGCATCTGGTCAAAGTCGATCTCCGGATATTCATGCTTTATGAACGGCAGGTCAAAACGTGCGCCGTTGAACGTCACCAGGAAATCGTATTTTGCAAACTCGTCAACAATATCGTCGAGGTCGATCCCGCGCACATAAGTCTTTGCCTTCTTACCGTCGTAAATCCCGACGACTGTCATGTAGTCGTAGTTCGGAGAAAGACCGGTGGTCTCTATATCCACAAAGGCTATTCTGTCCTTAAAATCGCTGTATGCTCGCCAGTGCTCGGATTTTGGAAGTGATTTTGCAAAGAATTCGGCGTCGCCCACACTAAGGCGCTGCACGGACTCCTCAATCCCTGCAAGGATCGTTGTCTTTTTGGCAGCCGATATGGGTATCTCGTCCTGTTTTTCTGCAAATTCGGACCAGGTCCTGATGCCGCATGACCATATCCTGCGCTCGATTGTACTCCCGATGCGGGGTATATGGATGTATGTGCTTGTGAGCATGGTTTTGCCTCTTCTCATGACATAACGACTTCAGAGGTGATTAGATCTTCGTCCGCCTTACATGGACACCAGCCACTTAAGAAAACCGCCGTCCGGACACTGCCGCCCGCAGATACACGCCCACCCGGGATCCGGGATCGGGCAGCGGTTGTGGCTGTGAGCGCCATGCCGCGCGTTGAGTGGCGCAACGATATGCCACGTCACATTCTCCCTTCGGGCGCCGGCATCCAACATGTTTATGTGCCTCCGGATGCAAGCAAACTCGGAATAAGGAACCTGCGACGATGAAACAAATATATCGGCTACTACCGGGGCTTAATTGCGGCGAGTGTGGGTACACAAATTGTATGCAGTTCGCCGCGGCACTGGCTGCCGGGCAGGCAGAAACATCAGAATGCCCATATCTTCTTCAGGATCGATTCAAAGGGCGTATCAGTGCGATCAACGAAATTTTATCAGGGCAGGCGAGAGAAGGAGATGCGAGGGTGGCAGAAGCAGGGACGCTTATGAAAGACGAGATCGTTGGACTCATCGATCATCTTGCAGCGGATTTCGTTTTATCGCCGCTTGAGGGTGAAACGTCCTGCCGGGAGGATCTACATCCGTTTGACAGGAGTGTTCAGGTTGGAATTGGGGATATCATCCGTTATCGCCCGTGGGGATGTCCGGTAACACATTTTGCAGAGATTCTCGAGGTGAATCATGGAATCATCACGGTGCGCATCACAGGACCACTTCACCGGATCGGCAAGGATATGGAATGGGCAGATACCGGGATTTGCATGGTCGTTGCCTTTGAGGGACTGGTAACGAAGGGCAATGTTCCTGATGTCGGGGCAACGGTGCGGTTTCTGCCAGAGCACTGCATGATGGGCAAGGTGCATTCAGGCGTGATCGTGCATTCGGAGGGCAGCCGTGTGCGGATCGAGGGAATCGATCTAAAGGTATGGTGATGTGGATATGGTACGATCTGTAGTCTTCAACGCTTTGAAAAATGCAGGAATCGATTTCGTGGCGAGCGTTCCATGCGTCAACCTGATAGAACTGCTCGATGAGATTGAGTGCGACGAGGCGATCATACATGTCCCGGTGACACGGGAAGAGGAAGGTATCGGAGTGTGCGCTGGTGCATATCTCGGTGGAAAGAACCCGGCGATGATTATGCAGAACTCAGGTCTCGGGAACAGCATCAATGCGCTCGCATCGCTCGATCTACTGTACCGGATACCGCTGCTGATGATTATCAGCCACCGCGGCGATCTCGGTGAGCGGATCTCCGCGCAGGTGCCGATGGGGCAACTGACGCCAGGACTACTCGACGATCTCGGGGTGCCGTGGTATTCGCCTCTGCCGGCAGAGGTGGACGATGTGGTTTCGGGTGCGTGGACGCTTGCAAAGACGTCAGGGCTTCCGGTCGCGATTCTTCTCGGCGAGCCGTTCTGGCGGGAGTTGTAACAAAATAACCAGGGCTCCGGTCAAACCGCCTTAAACATGCTGATCCGTACGTGTTTAGCTAACCACAAGCTACCACCTCGCCCGCTCTACCCGATAGCATACACATTCAGGGCGGCTTTGGCAAAAACCATGGTTACCATGCCCGTTATGACCATGTATCTCCAATCTCTGTGATAGTAGTGGGATACGATAATAGCAACGTGTATCGGCACGAGAATCAGCAAAACCGCCGTCAAATTCCCTAAAATCCGGTCAATACCAGTCGCATCACAGATTATCATCTGAACGAGCTGAACGACCACCCCGCAGACGAATGCTATTCCCAGCACCCCTAATATCTGCTTGCGAGTGGTATTCCCACTGTTCATTCCGGAGGTGTTCGCCATCAGTCCGGTATAAGCCCTTCGCCACTGAATATCCGTGCCGCTTCCGAAAGCGTGAGATCATCCGGTGGAACGATCAGATCAGATTCCACGATGACATCCGGGTCAAGAGGGGTCCCCTTCTCTCGAATCTTCGACGTAAACGCACCAAGCACGTCTCTAAACTTCGTTTCGTCGCCGGATTCGATCAACTGCACGATTTCGTTATCGAGCTCGTTTAATTCGTCCAGCAAATCATCGCTCGCCCTGTACTGACCCTCTGTCATGATTCTTATGATCATTTTTCCATCTCCGCCTTCAATCTCGCAAGATCATCGTCCACGCCGGCGGTGGTCTGCATCTTGCGTAGTTCCCGTTCAATATCATCTTCCCCGCCAATCTCATCGAGAGCGCCGAGTTCGACCATCTCGTCAAGCGCAGCCGATTTTGCACGCATACCCTCAGTCTTATCCTCTGCCCGCTGGATGGCAAACCCGACATCAGCCATCTCCTCAGATATCCCGGTGACCGCCTCTTTCACCTTCACCTGCGCTTCGGCAGCGGTGTACTGTGCCTTTATCGTCTCTTTCTTCGTTCTGAATGCCGTTATCTTAGCTGAAAGCTTCCGTTCCGTCTCAACGAGCTTTTGTTGCTCCAGATCCTGTTCACTTATCTGCATAATGAGACTTTCGATCTCAATCGTATTGGATTTCTTCCGTTCAAGTGCAAGGCGTGCGAGATCATCTCTACCAGCATTGACGGCATCCTTTGCCTGTCTATCGAGTTTTTGAGTATTCTGCTCGAGTTTTGCTTTCTGGAGTTCGAGCCGCTTCTTGGCTGTGACAACCATGGCTACGCTACGCTTTACCTGCTGCAAGAGCTCCAGTTGTTTTTGATATGAGTAATCGAGTATCTCCCGCGGGTCTTCATGGCGATCGAGTAGTTTATTTGCCTTGGATTTTACCATAAGCTCCATGCGTGTGAATAATCCCATAAATCCACCATGGCGACGAGATCATATAAAGATGTTGTCACAGAATTGCCCTGGCGATTTTGTAAATAATATATATCACTATCACAAATAATAGTACCTGCGCCATCCCAAATATGAACAGCAAAACTCTGTAGACCAACATGACCGCGATGACAATGATCACAATCTGTACGATCTCACGGAGTTTTATGCCAAAAGGGTTTGCCATGAAATTATTGAGGGAGTTGCAGCGGTAAAAAACTTTCCTGATCGGAAGAGTATATCAAGATTGCATGACATAATAGCACCCGGTACGATTACACCATAAACACCACACCGGATCGTTGATGGAATTGAAATGGCTAAATAAGATCATTGGAAAAGAAACCCGGCAAGAGACCCCCGCGATCGCTTTTCACGAAGTTGAAAACTGGGTTGCGGATGAATTGAAAGCGGATCTCGACGGATTCTTCAAATCCGCTTCCCGGATATTTGCAGAGATTGAAGAGACGGAAGAGCAACTGGTGCGCGATATCGGGGTGTTTGAGACCGCGGAGCCTCCGGAGATGCTGCCCCGCGTGCTGAAAGTGGGGCTTGCAGCTCGCGATAACATAATCAAGCAGATCAACATGCTGATCGATAAGATTAACATCCCCCCGATGGATTATCCGGCGATCAGGGAATTTTACGTGACCGCCCACACCAATCTCGAAAATATGCTCGAAAAATCAGTGAAAAGTCACCACTCTGCCAGATATCTGTTTCCAAAGGAGGTTGGGGTGGTGATTTCCGACGTCAGGGATGTGAAAAAGTTACTTACCAAACTCAAACTTCTGATCGATGGAAAGGAAGACCTGATGGGGACTTTTGACGGGATTTCAGGAGTTATACAAGATATAATAGATCTGCAGGATACTATCGTCGAGCACAATTTGAGAATCAAGAATGCCGGATCGGAACTGGAGGGTTTCCGGCATAAAAGCGACAACTGTACCGCCCGGCTGGAACAACTCTCAGACAGCACCGAGTGGGGTTCCTTTGTCGAACTCGAGACAGGATTAAAACGGGCTTGCGAGGCGCGGGACGCCATCGAAACCGGCGTCATGGAGATGTTCATGCCGCTTAACAAAGCATTCAAACGGATGGAAAAGCAGGATGCAAGTGGAAGACACACACTTTCTGCAAAACAGAAAGAATCGCTTGATATGTCCCTCAAAACTCCAATCGAGATGGATGCAGCAGACGTCACCGATTTTATGATTGGTGTGTGCAAATTACTCGAGAATGACGTCCTTGGACTCAAGGATAGGAATCGTGACAAAGCTATCAGTCAAACAAAGCAAATAATGGATTCCTTCGCATCAAAGAAAGACACATACCAGAGTATTATCTCCCGGATTATGGCGCTTGAGGATCGGAGCTCCAGTCTGACCATATCGGAAACAAAAACCACGCTTGAGCTGGAACTTGCCACAAACAACGAACGGATCGCACGGATCGAGCAGGAGATCGAAAATTTAAGAGTGGAATTGGAGATGCGTGGTAAAGAACTCGAAGATCAGAAGAGGGCACTTTCTGACGCGGTAAATTCGATCAAAACTGTCCGGATCGCATTTGATTGATCCGTCCGATTCGCCCGTCCACATCGCGGTGTGCAGTAATTGTTTCCGGCATATTTCAGAGGAAATTAAAAAGCCACACCCCTTCAGGTCTGGCACGGGCAAATTTGCCCTGAATCAAACCTTGCAAAGATATATTTATATTGCGTTAATACATAAAATGAATATGGGTTTGATATCTACCATAAAAGGGGATGCATAATGAATAGACAACCAGTTCTACCAATCGCACGCATGGCTACCGCATCTATAGTCTCTATTATCTCCAAAATCTCCAAAATCTCCACAATCCCTGCCGTGACGGAAAGGCTGGCACAGAACCGCCGTGCCCAGGTGGGCATCGGCACCCTGATCATATTCATTGCGATGGTGATGGTTGCGGCGGTTGCTGCCGCAGTGCTGATAGAAACCTCCGGAGTCCTCCAGCAGAAGGCATTTAGTACCGGAAAGGAAGCCACAAAGGAAGTCTCCTCAAATATCGACGTAGAATCCATTGAAGGTTGGCGCAGCGGCACGAATGCATCGATCGGCGACGATGACACATTCTCAGGTACCCTTGACCGGCTTAATCTACGGTGCTCGCTGAAGGTCGGCTCAGAGCCTGTCGATCTGGATCAGGTCGTGATCACCATCACTGATGGCACGACCACCAATGACCTCAGGTATATCGAGGGCACGGTCGATACCAATGCCACCAATGTGAGCGATGGTAACTTTTCGGGCAGCGACTCAAACCGCCTCACCACCTACCGGCTGGTCGCAGACGGTCTGACGCAGATACGAGGGGCGTACCCGGACGCCACAATCGGTGCCAACGCCGATTATGTGAACAAGACCAGTGCGGGCACAGTCCATCTCGGATACAACGCGACCAAGGCTACCACGGGTGATTATACGGGTAAGTATTTCATGTGTGCAAACATGTTCTTTATTGCGGAGATGGTGCGGGATGCTGACGATTCGTTCAGTCTGGGCAACCCGGTGATGACCAAGGGCGATCTGGTCAAGATCATTCTGCTGACCGCGCCGAGTGACACATGCACGGACGAAACAACGCTTGCCAGTCTCAAGAACACCGATCCAAGGGTCGGCGAGGCAGCCCTGACCATCGATACCAGAACAACGGTCTCGATCAATATGGTGCCTGAAGGTGGCGCAAACACGCTGGTAGAGTTTGTAACACCGTCGTCTTTCGGATCGTATCAGAGCATCGGCGTGTATCCGTGATCGTGAGTACATACGGCGTAAAGTGTGATGGCATCATCGGGGGACATCCGTGCAATCGGGGATATTCGCCCCCGCGGCAGTCATTGCAGCAATATTTATATGCCAGACCGCCACATCTCGTTATACATGGGAAATATTCGACCGTCATACATCAAAAATATCGCAAGAGAACTGGTTGCGCAGCGAGGTTACGCATTCGGAATCGATTTCGAGAACAACAAGGCGCAGGTTACCAAACACACCGATATCACCAGCAAGACCATTCGGAACCGGGTTGCGGGTTACATCACACGCCTAAGCGTGATTGCGCAGCGTGAAAAACCATTGTAAGGTGACACTCATGAAGATCGAAGGCGTTCTGCCGGCGCTAATAACACCATTCACGCCTGAGCGCATGATCGATGAGACTGGTTTTAGAGAAAATATTGAATATGTGGTTGAACATGGGGTTTCCGGCATCGTTCCCTGTGGCACTACCGGAGAATCAGCCACGCTAACATCTGATGAGCATGAACAACTGATCGACATCGCAATTGATGTTTCAAACGTCCCTGTAATCGCGGGAACCGGCTCGAACAATACGGAGGAGGCGGTTCGGTTCACCCGCCATGCAGCAGACGCTGGTGCCGATGCCGCACTGCTGATCACGCCGTATTATAACAAACCAAACAGAAACGGGATCGTTGCCCATTTTGAGGCGATTGCAAGCGCCGTTGACCTGCCGCTGATATTGTACAACATCAAGTCCAGGACCGGCATCAACCTCGAACCTGATTTGATCGCGAAGCTTGCAGAGATCCCGAGTGTTATCGGCGTCAAAGAGGCGAGCGGCGATCTGGAGCAGGTGTCGCGCGTCATCGAACTGACCCGGGATATGGACTTTATAGTAATATCCGGCGACGATGCCCTGACACTGCCGATCATGTCGCTTGGCGGGGTGGGTGTGATCTCGGTTGTGGCAAACATCGCTCCTGCGCAGACGGCAGCCTTCGCAAATGCGATACTGCGCAGCGATTACGATGATGCGAGGCGCCACCACTACCGGCTTGCGCCACTCGTGCGGGCGATGTTTATTGAGACAAATCCGATCCCTGTGAAGACCGCCGCAAGTATGCTTGGTCTGCCTGGCGGACCTCTGCGGCTTCCGCTTGCGCCGATGGGTGAAGAAAACGAGCAGAAACTGCGCGATGCACTGACCGCGTTCGGACTGCTTGATTGATGGTCAGGTAACCACTTACTTTTTAGAAACCAGTAAGAACCAACCACATTTGCCAGAGCATCCGGCGGTATTATGTGGTTGAATTTGCAGATCGTGGGTCGTGGAGTGATAGGATTGCCGGTTGAATTTGCTTGCTCTCTGGTAATTCGCGTATGCTCTTGTCTCCGATGAATCCTGCCTGTGCGGCATCAAGTGCTTTCCTATCACGAACTCACGCGTTTGAACAAATATCGCGATCACGCGAAGATACCGGACAAACCATGATAGGATCCCAACACCACAGATCGGATAACCTTTAATAATCGGCAAGCACAAAGGTGATGCGTCCCGATGTGGTAGCGGATATCCTTAGGGCTTGCGGAGCCTTAGACCCGGGTTCGAGTCCCGGCCGGGACGCTACACCGAAAAGGAGAAACAAAACATGAAATGGCAAGGAAAATCAAGACGCGCACCAAGCGGTGGTAGGCATATAAGAAATCGCGGGAAACGGAAGTTCGAAAATGGACGTAATGCCACTGACACTCATCTTGCAGCGACGCGCAGCAAGAAGGTGCGCACCTTTGGCGGAAACCAGAAGATACGCCTGCACCGGTGTGATGTGGCGAACGTAACTGATCCGAAGGACGCCACAACCCGCAAAACCACAATCGAGACCGTGGAAGGAAATTCTGCAAACCAGTACTACACAAGGCGCAACATCATCACCAGGGGCGCGATCATCAAAACCGCGCTTGGTTCTGCACGGGTGACCAACCGACCCGGACAGGAAGGGGTTGTCAACGCGGTGCTGATCTGATCCTGCTTAAGTCGCCTCACAGGAAAACCTTAATATGTATGGATGCGTTGAATTGTTGGTGCGCCATAGTGACACTATACTCCTCTCGATTTCCAACTGGTGTAGGGTCGGCTATGGATGGGCTCGTAGCTCAGTCAGGCAGAGCACCGGGCTTTTAACGTCTGCGGCGGCGTTGCTGCTACGTGCGGAAACCCGATGGCCGAGGGTTCAAATCCCTTCGAGCCCGTTGCAACACCATCACAGTTCTGTGGAGGGATTTTCATAGGATTCAACATATTCGAACATATAATAGTTCCGGGACACCGGGTACTTGATGACGATGAGGTAGAGACTGTACTGAGTAAATACGACATCGAAAAAGAGAAACTATCCAAGATCCGGATGACCGATCCTGCAATCAAAGAGATTGGCGCGAATCCCGGCGATATCATAGAAATTACGAGAACGAGCGAGACAGCCGGCGAGTCTGTGTTTTACCGCCTTGCAATCGAGTGAGGGAATCCATGTTAGATCGAAAAACAATATCCATAGCATATTTCATTCAGGACAAGATTGTGCAGCATCAGGTTGATTCATTCAACGAGTTCGTAAACCATGGTCTTCAGAAGGTCATAGACGAGATGGGGGTCATCGAAACCGAGATTGGCGGCACGGACACCGATTCGGAGACATTTGTGCGTCTCGGTGCTATTTCGGTATCGCATCCGGTGGTGAAGGAGGCAGACGGGGCTGTGGATAAGCTGTTCCCGGCAGATGCGCGGCTGCGCAACCTCACATACTCAGCACCGATCAACCTTGAGATGACCGTTGTGCAGGACGGAACCGAGAGCAAATCAAAGACGGTGGAGATCGGTGTCCTTCCGATCATGTTGCGATCAATGGTCTGCAACCTGCGCGGGCTCTCTAACGAGGAGTTGCAGACGCATGGCGAAGACCCACTTGATCCGGGAGGCTACTTCATCACCAACGGCACAGAGCGGGTGATCATGACGCTTGAGGACCTTGCGCCGAACAAGATCATGACCGAGATAGACCATAAGTACGGTGATCAGGTCGAGATCGCGAAGGTATTCTCAGAGCGGCATGGGTACCGGGCGCTGACTGTGGTCGAGCGCGGGCGCAAATCGATACTTGAGGTGACGTTTCCGTCGCTTCCGGGGCGCATCAATTTTGTCACGCTCGTTCGCGCACTCGGGCTTGAGAAAGACGAAGACCTCGTAAAAGCGGTTTCTGACGATCCCGAGATCCAGGAATTTATGAAAGAAAACCTTGAAGAGGCTGTAAACATCGGGGTATTTACGCAGGAAGATGCGCTTGAGGAGATCGGAAGTATCGTTGCCGCACGGCAGACAAAGGAGTATCAGACACGGCGAATCAGTTATGTGCTCGACAGGTATCTGCTCCCACATGTAGGCAACGACGGGGAAAACCGGATCGTGAAAGCCCATTTTCTGGCAAGAATGGCTGAGGCGTGCTTTGAACTGGCTCTGAATCGAAGAAATGTAGACGATAAGGATCATTACGCAAACAAAAGGCTAAAACTATCTGGAAATCTGATGGAGGATCTCTTCCGAGTCTCATTCAACCGACTTGCAAGGGATATCAAGTACCAGATAGAGCGTGCAAGCATGAGGAAGCGGGAATTGAGCATCAAGACCGTGATACGTCCCGACGTACTCACCCAGCGGATCGTTTATCCGCTTGCGACCGGAAACTGGGTTGGCGGGCGCACCGGTGTCGCGCAGTTGCTCGACCGCACCGATCACATAGCCACACTCTCCCATCTGCGCAGGGTGATCTCGCCGTTGTCACGAACACAGCCACATTTCGAGGCAAGAGACCTTCATTCGACACAATGGGGCAGATTATGTCCATCCGAGACGCCAGAGGGTCCCAACTGTGGTCTTGTAAAGAACTTTGCCCAGATGGTGGAACTGTCCACAGGAGTTAAGTCCACCGAAGGCATCAGGGATGAGCTTCGTATGTACGGTGTCGTTGCGGTACAAAGGGGGGAATGACAAATGAGAGGCAAAGTATTTTTGGATGGTGAACTGGTCGGCATCCATGAAAACACCGCGGAACTGGTGCACGAGATCCGGATGAAACGGAGGCAGGGGATCATCGACGGTCAGCTCAATGTTGCGCTGCAGGGGCATGACGTGCTCATCAACACCGATATGGGCAGGGCTCGCCGCCCATCGATCGTGGTGGAAGGTGGCAGATCGCGGATCACCGACGATCACATCGAACAACTCCAGAATGGCGATCTTGATTTTGACGACCTTGCATCACAGGGTTTGATCGAGTATCTTGATGCTGAAGAGGAAGAGAATGCGCTGATTGCTATCAACGAAACGGATATCACGCCAGCGCACACGCATCTCGAGATTGAGCCAGCCCTGATTCTTGGAATCGGCACAGGCATGGTCCCGTTCCCTGAGCATAACGCGTCTCCGAGAAACACGATGGGTGCTGCCATGATCAAGCAGTGCATCGGGATGCCCGCGGCAAACCTAAAACTGCGGTCTGATACCCGCGGACACGTTCTCCATTATCCGCAGCGTCCGATGGTGAATACCGTCACATCGACCGCCATCGGGGCGGACAACCGTCCGGCAGGTCAGAACTTTGTGGTTGCAGTGCTCTCGTTTGAGGGCTACAATATCGAGGATGCACTCGTGATCAACAAAGGTTCGATCGAGCGCGGGCTTGGGCGCAGCCATTTCTTCAGGACGCTTGAAGGAGGCGAGCACAGGTACCCTGGCGGGCAGGAGGACCACTTCGAAATCCCTGACGCCGAGGTCAGGGGCGCAAGAGGCGAAGAAGCTTACGCGCATCTGGACGCCGATGGTCTGATCAATCCTGAGACCGTTGTCGATCATGGAGACGTTCTCATCGGGAAGACATCTCCTCCGAGGTTCGTTGAGGAACCGACCGAGCTCGGGCTTGCTCCGCAGCAACGCCGGGAGAACTCGGTGACGATGCGGTCAAACGAGAGGGGGATCGTGGATACGATCATCATAACTGAGTCTTATGGGTCCCGTCTCGCAAAGGTGAAGATCAGAGACCAGCGGATCCCGGAGATCGGGGACAAATTCGCATCCAGACACGGGCAGAAAGGTGTCCTCGGTCTGGTTGTGCCTTATGAAGATATGCCATTTACGGAGCAGGGGATCGTCCCTGACCTGATCATCAATCCACATGCGATCCCGTCAAGAATGACGATCGGGCATGTGATGGAGATGATCGGTGGAAAGGTTGGCTCGATGAAAGGAGAATCGATTGATGCCACTGCTTTTTCAGGCGCAACTGAAGTTGAGTTACGCGGCGGGCTTAAGAGTTGCGGATTTGCACACTCTGGCAAGGAAGTGATGTATGACGGCGTCACAGGCATGCAAATTCAGGCGGACATATTTATTGGAGTTATTCTATACCAGAAGCTTCATCACATGGTTGCATCCAAGATCCATGCACGTTCCCGCGGACCTGTCCAGGTACTGACACGCCAGCCGACCGAGGGTCGCGCACGAGACGGCGGTCTCAGGTTCGGGGAGATGGAGCGCGATGTTCTTATTGGGCACGGGGCTGCGCTCTCGCTTAAGGAGCGACTCCTTGATGAATCCGACAAGGTGACCGAACTGGTCTGCGGGAAGTGCGGGATGATCGCAACATACGATCAGAGAAAGAATGTTTCGTTCTGCACCAACTGCAACTCTGAGGTCGATATATATCCTGTGGATATGAGCTATGCATTCAAACTGCTGCTCGATGAGATTAAGTCGCTCGGTGTCGCGCCGAGGATCGAACTGGAGGATGCGGCGTAGGCGAGGATCCTGAAAGATCCCGCCTGTGCTTAGAGGCTTTTTATTATTTTCTGGGAACGCCGGATTGTCTTATGTAAGCACAACTGCCAGAATGGGGCACTATCGATCCGAAAAGTCATTTACATCGTTAATCAGTGGCAAATAAAACTTTTAGCCACAGATTAACGCAGATTTCATCAATCCAATCGTACCAGTGTTTGCAGGATTGGCATCACGTTTTTCAACCGACCAGAAGATTTGCCATGGCACTATCTGAAAATTCGAGTGTTTGTATCGATTATCTGATTCGTTCCACCATCTTTACAGCCGCCTCGACAGCACGCTTCGCATAATCCACACGCTGGTGTGCCTCCATGCGGGTCATTCCCGGACCTGATATGCCGAGCGTCACTGGTTTTCCCGATTCAAGCGAGAGGTCCATGATCTTTCTGGCGGCATGTTGTACCACGATCTCATCATGTTTGGTCGCACCCTCGATCACACAGCCGATGGTAACAACTGCGTCGATCGCCTCGTCGGATACGAGTTTTTTGATCGCAAGCGGCATATCATACACACCCGGTACCATGATCGTCTCAGCGACCTTTGCACCGAGAAATCTGGCGTGTTCCTGCCCGAGCAGTTCCATCTGGTATGTCAAATCCCGATTAAACTCAGATACTACGAATCCCAGCCGAATAGTCATGTGTTAATCTCCTTTCAAAGAAAAAAAGTATAAGAAAGGAATTCGAGAAGATCTGTTTTGAGGGGATGGACGGCTGTATGAAGTCAAACAACCTATGATGGATTTCTCGAATTCCACACGCATATTTTTTGGCTGATAGTAGATAAATGTTGGGTTGACAAGGATGTGGCACGCCATGCGGTGTCCAGTATCCTTGCTTGTGCCATGGTGCCTGACCAGATTTCGCGGTCCGGCATGCAATTGGTCTTGTGGAGAGCGGATATTGAGCTGGTTTGGAACCGGAGCGCACACGCCTGGGGTGCAGTCATCGATCCATAACACACTCTTTGTGGCACCATCTGAAAAGGCAGGGGCGGGGAATCGTTTCATAATTCAGGAACTGGAGAGACAGGGCTACAGTGTCCGGAAGGTCGAGCAATGATTATATAACATGAGCGCATGTATATTATTGGGGTAAACGTATGAGAATGAGCGGAGTAATTGGGTTGATATTGATTGTTATATTACTGATGGGGATAGCTGACGCACACGTGTATAATCCGGACAAGGTAGTGTGCCACGATCAGGATAGGGCGGAGTGCCGGAAAGTGGACAGTATCAGCGAGACCACCAGGGAATGGGGCGACCATATCGATGTGTATGTCGAGCATCTGAACACCACATACACAATCGAGGTGAATGATTTTCATATTCTGGATGTCATAGTCGATATCGATGAAACGAAGGCGGATCCCTGCGGGGACCGGAAGTGCAGTGTGGCTCCGGATGCCAAGCTTGTGAATCTCAAGATCTACAAGAATCAGACACTCATTGGAAGCTATCCGTTCAGGGAATCTCCGGATTGCCTCAAATCGTTTCGCACGAGCGAGGACGGCTGGGATGAAACCGGTGTAATCTGGAATGACGGAAATGAGTTCTTTATCGGGGTTACTGAAATCGATGTTGACTTTGCGTCGGACGATTGTTTCTGCACCGATCCGAAGGACGAACATGCAAAGGTTGCGTACGCCACGATAAAGCCGCCTGAACTGGAAGCATCGGTCAAACTATACTCTTCGGGCTCGGATGAGAGCGGAAACCCGGAAGTGCTCCCGTCGGAAGACGGCAGTTCGATTGTTCGGTCAAATTCGGTCTTCAAGGCTGAGATCAAGGTGAAGAACACGGAGAAGATGCCGGCGTACCATGTGGATGCATCAGTCTCTGTAAAGCCGGCAGAGATGATCAATGGGAAGTATCCTCAGGACTGTGCGCTGCAAAAGATCTACAAGGGTGAAGTCGATGACGCTAACCGGAAATGGGTCGGTACCACGTTTCCGATCGATGTGCGAAGCGTCAGCACCACTGATGAGCTGGATGGAAGTAGCGGGACTTCGGAAGTCACACATACCATACATTTCAAAGTGCCTTCGCTACCGGACCGGACAAAGTACGAGCTAAGGATCGATCTCACTTATGAGGATTTTAAGGAGCGGAAGTACCAGTACACAGACAACTCGACCTATATCGAGGTTCTCCCTGTAATCGAGGTCAAGAAAGCGATCGGGACTGAGGATTATGCGGTTGTTGCATCAGAGGCAGCCGAGGCGTACACCGGCGAGACCACTTGTGTGATCTACGCGGACTACGAGCCGTACATCTTCTTCACGGTGATAAACTGGGGTGATTACGCCATTCCATCGCTAACGCTTATGGATTCGCCTGTGGAC
>JAIWAP010000020.1:0-18884 GCA_048634345.1 Methanobacteriota archaeon | reverse complement strand
AGCCATAAAACGTCGGAATCATGATTTCCGGATGATGCTCGTGTGGCACTGCTCCCGGACAGGAAAGCAAAACCTTGATAAGTATCGCACACGAATCTCTTAATTGACCCGCTTTAACTCAGCCTGGTAGAGTGCGCGGCTGTAGTAAGATCATGTGCAAATTGCACACATTACCGCGCAGACACCGCGATGTCCCCGGTTCGATTCCGGGAGGCGGGATTTAATGCCACAAACCGATAAAATCGTTATCTGGCCCACTTATTTTGACAGTACCGTGTCACGGAAGGATGGGCGCAGAGTTACGAAACGCTATGCTATGAAATCACCTGCACTCGATGAAATCGCTGAAGCCACCAGAACACTTGGTCTTGATCCGGTTGTTGAGCAGGATAAAGCATATCCGGCATCATGGTGGAAAAAAAGTGGGCGAGTGCTTGTTAAAAAAACAGGTACCCCAAAATCGTCCGTCCTGCGTGAGATCGGTTCGATAATAAAAGAGATGCGGCGCACAGATTAGATTAATTTAAGGGTTGCAAGGGTTATGTGCGCTCTTGCAGCGTTTCCGCTTCCTCTACAAGACGCTTTCCGGATGCAACCTCGTCGATGCTGTGAACTGCCGCACCATAATCCTCGATCGTTTTCTTGATCGTGTCAAAATCGATTCTGTCGCCCTCAATAGTAATTTTGACGTTTTCAGTCTTCTGATCGACCTCATACAGACTTATATTAACGCCATCTATGCCGTCCAACTTTCCGATCACGTTAGCGATCTCGATGATCGTCGGATTGTGGAGCTTCAGTACATCAAGAACCAGCCTTTTTATTCCAACCATAATATTAAATATATGTATATACTACTCGATACTTCATATCTGGAGGTTTAACACTTATAAGTTTCGCAACCCCACATATCTATGATGATCGATCTGCATACTCATTCCCTATTGAGTGACGGTGTACTGATACCGGCTGAACTCGTCCGCCGTGCTGTTATGCACAACTATTCGGCTATTGCGATCACTGATCACGTTGATTTCACGAATATCGAATTTGTGCTGGATGCGGTTAGAAAAACTTCGTTTTTAGAGGATGAATGGGGAATCCGGGTTCTTGCCGGTGTGGAACTGACCCATGTCCCGCCCGGAAAGATCGCTGTGCTCGCAGATAGGGCGAGATCGCTTGGTGCGGATATTATCGTGGTGCATGGCGAGACTGTGGTAGAGCCCGTGGCGCCGGGCACGAATGATGCCGCGCTCCGGGCGGATATCGATATCCTGGCGCATCCTGGCATCATCACGCCTGACGAGGCTGAACTCGCACGTGAAAGCGGCATATCTCTTGAGATCACATCAAGAGCAGGGCATAACCGGACAAACGGGCATGTTGCACGGATTGCAAGCGAAATCGGATGTGCGCTGATCGTGGACACGGATACGCACGTGCCAGAGGACCTGATCACTGATGAGATGGCGTTTAAGGTGGCGGTGGGCGCAGGGCTGGATGAGCGTGGCGCGCTGGCTGCGACCAGAACAAATCCGAAGCGTCTGGTCGAGAGTCGGTCGCGCAGATGAACACACTCCCTGCAAACGCGCAGGGGTTTTAAATAAGTCGCACGTATACGAGACAACTCTTAATCGGTGTAAATCTGTGTCAAAACTCTATTAGACCAAGATTAACGCAGATTGCTACAATTCAAGATGATCCATTCCGAACGCACCGACCATGTAACAATTAACCCCGGCTCATCTCGCGCAGCGTCGCGCCAAACTCAGATTCTACGATATGATTGACACCGAGCGTCTTTGGGTGCAGATCGATCTCGACGATGACCGCATCATGACCCATCTCTTTTAAGGGGAGCACCTGCCGCGGTCCGTTGGTGACTGATATGACTTCCATGCCAGACAGCGCGTCCATCGGAACGGCATGTGGAACTCCTGATATGATCGTAAAATCGAATCCGGGATATTTTTCGCCGATAATCTCGCCTGCCCGATTTCCTGCGACTGGATACTCATCCAGTCCACCGATGATCTCGTGAATCTCCACGCCCGCGCTCAATAGATCCCGCATGATATCTTCTGCATACCCTTTCACTCTTGGAAGACCGATATCCGTGCTCAGATTTGCGATATTGACAATTTCCGAATCAGAACCGATCTGTTCTGCAACCTCGCAGACCGCAAGCGGGATGTCCGCAAACATGTATGCAGTCTCTTTCTTTGCATTCAGTATGTTTATGCACTTTTTCCCATCTTTTAACAATTCAAGGACATGTTCTGCGACTCTGTATTTGGTATCGCCGCGGGATGGTTCGAGATACTCCTTGCTTGCCGCCCCGTGTCTCTGTTCGAGCGCGGTCGCCTCTTTGAGCAGGATCTCCTGCCGTTTTAGCTCGGCGTCATCGATGATGCCGACGTCCCGGGCTGCTTCGAGCGTCATGATCACCCCGTGGGTGTTCTCATGGTACCCGGCATGTACCTCGACCACGATGACCGGGATATCGGTACCAACATCCTCGATCGCCTGATGAAGGTCCTCCCCTATGATCATGCTTGTGCATGTCCCGACGATTCCGACGCGCTTTGGGTGCCAGAGGTCGATCACCTTCTCAAGCATCGACGCAAGCAGTTCGCGCCCACCAAAGACAAAATCAGTGTCATCCATTGCTGTTGTGACTACCCGCAGATCGTCCTCCTCAAGGAGGCGGGCGTGCTTGAAAGAGCAGCCAGGGGGACCATGCAGGATTGCCACATCAGTGTCCAGATCGCGCAACGTGTACAGCGCAGCAACGATCGCGCTTGGACGCGGGTGCATTATCTTGATATCGTCCATTATGCCTAATCTTGGTACCTATAGTATTAATATTTGTTATTCCTGGCAACTGTTCTGATCCGGCGGACCGCAGATCAATTACATATCATTATCCCAGATCACCTGCTCGGATGCACCAGACGCGCTCCTCCCGCACACTGCACAAGCGGCTTTGCGATATGCCGTCTTGCGCACGGCGGCACCTCGTACCAGCCCGTGTCAAGATCCCGCTCGATCGGTACCCGATCAGGCGCGCTCGATGTGTTCCCACATTGCTTGCACCGGTAACCCTGCCTGGCGCCAGCCGACTTCATGCGTCTGCCACATGCGCACACCGGATTTGCAACTTCGTATCCGGCAGCCAGATGCTCGATCTTTATCTTTTCGAGATGGACCGTTCCGTGATCAGTCGTTTTGTTGCCGACCGTTTTGTTGCTGATGCTTCCGCACACAACAACAATGTCCCCTACCATCAGTTTCCGGACGGTGTCCCGAAAGTTCTTTGTCGGCTCAAAGGCGGCGCAATCAATCGTTGTTCCGGACTCGTCTACTATTCTGAAGATCACATGCCCGCCATGAATTGTTTGCGGCGGATCACATACCGTTCCTTTTAGAATATACGAACATCCGTCCTTTACCTGATCCATCGGCAGTCCCACCCTCATGAGATGCATATCGGTTCCCTGGTTTGTCCGAAATATAACAGCGCGTTCGGCGGGTTCTGACACGATGCAGTTGAACGCATCGAGAATTCCATCCATCTCGCCTCGAATTCCAAATAACACAGGATCATTTCCGTGAGGCACGCAAACTACCGTATCATTTGCGATATCGACAGTATCCCATGTTCGGGGGTATGTTTGCATGTCTGCTTCCCTGATACTTTTCGTATCAACATCCCTTGGCATGCCCGCGCTGGCGCGACCTGGTTCCCGGTATGCGATCAGCTCGAATGTGTGATCAGGAATGCCATTTAGTGCGATGCCTGCTGCTGCGAGTGCGCCGATCAGACCCCGCCCGTTCTTGAATTCGTGAGAATCAATCTTGTGTGTACTGATCAGACGTTTCGCATCCTCGATCCGGAGAATATCCTGTATTGCCCGTCTTGAAAATGATCTCAGGTCACCTCTCATACCGTCCGATGTACCATTTAGAAATACCACGCCGGGATTTGTGTTTTCATCCGATAATCTTGATTGGTCTGCTACTTCATCCAGAACTATTTTTTTTACCGCCTCAAGCCTGCCAGCCTCAATATCGATGCTGAGCGCGATCGCACCGTTTCCCCGGGTTTTGTACTTGATGTTTGGGTTCAGTCGAATTAAAAGCGGGTAATCGGTAAAAGTTCCGTATTCTTGCAATTTTTCCATAAGCACTGCTGCGAGATACGTTGTGCAGCCGCCTTCTGTTCGTGAGTCGGTGTCATCGATTCCGATAATCATCATGCTTGATCACTCTCTGGCTATGCGAAGCTGTTAATATAGCTGTTGCCATTTTATGCGCATGGCGGGTGACATCATTCAACCGAAATACACAGACGGCTTAGTGCATGTAGTCGTTCAGGACGTGCAGACAAACGAGGTTTTGATGTGTGCGTACATGAACGAAGAGGCATTCAAACTGACGCGGGAGACAAATATAGCACATTATTGGAGCAGAAGCCGAAAGAAGCTCTGGAAGAAGGGAGAAAGCTCAGGGCATCTTCAGAAGGTGCAGGAAATCCTGATTGACTGCGATTGCGACGACCTGCTGCTCAGAGTTGAACAGATCGGCGGGGCATGTCATACCGGGTATCGGTCATGCTTCTATCGGAGCATCGACGGCGAGGTCGTCGGCGAGAAGGTGTTTGAGCCGGACGAGGTGTACTAAAGTTTATTCACCGCATCTTCAGGATCTTCGGCGTTTTAGCCCCCCACCCTTTTCCAATTCCTGAATACCTGCAAGCAGTCCGGCGATTGCGAACATTGCAGCGAAGTTTAATGTTTTTCACGCTGACAGAGCTACTTGTCTGCAAGTTTTTGTAATATCTGCACCATACGCTTGTTGTGAGTTCTTTGCCCATCTATGAAAGCATCGAACTTCAAGTTCATCGCGTCAATACCGGTCTTGATATCAGGGAGCGCTTCCAGCAGTTTAACACCCTTCCAGTTTTCTGCCGATGTCTGATATTTCATCAGTTGAGTTTTAAAAACTCCGGTGACAGATTCAGATCGGTATCAGTAACGATCTCGTTCTGTAGCCTTGGATATTCCAACATCCAGCCCAATCTGGCAGCAGGACACCTGCCTCAAGTATTGGTGGCAGCAGAGTCGGGGTTGGGTGTTCTGATGATGATGGCATTGATCATCTTTGTAGTTACCTTTAAGGTCTCACGCTAAACGAAAATTTCACAAATATAAACACCCGCCTGACCACATCTACGCCCAACCACAACTCACTGCGGAGCCCCCTGCAAATACATTTTCGCATAAGGCGAGACGACCACGAAAAACCCCCTCCGAATGCCATCTGCAGCGATTCGCCGTTTCCACGTCCGACAAGCATCTTCGATGAGATAGTTATCTATGTATCTGGGCTCAGGTCTCCGGACCATACCACGGTGGTAGCAGGGTCTGTAAAATGGGGCGTATCGCCGAATACGACGTGATTCGCTTGAGATCATGCACGGTCTTCGCTGTAACCATATATAAACGCCATAACATGCGTTTAGCTACCACAAACCTCTAATAAATGCACAGGGTTCACCGCATCATCCGCGTAATACTCTCTCCCGCTTCCCTGATTTCGTGAAGCGACAGCGCAACAGCCGCACCACCACCACCGCCGAGCCTGATCTTCAGTTCACCGCCTCCTGCCTTGCCGATGACACTGTGCGGCACACCGCGCAGTTGCCCGATGACCATGTCCGGATCAGGCGTCGCAAGGATCACGCGTCCATGCGACTCAGAGAAGAGCGCCACGGCAGAACCAGGGGTTCCATTCCCCGCGCTGGCGATGCCGGCAAGGTCAATATCCGCCCCGATCCGCTGCGCCATCTCAGAGAGCGCGACTGCAAGCCCTCCGTTTGAGACGTCGTGAGATGATGTGACGCGTCCTGTGCCAATCGCAGCCCTCACTGAATCGAGGATCCCACGCGGGTCTTGCGGTGGCACAGGAACACTTCCGCCGCCGTAGCCATATACCTGATAATACTCGCTTCCGCCAAACTCCTCTCTTGTTTCCCCAATCAGGATGACCGTATCTCCGGGGTCTACAAACCAGGTCCCGGGGGTTCGATAACTCCCGTAATCCTCAACAATCCCGACCATCCCGATGCTTGGTGTCGGCGGGATCGCTGTTCCGAACTCGTCGCTCTCGTTGTAGAACGAGACGTTGCCGCCGACAACAGGAACCTGAAGCGCTCGAGCCATATCTCCGATTCCACGCACCGATTCGGCAAACTGCCGGTAGATAGCGGGGTCATCAGGATCCCCGAAGTTGAGGCAGTTTACGAGCGCAATCGGCAAAGCGCCCTTGCAGGCGAGGTTCAATGCATTCTCGAAAGTCGATCCTGCTGCGCCATGGTACGGGTCGAGCGTGATATGTGCCGGGTTGCAGCCGCATGAGAGTGCAAGTGCAAGTGCAGCCTCATCGTCGATCCTGAGCACGCCTGCATCATCCCCTGGCTTTAGCGTGGTTCGTATCTGGACCTCGTGGTCGTACTGGCGGTAGACCCACTCCTTTGATGCGATATTGGGGGATGCAAGCAGTTTCAGGACCCGGGTCTTTGAATCATCCCTGATCTCTGGTCTTTTCGTCTCTACCGCCCTTTCTTCCTGCTTTTCAGGCTCGCTCTCGAATGCGGGAGCGCCGCCCGATAGGAAAGTGATGGGCAGATCCACGACGACATCTCCCTTGAACTCGACCAGATACTCCCTATCGTCAGTGAATTCGCCGATCACGCTTGCATTCAGGTCGTACTTCTCTGCAATCGCAAGCACCGCCGCCGCATTCGACGGATCCACCTCAAGAACCATTCTTTCCTGCGATTCGGCAATCAAAATCTCGTACGGCGTCATCCCTGATCCACGCAGGGGAACCCGGTCAAGATCGAGATGCAAGCCAAGATTCCCTTTTGCACCCATCTCTGCGCTCGCCCCAACGAGCCCTGCAGCACCGAGATCCCGACATGCAAGCACGTATCCTGATTCGATTGCCTCAAGAACCGCCTCTATTACGAGCTTCTCTGTGAACGGGTCGCCGATCTGGACACTCGACCGATCCTCTGCCTCCGAGTCCTCAGAAAGATCCCTTGATGCAAACGATGCGCCCCCGAGTCCATCACGCCCGGTAGTCGATCCCATCAGGATGAGCGCGTCGCCAGCCCGCTGCGCTGTTGCGGTCACGACGTTCTTTTCGTGCGCAAGCCCGACGCAGACCACGTTTACGAGCGGATTTCCGGAGTACGCGGCGTGAAAGAACGTCTCGCCGCGCACCACGGGAACGCCGATGCAGTTCCCGTAGCCCGCGATGCCCTCGACCACGTGCTCGAAGAGGTATAGATTCTTTGGCTGGTCAGGCATCCCGAAGTAAAGCAGATCCATGAGAGCAATCGGGCGTGCGCCCATCGAGAGGATGTCGCGGACGATTCCGCCGACGCCGGTTGCCGCGCCGTTGCAAGGGTCCACGTAGGACGGGTGGTTGTGGCTTTCCATCCCGATCGCAAGCACGAGGTCGCCCTTCAGGCGGATGATTGCCGCGTCGTCGCCGGGACCGATTATGACGCGGGGGGAGTCTGACGGGAATGTGCGGAGGTGTTTCGCGCTCGAGCGGTACGAGCAGTGCTCGCTCCAGAGGTTCAGGAAGCAGCCTTCCTCGACCGGGTTTGGTGGTCGGTTCAGCCGTGTGGTTATGGTTTCGAGGTCGGTTGGGGGTAGTATGGACATGGATGGGTTATTCTCCTGTGTTGGGTAAAAGTAATCTGTTTTTATCCGCTGTTCTGCGTAGTTACTTCATTGCAATTACCAGAATAGCTCCTTCTCTATCAATTTCATGTATCTGTTTAGATAAAACATATCGGGGTCATGTTTGAGTGGTCGAACCCTGATTTCAAATTGGGGGTCGTTTGCATTATTAGTGTCAAACAAAACCAGCCCCATCCCAAAAATCAAACATAAAGAATCCAGTTTCGAGATATCGTCTTGCGATGAATTTTTTGGTATTACGATGTACGATTTATGGCTAAATAGTTTGTATGAACAAGCCTGTCCGAATGCTGTAATTAATTCTCGAGTATTCGTTTTTATCTCCGCCGAAACAATTTCAGTGGGCGCTCCAACAATATCGCTTCTACGTGACTCGCGCTTTCCTATTACGTCAGGTGTTCCCCATTTATCTCTAAATCGATTTCCCCCCAACGGTATTGCTTCGGTGCATTCTTCCAATTCATTGACAAGCCAATCTGCAAAAGGTCCGTAAAAATCCTCTTCTTTTATTTTTTCGATTTCAGGGGGATGTATTTCCTCTTCTTCGCTGATTTCTTCTCTATATGCAACGTGACGAAAAAGCCCTCGTGCAGGTTTGTAGATCTCGTCAGGCACCAGTATATCCAACTGCCAAACCGTCCCATGGATAGTACCATCAGGAAACTCTGGAAATTCCTCGTGTATTTTTCTTACAATGTCTGAGTAACGAACTCCGTCAGGATTTGATTTGAGAACCTCTATCACTTTTGATGTGATTTTTTCTTTTCTTGTTGTCATATAGTCACCTTGTTTTCATGATTGCGTCTAACATTTTCAGTGCCATTTGAAGGTGTGTGCCACATACGCCATGCTGTCCAACCCAAAAAGACAAGGTTGTGAGACAACCGCGCAAAGTCGTGAAGAAAAAGTCCCCCATCCGCTCAATCATTTAGTCTTCACTTCCATAGGATTCTCACACCTTGTGTTTGGGCATCTTATTATCTTCAGTTCATAGTAATAGCCTACAAAATGCCCACAATTAGGGCATACAAATGTATTGTATAGGTTATGTACTGACTCACAAAACCTATTCACTTCTTCGATAGATACCTTCTCTGCCAGCATATTATCGTGCGAAAGGAGATTACCCATAATTACTGTGGTTTCAAGATCTTGAAAAGCTTTGTAAATTTTCGCTTTGAATTCGTCTTCTTTTATTAGACGCTTCAACCGTTTTTTGGCATGAGGGAGTATGCCACTAACCATTCCGCCCTCCCAATTATTAACGGGCACCGGTGCATTTGTAACTTTACAGATATGCTTTAGCAGCCACTCAAGATATTGCCGTCCATCATTTCCAGCCCCAGTTTTGTCGCCAGAATCAATCTTCTCTCGTATTCTATCCCATCTAATTTTATATGGTGTAATAGTTGGTCCGCTTTCAACATCCCAGTTAGTTATAACCAAATTTTTAAAATCCCCCTCAACCCCATAAGCACGTTGAAAAGCACGTAATTGCTCATACCACACCTCATCATGAGTAGTTATAATTAGCTGCTTATCCCTAAATTCTTCAAGTAATAATTTGCAAATATTTTCTCGGTGTTTAGCATCCACGGTAGAAACTACATCATCTAACACAATTAGAGAACAACCTTCATTGAACTTTTTTACAAAACCAAGAAATATACACAGTCCCAATGAATCAAGATGCCCCTCGCTTGTTAACGCCCTTGGGTCCTCCCCCTCTCGACCAAATGATTCCATTTTCAACTTAGTGCTTGCTCTTTTACCAAGTGCGACCGTAAGTTCTATGTTTTTGTGTGGCTCGTTGGGATGGAGCATCGAGTAAAAACTTTGTACATTCCCCTGTATAGACGTGTAAATTTCCTGAATTTTTGCCTTTTTTGTCTCTGAAAATGCGAAATATATTTTTTCTGCAAGATCAAAATGGTTTTTACATATCTTACGTCCAGTCTGAACTCTTGATAACTCTGTGGCTTTACTCCTAGCATGTTCAATCAAACGTGCAACACCTAATACTTTTTTCTCAGCCTCGGTAAGCCCAATAGTATTAAGTAGCTGACCACATTTTGTCGATAGAGAACTCCATATCTCATCAATTTCATTTTTTTGTTGGTTAAACTCTTGAACTTCTATTTCATTTTTAAGGTCTTTTGCGGAAGTAATATGAGATACGAATTCATTCAAAAAATTGATTTTTTCTATAATTTTGCTTTTCTCTTCAGCCAGTTCTGGAAACAATTCGATTTTTGAGATTGTGGTTTTAAATTCATCTACTGTTCCATTCAACTTATCTATAACTGGAACAGACATAGTCCTAACTTCTGATGCCTTCTCAGAAAGGTCACGTAAAATTCTAAGACGATAATTAATTTTTGCTATTAATTTTTCTCTATCAATTTTTTGCTCGCATAACGGGCAGATAGCCATCTCTTCTTCTTTGATAACTTCTCGACCGGACTTAAGTAGATTGGCTAAAGATAGTTCCAATCTAATATCTTCTTGCAAAAGGTGTTTTACTTTATTATTGATATCATTAAGCTCGTCGACGATCTCTCTGGATATGAGTTCGGTTTTCGTTGTTCCCAGTATCTTATTAAGCACTTCAATTTTATCTATAGTTTCAGTCTTCTTTACCGCTTTTAGCATCTCCTCGGCATGTTTATCAACGTCTTCAAGAGAATTGATCATTGGCAGATCAGATTCTTGAAGCACTTCATTTAACGCCGGCAAAACCTCTTCAACTTTTGTAACATCCTTTTCTATGATTGTAGAAAGATCGCTTATTAGCCCATCAATCTTCTCTTCCTTTGACTTTATCTTACCTTTCAACTCGTCACGAACTCGCATCATTTCAAGTTCTATTTCGTCCAGTGGATCGACACCGATTATGCTTCCTATCGCTTTAAAACGATCTGCGGGTTTACTCATAATAAATGTAAGAATTTGCGATCTCCGCATGATGAATGTCCCACTTTGAGTTATTTGAAAATAGTCTTTAAGTTGTTCTGGAAGTGAAGACGAAGATGTAAAAGTCCTATTTAGAGATACATCACCAGGATTGAAAGTTAGTTCAACATTCAAATCATCGGGTTCGAAATTTACGTGTGGAGCATGCCGTTGTAAAGACAACCCTTGTGTTCCCTCTAAGTGAGATATCTTGCCAGTAAAGAAAAATTCAATGGCTTCCACTATTGAGCTTTTTCCAGTTCCATTTTCTCCCCGTAGTAAAAGGCTCTTGCCATCAAGTTGCAATTCGAAATCCGGGATGCCTCTAAAAGCATGGATATCAATCGTTTTGATTTTTACTGACATTTTCACTCCCCCTCTCTACCACTTCAAGGATTTTCTCTTGTGATGCGATCTCACCACTTTCCCAGAGTCTTTTGAGTTCTTCAACTATTGGGTCGGGGAAGTCTTCATCGTCTTCCAATTTTTTGAAGAATCCTTCAAAAATATCCTCTTGGACTCCCATTTTATCATCACGTCTTTCTGTTTATTCCCATGTAAGTACTTTTCTATTTCGAGTATGGCATATAGGCTGAAGTCGTATGTACACTGCTGAATTAGTGCGATGGCACCGAAGCGAGCAAAACATTATTTTCGCCTCCGCCGACCTAATCTTTACCACCTCTATGATGAATTATCTCGTAAACCACATCCTTACTTTCCACACAATTTCTAACCAGCCTCTCTCTGCTTGATAAATTCGCTGTTTTTCCGGTCTTCACTTCAACGAAGACTACATTTCTCATCTCGCCTTCACTCAATCCATCAAAAACCACGAGGTCTACCGGAGTCCCCATGAATCTCGCATCTTTCGGATTATATTTGAAATCCGGGAAGAACGGTATCAGATGTTCCGTTACTTTACCCTGGATGACCGCTTCACTCCTCTTGATAGCATCTTCTCTAATTCCCTTTTCCTCTTGTTGTGCCCAATCTTGAAAGAGTAATTTTGCTTTCTCGTTTGCTTGTGTTTCTAACTCTGTTGATCTCCACTTTTCAAAAATATCCCGTGCACGGTTCTCAATTTCGCCTTTGAGTTCGGAATATTTCCAAAACAAATAAATCAAAAATAGCACCAATAGTATTATCAAGACCCACTCAATCATATCGTTACATCTCCCACAGCCATTATTAAATCATCGTCTTCTTCACTTCACCCCTGTTTTCATGTTACCGCCCCCGAATAAATAAAAGAATGCGGTCGCATCTTGACCCACCTCTCTTCAGCAACGCCAATCAAATTACCGCACCGGCATTTAACCTCATTTCCATCTCTGACGCTGTAATCCATGATTATCCGGTCATTCCAGCAGTGCCACACCCTACCTTCCCCGATCTTCTGGTATTTAAAAATCTTTCTTTTGCATTTGGCACATTTTATTATTATCATCTATAATCATCCAGCCTCATGCTTTTATAGATTCTCTTAGCCATGTTCCAGTAACGATCGGTACTGACCATGCCTTTGCCATAATCTTCATGCCAGCCAGCAGGAACCGGCATATCCTGATACAAGGATTTGCGTCTTGCTTCAAGTAGCATTCTTGGAGCTTTCATAAAATCAGCCCCGCAGATAACGCGGTTTCCTGTTTCGGATGATAAGCGCTCCAACCATTCAAGTCCTGTACAACTTCTCATCAAATGATGGTCAAGAATCAACGTACCAACTTCCCGGGACAGTCGTTTAGCATTGCGCCACGCCATTTCAGCCTGCTTTTTCGAAAGTTTATTGGGCATATAGAGAGGAGGTCCGTCAGCCAATACGATATCAGGCTCCCAGTCCAGTATTTGAGAGATGGCTTCGTCGTCAAGGAGTTGGGTATCAGAGGTGTGCACAAAGACGCGATCTTCCTCAATCCTTGTCATCATCACCGTCTGCGGATTATTATCTTTGCCCCCGTGAAATACCGGTCTGGAAAAGGTCATCGTTCCATACGTTACACCTTCTGCTGGAGTCAAATCGTTCTTCCGGATGGCAGAAAGAGACTCTACTCGTTTTTCTTCGATCGGATGAAGATGATGCGGGTTCTTAGCCCATATCCTGACGTCAGGGTTTAATCCGGTTATTTTTTTAATGTTGAACTGATAAGGATTCGCATCCGCTAACGGAATGTGATCCCCATGAAAATGGCTGATCACGATGTCGGTTGCTTCTGACCACCGTTGCAGGATCTTCTTCTGTATCATCTCATCCACTGCTACCTGAAATGGGTGGGGAAGCAGCCCGTATCTGTTGTAACCCAGCGCTATACCCGGATCAATCAATATCCTCTGCTTCTCGGTCCTTACAAAACAAGAGAGACCTCTTACACCCAACGATTCGGTTCCTATGATCTCTATGTTCATGTTATCACTTTTATGATGTAGATCCGGGCGCTCTAAATCAGCCCATCTCTTTCATGTTCGTATAACCTTTCTTTGGCTCTTCGCTATTTCATGTGGACGGATGGGGTTAAAATATCCCATCCAGATGTGCTGATGCAGATCTCGCCGCAGACCCCTGGTCAAGAAGTGAGTCGGCGAGACGGCTCCGGGCGACTACGCGATTACGCGGGGCGGGGGCATGGGGTATGGGGCAGGGGGCTTTTGAATAATGACGATCAAGACTGCAAATAAGTTTTTCAGGAAAATCCCGTTGATCACCCCCCAGAGTATCATCCGTGATCCCGGTCTGACCCCGGAAACCCGGGAGGTGTCCCCATGTTCATAAAAGACCTGAAGAAGTGCAAGAAAATAATCGCAGGCGATAATACGACCCTGAGGGAGTTATTAAGCCCTCTGAATGAAGATGTTTCTGCAAGGTACAGTCTTGCTCACGCAACGGTGAAACCTGGCGAAATCACTCACGAACACAGGTTAAAAAGTTCGGAAGTCTACTATATACTGCAAGGAGAGGGAGAGATGTATGTAGACTACGAAAAAGAGAAAGTGCTTTCCGGACAGGTGATTTACATCCCTCCAAACTCAGTTCAGCGGATAAAAAATATTGGAACCTGCGAGCTGGTCTTTCTCTGCATCGTGGATCCTGCATGGAGAGCAGAAGATGAAGAGATTGCAGAACTGGCAGAATGAACAATCAACAACCGCAGGATCACCCGCTTCCGCCGACGACCGCGCTGCTCACAAGAATATGCGGCGAACCATCGCTCACAGGCACGGTCTGCCCGCCCTTACCGCACCATCCGGAATTAAACTCAAGATCATTGCCGACAGCGGTTATATTCTTCAGGATCTCAAGCGTCTGCCCTGAAAGCGACACATCTCGCAGCATCTCGCATATCTCGCCATCTCGCACCACGAAACCAAGTTCCGCATTGAACTGGAAGATGCCCTCGCCGGTATTGACCTGCCCGCCGCGTGATCCTTTGAGATAAACCCCGTTCTTGAGTTCTTCTATTATTTCCTCGAATTTCATATCGCCATTTGCAATGAACGTGTTGCTCATGCGCGGTATCGGAATGGCACATCCTTGCGCACGTGCATTCCCACCGCCCCCCTCGGGCGCATCCCCATTTCCAATTTCGCCGAGTTTGCCAGCGGTCTCCCTTGAATGCAGATACGAGCAGAGCACGCCGCGGTCGATCAGCGTTGTCCGCTTTGCTGGCACGCCCTCCGCGTCAAACGGGTACTGCCCGTACCCATCCATCGTCGGATCATCGTACACTGTGACGCCGGGCGCTGCGATTGTGCTGTCGATCTTCCCGGCAAGGATCGATGAGTCCTCAAGCACCAGATCAGCCTCGGCGGCATGTCCTACCGCCTCGTGGATGAATACGCCTGCAAGCTCCGGATCGAGCACACATGGCATTGCGCCGCCCTCTGGCTGGCGTGCGCTGAGCAATCTGATCGCAGTCGTGCCAGCCACCTCTGCAAGAGCGAGAGCGTCGTGTTTTTTGAATAACTCATACCCACAAACTCCGAAACGGCTTTTTCTTCCTGATTGATATGTTGTTCCATCAGACGCCACCGCAGTGACGGCAAAACCCGTTCGGAAAGTATCATGCTCAAGATCAATCCCTTCCGAATTTTGATACCTGATTTTGGCGTATGACTCCGAGTACATGACAGTTGTACTTGTGACGCCATCGACACGGGCATGTTGCTCGATATCCCTGATCAACTCGATCTTTTCCTCGATCGGAATATCGCCCGGGTTCTCTTTTACAGACGCCCGCATCGATACCGCCTTATCTTGGATTGGAGCAAGTGTCACCTTCTCCCGAGGAACCATCCGGTCGATACTTGCGGAAAGCTCCTCTGCCGAGGTCAGCGCGGAATTAATGCCTGATAAGTCGTCAGTTGTGACAAAACCCCATGAACCACCGGTCAGCGCCCGGATCCCCGCGCCACTCAGAAGGCTACTGGCAATCTCCTCGATTTTTCCGTTATCGATCACGATGCTGGTGGAATATCCTGAGATGGTTCGAATATCGTGAAAATCGCAGTGCATAACCGTTCCTGATCTCTGGGTGCGCATAAATCTTTGGGCGCAGGCAGGACCCGGGTCCACCCGGAAATTAACGGCGTCCCGATGACCACCATATCGCCACTGCAGGGTGACGCCGACCATGGTCCGACCATGGTTAAAGTAGCATTCGCACAGCCCCTGCCCGGGAGCCATTACCTTTTTATGTTCGCAGCGATGTTATGATTAACACCCGAACCACCAATGCCGGGGTAGGGTAGACTGGTCATCCTATGGGACTGTGGATCCCACGACCCGGGTTCGAATCCCGGCTCCGGCCTCCTTATACATCCACCTACATCCACCCGATCAAACCCCCAACAATGACCGAAAGCGAAAATCCCACGATCGCGACTGTTTGCTCGCACACAAGCCTTCAGATATTTGATGGCGCTCGTAAAGAAGGGTTCAAAACGCTTGGTATCTGTCTTGGAAAACCTCCTCGATTTTACGATGCATATCCCTGCGCAAAACCGGATGAATTTTTTTCAGTCGGCTCGTATCAGGAGATTGTTGAAAAAACTCCTGAATTAATCGAGAAAAATGTGATCATAATCCCTCATGGATCGTTTGTTGAGTATCTCGGAGCATCGGACTTTGCACGCCTCGAAGTCCCGAGTTTTGGCAACAAAAAAGTGCTCGAATGGGAATCCGACCGGACAAAGGAGCGTGCGTGGCTTACAAGCGCCGGCGTTCCGGTACCTGCTGAATATTCGTCGCCAGCTGACGTTTCGGGTCCCGTGATCGTGAAGTACCATGGCGCGAAGGGTGGACGCGGGTTTTTCATAGCAAAGAACCAGCGGGAAATTGAGGATAAGCTTGATACCAGTGAGGAGTACGTCATCCAGGAATTTGTGCTTGGAACAAGGTATTATCTGCATTTCTTCTACTCTCCGTTAAGAGTTGATGGTTATCGTGTCGGGGATGGTGTGCTCGAACTGCTCGGAATCGACAGGCGGATTGAGTCCAACATCGACGAACTTTACAAGATCGGGGCATCTTCGGGCATTGATCCGAGTTTTGTGGTCACAGGAAACCTGCCGATGGTTTTGCGTGAGTCTTTACTGCCAAAAGTGTTTGAACTGGGCGAGAGGGTCGTGGAGCGGTCAATTGAACTATTTGGCGGGATGATCGGTCCGTTCTGCCTCGAAACGATCTGTACCGACACGCTCGAGTTCAAGGTCTTCGAGATCTCAGCCCGGATTGTTGCAGGCACGAATTTGTTCGTGTCCGGCTCGCCATATTCAGACCTGATCGAGCCTGATCTATCCACAGGTAAGCGGATCGCGCAGGAAATCAAGCTTGCGATAGAGATGGGGCGGCTTGATGCCGTGGTGTCGTAGCTCTGGTGTTTTAGTAGTTTTCCTGGCTCTTTGGAGCACAACCCGAGATATTTCGGTGAAATTACTGGATTTTAAGGCAACTAAATTCGTGCTCATGGCATTTGCACACATTCACGATTTTATGCCTTCGGCGCTGCTCGCCATGCTCACAGTCACGAATATGCACGTTTAAATGAATAAACGAATGCCACGAGTCCGGATAATCGACGAAACCCCGGCTAACCAAAACGTATCTCTCGCACAAACCTGCTTTTGATCTCTACAGGCTCACGATCAATGATTGGCACCTCAGCATTCCCGGGATCTACAGTTATGACTAACACGCCCGAGCCATGCACGCATGACCGTATCCCCTCCGCCGTCGATACCGTTTTGACCTCGCGCAAACCAGCGCCCGAAGCGATCGCGGATAGATCAGTCACCTTCGATGTGGCGGTCGGCTGGCACCCGGTCGAGCCGTAACACCGGTTGTCCAGAACGACGAGCAGGTAGTTCTCAGGCGCATGGTTTGCAATCGTTGCAAGCGATCCGAGGTTCATCAGGAGCGAGCCATCGCCATCAAGAACCACGACCTTTCGCGGCTGCGAGAGCGAGATGCCAAGTCCGATCGACGATGCAAGCCCCATCGAGCCGAGCATGTAGAAATGCGTCTTTCGATCGTGGAGCGCATACAGTTCCCTGCTCGGAAATCCAAGATTGCAGACCACAAGTTCATCGGTCAGTTCTTCAGCGATCGTCTCGATTGCATGCACGCGTTTCATTATACTTACATCAGTGATTTCACGGATATATCAATCCATCCGTATCAGCTCTCAACTTCACACCCCACCCGCTTGATGCTATCCCCGTCCTCCAGCGTCTTATCGAACCGCACCCGAACGAGCCGCGGGAACCTGAGCGCATACCCTGATGCATAATGCAGGCGCTTCTCTAATCTCCTCGTAAGTGATCTCAATCCGCCAGTGAGATTAACTGATAAGCAGATAAACGTAGTGGTACATACCCCCATTTAATGAACGACTTAACTACTGCTTTTGCGGTGCTTATCAGCGAAGTCAAGACCGGATCTGGTATATTCGTCAAAGCATTTTGTGGTATCGCGCGGGTGATCTCGCATGAGAGTGACCGTGGGAGGTTGTCGGTCGAATAGTGTTATCCCAAAGCCCGACAGATCGATACATTTATATGGATGTGTAACAACCAACCGCTATCACCTATCCGCGTTTCGTGGGTCATGATGCGTAACAAAGCAGAATGACGGGAGGTGTAAATGAGGAAAGTAGTTCTGAAATACATGCAAACAAAGAGCATCATCTCACATGAATGATGTTTTTCATATGCAGTATTCTTCTGCGTATGTGATACAGTCTTATGAACATTATGAGTAATATTATGTAATACAGTGAGGACAATACTATGAATATGAACCGAATAATAATATCTATCACATTAGCGGTGATATTGGCAATGGTCTTTACGCCAACATCATCATCAGTGGCATCTGTCGTTCCAGAAAGTCCGTGCACCATCATGCACGTCAACCTTACGACTCTCGAGAAATATACCCCCCCTATAGTAGGCATAACTACGGCTGGAAGAGTTAGGGCTTCCGGGGAGCACAGCGTGCTCAGCCACATAGACTATGTCGCAGCGGACCGCGAGCAGGGTTGGTGCGGCAACTGCTGGGTATGGGCAGGCACCGGATGCATGGAGGTTGCCCACGATGTCGAGAACAGCGTATTCGACAGGCTGTCCATACAGTACCTGAACTCTAACTACAACAGTGGTACCGGCACCGACTATGCATGTTGTGGCGGTTGGCTTGCAGATCTCGCAGGTTTTTACTCGACAACTACGACCGCGATCCCATGGGACAACACGAACGCTGGCTGGCAGGACGATAACACCTGCTGTGGCGGTAATTGTCCATCGGGATTGGGTAGCACTACAGTCCCTGCTGCCAGTATCACAACGACACCACACTACACCATCACCAGCATAAACAATGTTTCGATCGACACGCACGATGTGGGGCAGGCTACCGCCATTGCCAACATCAAGAACGTTCTTGACAACGATAACGCTGTCTGGTTCGCATTTTTCCTGCCCGATGATGAAGACTGGACTACCTTCAAGGATTTCTGGCGTTATGATCCTGATACTGATGTCTGGAGTCCTGACTACTCCAATGGTCATCAGTGGGTTGATGGAGAAGGCGGTGGTCATGCGGTGGTCTGTGTAGGTTATTATGAAACAACAGACCCTGACAGTCAGTCATACTGGATC
>JAIWAP010000019.1:0-19040 GCA_048634345.1 Methanobacteriota archaeon | reverse complement strand
CCTCCAAGGACTATTCTGGTCGGCTCTCCTCCGGTATGCATATCCACCACAAAGAGGACTCTCTCGGTTCTCATAACATCACCGTACTCCTCAGATACTCTATAACAAGCCTTATTACCCTCTATATAGCTATGTCCATCCGTTCACCGATAATGGCTGTCACACAGGCTGTGGGGATGTTAAACAGTCTTTCCATTCTTTAACCGCCACCAAAAATATCCTGTTGAATATCAGTTCCATTTCTCCATGGTTATTTGCCTGCTGAACAAAAGCATCCTTCACTATCTCCTTAAAGGAATTCATATAACCTGCTTCAATCTCAACATCATAGAAATCTTGATTTAGATAACCCGCAACAGCAGCCGATGAAAATATATTGAAAACCTCCTCCGGAGTGTATTTCGTCCTTAAGCTCTCTATTTTAGATAAAACAACCCTAAATCCATATCTCTCAAACAATTTTCTATATTCATCTGCTGTTTCGAGTAAAAACCAGGGCTCTTTAAAGTGTGCGAAGATGTCTTCTGTTCCTGGGTCTTCTTTTACTTTTTCAATCGCTCTTATAAAATTAGGGCTATATACCTTTTTGGCTGGTGCCTGTATCCCAATTCTGCCGCCTTCCCGTAAAGCTGTATAACAATTTTCAACTGCCTTTTGTGGATCTCTAAACCATTGAAAAACAGAATTGCAGAATATCACATCAAAGCAATCTTTATAGTCCATTTCCTCCGCACTTTTTATCTCAAAGGTTATGTCAAAACCTCTGTTTTTCTCTATCGCCTCTCTGATCATCCCTTCTGAAGGATCGATTCCGACTACTCTACCTTTACTCATCTCTCTTATCTTCCTTGTTAGACTGCCAACGCCACATCCCAAATCCAGAACATCATCATTGTTCCCGATTTCCAAGAGATTAAAAAGTATATCTGCTGCGGATTTCTGTACTAATGAATAATCTTCATATCTGGCGGCGATTTTTGAAAAATCGATCCCGACCATACTTATTCACCCTGCGGCAATTTCATATAACGTTTTCGGGCTTTGCGATTGCGATGATTTGGCGAGTGATGCGAGCCGGCAAAGCCAGCATTATCTGACGCGTCCCACGATCTCATACCGCTCGCTCTCTTTCTTGTGTTTCGAGGCACGCCAGCCATCGCCCGCGCCTCAGTTCGATCTCCCTTGCGGTACCTCGCCAGACGCATGGGATATGTCTCGTATCGCAGTTCGTCCTCATAACCTTTGAGCAAGTTTCAGATCCTGATGGATGTTGTCAGCAAGGGTTTGAGAGTTTAGGTCCCCGTTCATCGCTTAACCCTGGCACCCTGTTAGACGATTCTGTGTACGTTTGCAACAGTAGAGTTTTTGCGATGTCGGCAGGATCGGTTGGCGGTCTACCTGGCCCCCGTTTTCTGGGCGGCGTTCGTTCTTTTATTCGTTTATCGGCAAGGTCTACGAGATCCCTTATGTTATTCAGGTAATTAGCCATCTCGTGTATCTGCGCCTGATCATATTGCGCCCAGTTGGTTTTTACTTGCTCTTTGCCCTTGTATTCGAATGTTCCATCCCGGGCACCCTTGACGATTTTTTTAAGTTCTTCTCCGCGCTGTTTAGGGGGCATAGGATGGAATCGACCAATAAGTATATAAGCATAGTGGTACATATACTCATATAATATGTAGCTTATGCAATGTTTCCACGATGATCGTATGTAGAAATACGATTGTGTCAAGCGTATTGGTCAGAGCATTCTATGGTGCCACGTGGTCGAACTTGCAGAGGTGGGTTGCGGAGTGATGGGATCGTTGGTCGGATAATAATGTCCCAAAGCCTGAAGAAACGGAATCAACTTATCTGGTGGATTTATTGAATGCTGATGCAGAGCACAAATTCAGTTTACATTTTGACCTTGCAAAAAGAGAGGAACTCCAATACATCAAGGATGGTATCAGTCATGGCGATGCCGGATCCGAGTTTACAGTCAGGTTGAAGGAGTATGGCAATAAGCTTTACAATCTCCTCTTGGGAGGTGCGGTAGGCGAAGAGTTCGGAAGACTCAGCAAGAATGGTTTCTGTCTGCGGCTCCATCTGCCCCCAAATCTCGAAGCACTGCCGTGGGAGTACCTCGCAATCGAAGGTGAGTTTCTATTCAAAGGTAGGGAGAACTTTCTCATACGAAAACCGTCATTAGAAGAGAGAGCAGCCGCAACGCAAGACATAGTACCTCCTGTTCGGCTTCTTGTCATTATATCAAACCCGCCCGATCTTCCTGAGCATAAGAAGCTTGATGTGGTGAGGGAGAAGCGTCTGATAAAGGAGGCGCTGAAGCCGCTCATGGATGTCACCATAGCTACAATCAGGTCAGGGAGGAGAGGTTGTGGAGAAGTGCATCGGGACGCAGGAGTATGCGTGAACGGACGGATCGCACTCTGCACAAGCATCGTACTTTAGCGAGGGGTGGTGAGGATGGGGGTTCATCTGGAGAATGTTTTTGAGTCTACGCGGAATCTGGGGTTTGAACAGATGCGGGGGAGTTCCCCCGATAGTCCAAGCAATCCCTAATTGCGGCATGATCGCCCGCCCAATCCCGCGGGCATCACCACTACTCACAGATTGTTTTGGCGTGTCACAACGTTATATTTCCTGCCACCGCCTGCAGGATCATGAGCGCATCGAGGGACGTGACGCGCCCATCGCCGCTGACGTCATAGCGCAAGTCGGGCAGGCGGCTGCCGACTGCGATCTGGAGCGCAATCACTGCGTCCGCGGTGGTGAACGCAGGCGGTTCTTCCGAGATCGGGGCGGGGGCGCAGGGGACTGGTTTGGTCTCGAAGATAGAATTCCACTTCAGCCCGCCCCTCCTCGTCATCGCAAATGCTCGCATTGATCGTGCTGTTGTTCATTCCCGAACCCCAGAAGTTGTTGATCGCATCGACATCATCGGATTGGGAATTTTTGAACTGGTAATGGCAACTATCATCGGTCTGCAACTCGCCGTTTGCGACGATGTTATTCCAGGCGATGTTGTTCCCGGTGCTTCCGCTTGTCAGGTAAGTTCCACAATCTGTGTTGTTCTGCACCAAGTTGCAGGTGACGCCGTTGTCACAGGAAGAATACAGATAGATGCCATAGAGATCGCTTGAGTATACCGTGTTGGCGACAAGCGTGTTGTTGCTCGCATCCCACAGGTAGATGCCGTGGTGGTTGTTTGACACCGTATTGCCCGTGACTGTGTTGTTGCACGAGTTACTGCACGAAGATTGCAGAGAGATACCGTCGCCGCCGTTGTTTGAGCAGTTATTGTCGGTAAACGTGTTATTGCTCGAAATCCACAGATAAATGCCAGAGTCGTTGTTCGAGTTTACGATGTTGTTTGTGAGCGTGTTATCTCTCGACTTATACAACCAGATGCCGTGGTAGTTCTTCGAGCAATTGTTATCAAAGATGTTGCAGTGATCCGCGTACCTATCGAGAAAGGTCTGGTTATCAAGATATATCCCTGCCTTCCAAACCCCGGCTCCGGTCGCTGTAAACCCTGAGATGTTTACCGAGCCGGCAGTTACGAAGAAGACGTGATCACCCGTTGTCGCAGTCACAGTGACCACGTCTGCGCCCTCGCCTGCAAGCGTGAGCTGCTTGTTCACGTTCACGTTCTCGGTGTAGCCCCCTGCCGCAACACAGATCGTCTCGCCCGCGGTCGCATTATCGACCGCTGCCTGAATCGGCGTTGTGTTCGCGTTAAGCGCGCCGCCATCACGCCACCAGCCAGTCTCATTCACGCAGATGTCGCCACAGTCGCAAGCGATCGCGGCTGCTGTTGTTGTAGATATGGTAATGAGTGCTAAGATTAGCACTGGCGTCGTTACGATTTCTCGTATTTTCACTTATAGTCCTCCTTTGTCCTTGTGTCGCCCCTCTCCGGTTCTTGCGCAGATTCCCAAAAGCCCATGCGCCAGAGGAAGCGCCATATCCCAAACTGCCGCCCCGACATAAGCTTTTCGAGTTTGTGATACGAACTCTCACTCTTCGCAAAAACGTATACAATCCTGCCTGGAACTGCCGCCTGTTTGGAGCGCCCATGCGCCCGACGTCCTGCTGCCGTAACGGCACCGGTTTGATCGGAGAGGAAAACCATCAACAAAAGCCAGACGGGTGTCCCGACTTTAGCCAGGGGCGGCGAGGATGGGCTTCAGGGCGTATATTGGGGTAAACCCTTTTGTTTGGGAGTCCCAAGAGAAAAGCAGAATACCACGCACCAGACCCACAGGAGAGATGACCCAACAATGATCATATCAATAGCAAGCGGAAAGGGCGGCACGGGAAAGACCACAGTGGCTGTAAATCTTGCGTTGTCGCTCTCGAATGTACAGTTACTGGATTGCGATGTCGAAGAACCAAATTCGCATATCTTCCTCAAACCAGAGATAACGGATGTAAAGTCAGCATGTACACTTATGCCCGTGATTGATCCCGATTTATGCGATTACTGTGGAAAGTGTGCGGCTGCATGTGAGTATAACGCAATCGTTGTGCTCCCAACACAGGTCATGGTCTTTCCTGAACTATGCCATGGCTGCGGTCTATGCTCCATGGTCTGCCCGCGGGATGCAATCAGCGAGGAGACACGGGAGATCGGTGTTGTCAAGAAGGGAAGAAGTGACGACAACATAGAACTCGTGTATGGGCTGCTGAATATCGGTGAGATCATGGCAGCACCCCTGATAGACCACGTCAAAGAGGAAATCGATCCGGAAAAGACCGTGATTGTTGATGCGCCCCCTGGAACCGCCTGTCCTGTGATTGCAGCGATTGCGGGCAGCGATTACTGTATTCTTGTGACAGAGCCAACGCCGTTTGGGCTGTACGATCTGAAACTTATAGTAGAGGTGTTAAGAGTGCTAAAGATTCCTTCTGGCGTGGTCATAAATAAAGCGGGGATCGGGGATCGGAATGTCTACGACTACTGCAAAGAAGAAGGAATTCCGATCTTGCTTGAGATTCCTTATGATAAGAAGATCGCAGAGTATTATTCAGAGGGCATGCCGTTTGTGAATGCGATTCCAGAGTGGAAGACCCGATTTTCCGGGATGATCGATGAAACCCGGGGTGAATTATGAAGCAGATAACTATCATAAGCGGAAAAGGCGGCACAGGGAAGACAACGCTTGTCGCATCGTTTGCAGCCCTCGCAGAAAACATTGTCATTGCTGACTGTGATGTGGATGCGCCCGATCTTCATCTGCTGCTGCATCCGGAAATCATGAAAAGAGAGGAGTTCAAGGGCTTAAACGTTGCAGCAATGGATAAATCGAAATGCACAGAATGCGGAAGATGCGAAGAAGCATGTAGATTCAAGGCAATATCCGACACAAAATCCGGTTATGCAGTCAATCCGACACGCTGCGAGGGCTGTGGTGTATGTGTCTTCGTGTGTGACCAGGATGCAATCATCCTTACAGAACGCGTCTCCGGGTACGCATTCATCTCAAAAACGAAATACGGGACGATGGCACATGCGCAGTTGAATATCGCAGAAGAAGCGTCCGGAAAACTGGTAACCGTTGTCAGGAACAATTCCCAGCTGGTCGCAGAAGAGGAAGGATCCAACCTCATCCTGATCGACGGGTCGCCCGGCATCGGCTGCCCTGTGATCGCATCCTTAACCGGCGTGGACATGGCACTGGTCATCACCGAACCCACGATGTCAGGGCTGCACGACCTCGAGCGAATCCTGGATGTGACCAGGCATTTCGGGATTGTGTCAGTTGTCTGCATCAACAAGTACGACATCAATGAAGCGAACAGCCGGCGGATTACCGAGTTTTGCAGGGAGCGCGGGGTTACGATTGTGGGGAATATTCCTTACGATCCCGTAGTCACCGAGGCGATGGTCGCAGCCATGCCAGTGGTTGAATTCTCAGATGGGGCAGTATCGAACGCGATAAGAGAGATCTGGGCGAGTATACAATGATTTTCTGACACGCCGATCCGGAGGATCATCAGAGCGTCGAGGGATGTGACCTGTCCACCGCAGCCGATATCGGCGCCCCGCTCACATTGACATAAGAATTGCCCGAGCAGCCGCCGTGCCGCAGAACGCGAGAGCCACCAGTACAAGCGATAGTATGATGTGCCATTTCAGTCTACTCAACTGCCATTCCACCATCCGGTTTGCAGACGTTCTCCTGCGCAAACACAATCACAATCACCATGGTCTTAAACTTGAGCAGGAATCGAGACCTCCGATACCATCAGGATCGTGCGGCTCGGGGCAACCCACAACCACATCCACCAAAGCTGCCCCGGGTTTTGTGCACCTGATCGCGACCGGGCATTGTGCGCAGGGAGTTACGGGGCAGGCGTGAAGAATCGCGGTGCTGAAATAAACCGGACTCGATCGGCTGGTCAAAAACCTCTCCGATAGGTATAATTAGATTGAACCGTTACTGTAAAACGAAATATGTTAAGGTGATAATAATTGTACGAAATTCCACGAACAGGACTGGTACTTGTACTCTTCGGAACGATGGCGATCGCCGCCGCAAGCACAATCCCCGGATTGGGCTTGAGTTCAGCCTCGATTCTCGTGATATGGCTGGTTACACTGGTGCTGATGGCACTTGTCGGATTTGCCGCACGAGACCGCGCCCCGGAAGGAGGACTGGAACCCGAGCAGACATCAGAACGCATAAACGAATTGATCGCCAAAAACGACGAATTAAAAGAGTCGTTCAGTGAGAAAAACGAGTTTTTCTCCAGGACCGTGGGGGAACTGCGCATCCCGCTGACATCGATTGACGGTCATATAGAGTTGTTAAAGGATCGGCATCTCGGCAAGATAACAAAGGAACAAAAAGAGAGTCTGGATGCCATAGATCAGGAGATCAACCACATCACACGGATGATTATTGATATCATCGAGTTTAACAACCTCGTGACCAAAAACACGCCATTAAAAGAGGAGCAAGTTTCATTTGACAGCATTATAAATGAGGTGACTGCGTATATGCAGCCGACGATCGATATCAAAGGAATCAAGCTCCATAAAACGATATCGCCGGACCTTCCGACGATTCATGGCGATCAGCAGCGGCTGACCCACGCATTTGCAAACGTTATCGGCAATGCGATCAAATGCACGCTGGAAAACGACATCACCATAACCGCAGACGCCGAGAATGGCGAATTGCTGATATCAATCTCGGATAGCGGCACCGGGATCCCGGAAGATGCGCTCGATAAGGTGTTTGATCCGTTCTACAAGGTGGATGCCACATCAAAAGGAACCGGTCTCGGGCTACCTACGGCAAAGAAAATCATCGAAATGCACGGCGGGAGAATCTGGGCAGAGCGCAGGGGGGAAAGGAAGGGAAGCATTTTCCGGTTTGCAATTCCAATCTCATAAGTCAGTTGGCAGCCTCCACAAACCCAACAACCACAAGACCAAAAATACCCCCCGGCGCGGGAGATTGCCACACCCCCACGATGCCAGCAGGGGGCGGCGGTGGCTCCGGGGCACGGCAGCAAGAAGTCATAGCGCCATAGCAAAAGTAAAAGTCGAAGAAAACAGATGAATCGACATGAACCTCATCGATGTCTTTCTGGTGAGCATGAGCCCGCTCGGAGCCGGAGTCGGTGTCCCGATGGGGGTCGCCTGCGGTATCAACCCTGCCGCAGTGATCGTCGTATCCTCTATCGGGAATTTGCTTCCGATATTTCTTTTCTACCGGATTATCGATGTAATCAAGAGGTTTAAACGTATCTCATGGTATCTTAACAGAGCACACGAAAAGACCGAGGGATATACCACAAAATATGGTAGCATCGGAATCGTTCTGGCAACACCGACATTTGGCGGATACTTCACTGGAATCGGCGCTGCTCTGATCGACATATCACTGCACAGGACCCTGCCCGCGCTTTTTGTGGGGCTGCTGCTTCAGGGCGCCATATTCACATGGCTAACTTACCTTGGCATCGATGCATGGGAATGTTTCAGGGGATATCTCCGGATTTAAGGATCCGGGTATTGGACATGTGCATCGTGCCGTCAATGTCTGCCCCCATAACTATGTAAGCCGCGTCGATAGGCACCGGGAAACGATCGACACCGTTGCCGCCATGATATGAAAACCCTCCGACCCGCCTAAAGACCTTTCACCATATACGCACCCTCCCGCACATATCCATGCTTCCGATAGTACTCACGCACACCGATACCGCTTGTAACCGCTATTTTTTCAAATCCGTGTGCTGACGCGGTCTCTTCTGCCGCATAAAGCAGCTTCTTCCCATAACCACGGTGCTGCCACTGGTGCTCGCCGGGACCAGTGCCTATACCCACCATACCGCCGTACACCACCAGTTCGCGCACGAGAGCAGCGCCCGCAAGCTCAGCCCGGTGCGGGGAATCCGGGAATCGCAGCCGCAAAAACCCGATCAGGACGCCATTTGCCACGTCTTCAAACGATATGAAGTGCTCGGTGCCGCCACATGCCTCGTAGGTCTCGACAAGCAGTTCGATCGTCCCTGATTCCGGTACTGGCTTTAGCTTTATGCCGCGAAGCGTTGCATGACCGACCTCGTGGCACCGGATACACCGGCACGATCCCCCTTTCTGCCACAGCCGCTCCTCTGCAAGCTGGCGGATGTTGCCTTTTGTGACACCGGCTATGATCTGCTGCGCGGGGATGTCTCGCTGAATCCGCTGCAACCGCACCCATTTCGGGAGCAGGCGTTTGATCCCTGCGAGCAGTTCTACCGCATCATTGTTCTCAAGCGACCTGTAGCTGCCGTCCTTCCACCACTGGTGCAGCACGGTCCCCTCGGTCACGAGCGTCGGGTATATCTTCAGATGATCCGGGCAGAACGACGGATCGCCAAAGATCGTCTCAAACATCCGGAGATCATCGTCAATATCTGATCCGGGTAGCCCGATCATAATATGGAACCCGACTTTGATCCCGCTGTCCCGAAGCCGCTTATTGGCATCGATTGCGTCCTGTACGGTATGCCCGCGGTTGATCAGCTTCAACACCGGATCATAAATGCTCTGAACGCCTATTTCCACCTTTGTTGCACCCATTCCAAGCAGACGGTCAATTTCATCAGTCGCCAGAGCGTCAGGTCTGGTTTCAAAGGTGATTCCGATGTTCCGGACCCGCGCAGTCTCGTTTGTGGCTATAACGGTTTTAAGGTCGGGGTCATGGTCCGGGTCATCTGTGTCCTGCCTGCCAGAACCTGCGAAGCCTGCAAAATCGTTCATAGCCGCAAGACATCTCCTGACGAACCACTGCTGGTAATCCGGCGGTCGGGCTGTAAACGTCCCGCCCATGACGATCAGTTCAGCCTTATCGACCGGATGCCCGATCTGGTGCAGCTGCCGCAGGCGGTTTTCCACCTGGGCATAAGGATCATAGCCACACGAGATCGCACGCATGGTTGCAGGCTCTCTGCCCATGTAGCTCTGCGGCGTGTTGAAAACAGATGCAGGACCGCCCGGACACGGAATACATGCGCCATGCGGGCATGGATGCGGCGAGGTCATCACCGCAACCACTGCAACGCCTGACACCGTGCGAACAGGCTTTCGCTGGAGCATCGGGACTGCAAGCGCCCGCTCGTCTGCCGAAGAGATCGCAAGGATGTCCGCGTTCTTTGGCAGACTTGAGAGCTTGTATCTGGCGCTGACCTGTTTCTTTGCGGTATTAAGCTCCTTCTCAGTGGTTATTTCATGATGCAGGATCTGGTCAAGGATCTCACGACAGGCGGATTCAAATGTCCGGTGGATATCGTTCATCGGAAACCGGGGATTATTGTCGCCTGCCCATGGTGCAACCTGCATTTCACTGGCATGATCCCGGTGTCAGGCTGCCAGCACCGACCCGGCAGCCTTGATTCCTGCTCCGAAATCGGAGACGACCCCGTGCCTGTGAAGAATCGATTCAAGCATCTGGATCGTGATCAGGATGTCCTTTGGTCCGAAGTTGCCCATGCTCCCGATCCGGAAGATGTTACCCTTGAGATGTGCCTGCCCGCCAGCGATCAGTATCTTGTGAGCAAGCATCTCCTTCTTCATTTGATCGAATGCGATGCCCGGCGGCATCTTCATCGCTGTAACGGTGTCTGAGTACCTGCTCAGTTCATCCGGCTCTGGGAACATCTCAATTCCCATCGCACCCGCCGCAGCACGCACCGCCGCAGCACCAGTCGCCTGCCTCTGCATCCGTGCGGGTAGTCCCTCCTCGTGTGCGATCCGGAGCGCTTCCTGCACCGCATAGAAGAGCGGAATCGACGGCGTGTACGGTGTCTGACCCTTGTCAGCACTCTTCTTGTGCGCCTTGAGGTCCAGATAGTACGGTGGATTTTGCACATCTTCCATCTTCTCAAACGCGCGCTTGCTCACCGAAACAGCGGCAAACCCGGGCGGCGCACCGATACACTTCTGCGAGCCAAGAATTGCTATGTCCACGCCCCATTCATCCACAAGAACCTCTGATCCGCCGATCGAGGTGATTCCATCCATGATGAAGAGTGTATCGTGCTTTTGTGCCAGTTTTCCGACCTCCTTTGCAGGATTGAGCATCCCGACTGAGGTCTCGTTATGCACCATCGCGACCGCGGCTGCGCCCTCTTCGAGTGCGGCTGCCACGCGGTCCAGATTGATTGGATACCCCCAGTCCGACTCGATCGGGACAGCGTTTCCATATAACCTGCCAATATCGCGGAACCGCTCGCCAAACTTGCCGTTCACGGGTGTAACGACTGTTTCGTCCCGGTTAATCAAGTTTCCGATCGCAGCCTCCATCCCGCTGGTGCCTGAGCCGCTCAGGAGCAGGATGTCGTTCTTTGTCCGAAACACGTCTGCGAAGAGCGCTCTGCACTCGCCAAGCAGGTCCGCAAACTCCTCGCCGCGGTGGTTGATGACTGGCTTTGCCATCGCACGCAGGATGCGCGGCACGACCGGGACAGGACCCGGGATCATGATTAGTGTGTCTTCTATGTTCATGGAAATCGTACCTGTGTCGTTCTCGTATTATGTGGGTTGGCGCGGGTATCCAAAAGGTTATCGGATGCCTACACCGCGGCTATAACGATCAGATCGTGCAGAAAATTGAACAACCCCAGAAAAACTGACGAGAATGCGGTGTACGCCCAGAACGGGGTTATCTCACGTTTGCGCATGTAATAATATCCTGTGGCAAGTGTCGCCCATACCATGCTGAAGAACAGAACCGCGCCATAATCACCAATCGCAACGAAAAAACGAAGCAACGGATTGCATTCATAGAATAAACCGGTTTGCAGGTGGTAAATAGTTAAAGCGTACGTCATAGTGCTGAACACGAAACCGAGCAGGAACACAATATCCAGAAACTGAAACTTCACTTTCATGTTTATCTGCGCGGTACAACCACACCGGCACCGCCTGAGCCGGCGAGGGATTGCGCCCTCCGTAAGGATATTGTCACCATGTCTGCTGCAGATCGTTTCATTGTACGCCTCTCGCTGGTATGTATGTGCTTTTTCGCTGTTGTTTCAGATGATATATAAACTTTTTGCCAGTAAAGACTAATCTAAAATAACAAATCAACAGCGAGAATGGTTAGCCGCCCGGGCAAAAACGGCATCAATAGGTGTAATCAGGGTTCGGTACGGTCGTCATCAACACGAGCTTCATCAGCCACTGGCAGGTCACCACCGTCGTCGCCATCATCCCCGGCGCTTCCGGCAGCTTCATCGGATAACTCCTTAATCGACCTTGCCATCTCCGCCAGTTCCTCGTTTCCGGGATCGCGTTCACCGACTTTTATGATCATCTCGGCTGCTTCCACATATCTCCGTTTCCCGAGCAGAATCCTTGCAAGATGGATACATGCACTCACATTATCCGGCTGGACGCGGAGAATCTCGTTATACTCGTATTCTGCTTTTTCATCGTTTGTTTCGTACAGCAACCGTGCAAGATTCTCTCTTGCAAGCATGTAGTTCGGATCGAGCCGTATCGCCACCCGATATTCACGTTCAGCATCTGATGTCTGATCAATGTCCTGAAACAGACTTGCAAGGTTGTTGTGCGCCACCGGATTATTCGGATCGAGCCGGAGGCTGGTGTCGTATTCGTCTCTTGCATCGGCGAGCCGGTCGCACAGGTGATAGGTCATAGCAAGAAGCGTATGCAGGTGTGCGTCGTCGGGTGCTTGCTGCAGCAATGCCAGCAACTCCCGGATCGCTTCGTCATACCTGCCCGCATTCTTAAGCATCATCGCAAAGCCCTTGCGCGCGTATGCATGTTCAGGATGCTTGCTAAGGATGTTGCGGTACTCGACCTCTGCTTTCGCGTACTCGTTTCGTTTGCTCAGCAGGTCTGCAAGATTAACCCGCGCATGGGCGTATTCGGGATCAAGAAAGATCGCACGCTTGAAATGCTTCTCTGCTATATCCAGATTTCCAAGCTCCTCTATGATCACGGCATAGTTGTTGTGTATGGCCGCGTTCTTCGGCTCGATGCGCAGCGCTTCCTCAAGAGTGTCTTTCGCATCATCGAGTTTGCCCTGCTGGTGGAACAGGTCTCCGAGATTCGAATGAAATTGTGCAACGAACGGATTTAAAAATATGGCACGTTCATACTCGCGTTCTGCCACATCCAGCTTACCCTGCTCGTGCGCAGCAACCCCGCGCCTGAAACGCTCAAAAGGATCGTCTCCGAAAAGTTTCATAAAGTCAAACATACCGGCTATGATTCTCCGCCAGAATCCTTGCCTGAACCTGCATCTGAAGCCGCTCCCGAATCATCACCAAGCAGTGAATCCACGGGCGTTCCGCCATAGTTTGCGATTGTTGTGTTGATCTGAACGATATCCCCTGCTATCTCAGACCCCCTGATCGATCGCCGCTTTCTAAGACCGCTATCTCCCGGATGAAACCCGCATCCTCCGGTCACGAGGAGTTTTCTCCGCATGGACCCTGGAAGCGTGTTTCGCATCGGAAATCCGCCCTTATCTGACCCACCTGTAATCTTCAGTGTATACCCGGCAAGCCCGACCACATTTCCATCGACCTCGCCACCGATCGTTTTTCCGATAAACGTGCCGGCGGACGCGCCAGATACTTCTATCTGGTATGCTTTTCCTGTTTTTGTGTCTGAAACAACAACTCTAAAATCTGACATATCTTAATTCTCCTGTGTTTCGATGTTTCGATGTTTCTTCTGTTTTTGTATTCCATGAGTTCATAATTGTTCCGGAATGCTGTGGAATATGAAATATGAGACGAATCCTTATATAAGTGTGCCCACCGATCTACAAAAGGATCATGAACGTCAATGCAGACCTGCATATACACTCAAAATACTCGATGGCGACATCTAACAAGATGGATGTTCCAACCATTGCACGGGAAGCAGCGAAGAAAGGGATTAACCTCGTAGGAACCGGGGATTGCCTGCACGCAAAATGGCTGGACCAGGTCAAGAGATTGCCAGAGTCAGACGGGATATTTTCATTGAACGATACGTCTTTTGTGCTTACGGTAGAGATTGAAGGCGCTCACCGGGTTCACCATCTGCTCATCGTCCCGTCTATCTCAAAAGCGGAGGAGTTGCGTGAGCGGTTCATGAAACATTCCCGCGACATCGATGCCGACGGGCGCCCCACTGTGAATTTAGGCGGCGCAGAGATCGCTGAGTATGCAAGGGAGGCTGGTGCCATGATCGGACCCTGCCATGCATTTACGCCATGGACTGCTATGTATGCGTACCACGATTCGCTCGAAGACTGTTATCACGACCTTGCAGGATATATCTCGTTCGTGGAACTGGGTTTGAGCGCAGACACGTCTTATGCAGACCGGATTTCAGAATTGCACCGCCTGACATTCCTTACAAACTCAGATGCGCACTCCCCATGGCCCAACAAGCTCGCCCGTGAGTTTAACCGGTTCGAGATGCCAGATATCACATTTGGTGATCTGGAAAAAGCGATCCTTCGTAAGAATGGTTGTAAACCGGTGCTGAATGTCGGGATGTTTCCTGAAGAAGGAAAATACAACGAATCCGCCTGTATACGATGTTTCAAGCGATACACACTCCAGGAATGCCTGATAAAGAAATGGAAGTGTACTTGCGGCGCAAGAATTAAAAAAGGAGTTCGCGACCGGGTAAACGAACTCGCAGATCTTCAGGCACCAGAACATCCGGATCACCGACCCGAATATCTTCATTTGATCCCGCTTGCCGAGATCATTGCTCTTGCGCTGGGACATTCAAGCCCGTACACCAAAACGGTGCAGAGCGCGTGGAACGAACTGATAAAAAAACCCGGCAGCGAGATTGCTGTGCTGGTGGATGCTGATATGGCGAGTCTGGGCGGAGACCCGCGGATTGTGGATGCGATCAGGGCATTTCGGGAAGGAAAGGTGATCATTCATCCTGGCGGGGGTGGCAGGTACGGGAGCGTCGAACTGCCCGTTGGTGGCAACGGTAATGCGGAATCAGGTTACTATGCCGGCAAAACAGAAGAGACGCCGGCTCAGCGATCTCTGTTTGATTACGTGGATGCATGAATACATGAATGGCACGCTTCGTGAGCGCATGATTGTCGGGGCGGGCAGGGGCGCAATTTTTCGTGCGGATCAGCTCAGTTCCAGCTTGTTCCACCAGTCCCATTCCTCGACGCCAAAGAACTCTGATGCCCCATAAATGTCCTCAAACAGGTGGTCGCAGACAAAATATCTGGAGTCATAAGTAATCATCTCCGCGCCAAGGCTCCCTTCCATCGCGCTGATCGTTGGTTCGATCGCCAGATTCTTCCCGCCACGCAGTGGAACGATGACCCATGCATGACCATATCCGCCTTCCCAGTTGTCTTTTGTGGCGATCTCTGCGGTGACGTTGTGGCATTCGAGCTTCCATTCGATGTATGCAGCCATCTCCGAGCAGTCAAAACTGGAACATGCGTACGATGTGAAGAAGCCCTTGCCAAGCAGCCGCTGCACCTCGTCCGGCGTGTTTTGAAAGTTTGTTTTGTCCAGATAATACGGATCAGGGATATCAGAAAGATCGGCGCTTCCGGGAAGGGTCGCATCTGTAGTACCTGCAGTATCCACAGTGCCGGGTGGATTGATCGGATCAGAAGGATCTGGCGCAGGGAATACGAAATTATCCGACCCTTTGTTGCGTGCATCGACGTTGTCATTGAAACGATCGATATTGTCGTGAAACACTTCCATAAATTCGCCTGCCCTCCTGACATGGTGCTGTGAATGCACCCCATCCCCATTCGCGGCATACTCACATGCCAGATTCAGATCAAACGTGGATTGATTGATGTTTCGTTGAAACGCCTGCAAAATAGCCAGTTGAGCTTCGTAATACTTCCTGTCGGATCCGGAGAGCGACGTATTCCTGACAAGTTCTGCATGTTTCCCGACCAACGACGCATACTCCCCGTTCTGCGCCGCAGTCTTGCTGCACTTCACCTGACAGGTTGCATAATCCCGATCGTTAAAAGCGTTGATGGCACTGTTCTGTGACTCGATTATGACTCCTATATGATCGAGTGCCGCAGTCTGGCTTTCTGCCAGTTCGATCAGATACGAACCGTCCGAAGCAGGGTCCTCGCCTGACTGGATGCAGCCGGCACAGATGAGTGCACACAGTACTATCGACAGTGCTCCGGAATGTGTGTGTCTGGTCATGGTTTGTTTGCCAGGGGGGAGATGCAATGAATGCATGTAGTGTGAATCTGCTATGCTATTTTCGCAGGTGCTCTAAATATCTTTGCAGGTTTGCAGCCGATCCGGGCGCCCCGGGAATAAGTCAGCGGTTGGTTGAGCACGCCCATATACTGGCAATATTAATAACACCCGCTGCCAAAGGTGACCTGATGAAGAAATATTCAAACTCTGCTATATTCGCGATGGCTCTCGCTGCTTTTATGGTGCTTATAATGGTAATATCGCCGCTGGCATCTTTCTTCTGGGGGAGTAGTGGCGATGATGATACTACCGAGCAGACAGACCTGCCCACAACGGTGCCGACGACTGACAATCGCATACGGCTGGGCGAGGTTGGAAAACTCATCAACCATCCGTTTGATTCGATCGCTGACGGGCTTGACATGAGTCCGCCGGGCGCGGTTATCGCAAACTATGTCTGTACCGAGGGTCTGGAAGGGACGCCGATGGAGTCCCTGATATATACTCAACCGTACGACCTTTATGGCACAAACATCTCCAGAGCGTATCGTGCCGCGTTCTGGGATGGTACGCAGCTCGAAATGGACAAATTAAGCCCGAGAAAGTTTGCGCCTGGATGGTTCATCCAATCACCGACCCCTTATCAGGGTTACATGGTGCTTGTCCGGAACAAGGATATGTGCAACATCATGGGCGATCCGTGTATCCTTGGTCCCAGGAGCAAGGTTGAGGCGGCGGTCGATGTGATCGAGGATGAGAATGCGTCAAACTCATATCCACCGTTCAGTGCACTGCTCGAGCAGGTGGACCTTGATGCGCCGTACCAGATCGTGGCACAGAATTCGCGGGTTGCATACCAGTATTATGATGCGGTGCGTGTGGCAGGCGACAGGTGCGAGCGCACCATCACATGCATCGGGATCACGGAGAATGCGACCGCCTGCTTAAACGAGCTTGCAGCAAACACGACCGACAGCATCGAGTGCAATGTAACCTTTGATCAGGGGGATCTGAATCTCACGATCGCACGGATCAGCGGGGACTTTGATGCGGTGATGGATGTGGAATGCCTGAAGCCGTGATGCACCTACGCCGGCGCCAGGTTTTAGTGCTCACCGAATACTGAAGTAGCAAAGTTTATCGGATGGCACTCCACACTCTGTATCCGAATTCGGCTACCACAAAATGTAATTTCCGGTTGTGCATGTTCATATATTTACTGGTATGAAATGCACATCCGAAACGATTCTCTGTCCCTCCTTTGAAAGCACAAAGTCAAGGAACGCCCGCTCATCCCCATCAGGCTCGCCGTCCGTGATCATCCATAGCGTCCGCGAGATCGCGTACTCGCCACTCCGGACGGTCTCGACCGTGGGCTGGACGCCATCGAGTGCGACTGCCTTTACACTTGAATCGATATATCCAAGAGAGATGAACCCGATTCCGGCTTTGTTTCCGGCAACCGTCGTCCGTATCTTGCCGTTTGAGTCCTGAATGATCGCATGGTCTGTAATCTCCTTTCCTGTGGGTTTCATAACGGTCTGCTCGAAGCAGTCCCTTGTTCCGGAACCCTCCTCGCGCGAGACTACCATGATCCTGGAATCGGTGCCTCCGACCGCTTGCCAGTTCGTGATCTCACCTGTGTAGATGCCCTGCAACTGTGTCATCGTCAGATCGTTGATCTGGTTTTCCGGGTGCACCACGACTGCAACGCCGTCCTTTGCAACGCCGTGCATCACGAGACCCGGGTAAGCTTCCTCTTCGGAACCTTTCATATCACGAGACGCAGTCCCGAGGTCCACGGTGCCGTCTGCAACCGACTTTATGCCATGCGATGATCCGCCGCCCATTGGATACACTTTGTCGCCCGGACGTTGTTCCATAAAGACGCGTGCGCACTCCTCGGCAATCGGAAGGACCGTTGTTGAACCTGAGACCTGCAGTTCAAGTGGCGATGCGCCCGTCCCCTCCGTTTTCTGATTGTTGTTCGTACTATCAATACATCCTGATCCAAGTAACGATGCTGTGATCGCTGCGATCAGTAAAACCGCCGCCACAGTTCTACGTTGCAGAAATCCTGATGATGTAACTGGTTGTTTCATGGGTATGTCACCGAGAGGTAATATACCCGATCGGAGTAGATATAGATTGCCCCAATAAATATATAGGTTATACATATCGCATGCAACCATGCGCACCGCCGTCTCCATCGATTAAAAATCGAACAACGACGTCTGCGACTTTTTCTCGGGTTTCGTGTCCTGTTTCTTCTCAGGTTTTTTCGGTTCCATCGGTTCCATTGGTTCCACCGGCTCCCCCGGCTTATCCTTCTTTTCCGGCTTTCCTTGCGCAACCTTCGCACGAGATTCAAATCCACCGAAGATATCGACCTCTTCCGGAGTCACATCCTCAACCAAACCCTGCGCGTCCTGGTGAATCGTTTTCACCTTCTTTGTATCCTTCTTGCTGCCGATCATGTATGCGATTTCAGCGGTATCAAGATTAGTCCATGATGCAAGGCGCACCGCATAATCGCGATCCGCAGACAGCATCTTGACAAAGGGGAGGAGGTTTAAACGCGCGTATCTCTGGGAAGTCTGACACTGCACCCCGATCTTCTCTGATATCCCGTCCCGCACCTGCCGGCTTGTCCTGGTGCTCCTGAGCATACGCCACTTCGATGGTGGCACGAACCGTGCGCCCGGATACTCACGGGATTTTGAGACCGTGACGCCTGACGTCATCATCGCGCCCGCATACCGCCACATCCGGTAGTTCTGGCGCAGATGAACCCTGCCAAGAAAGATATCAGCCCGCGAGAGTGCATGCATCGCGCCAGCGATATCGTCGCCGCGATATTGTGCAGGCAGATTCTCGTCAATCCACTGGATAAGGTCATCAGGGGTCTCATCTATGCCATAAGTTGCGTTCAGTGCCTCTTTGATGTCTTTTCCTCTGAATATCTTTTTTAACACATCAAATATCGTATCTCTTGAATCGCGAGACGATACGACCACGTCGTCGCGGTGCAGTTCGCGCTTTCCCTGCGATACTGCCTGCAGGTCGTTGATTGCGCTCCTGACATCGCCGTGCGCAGTCTCCGCGATTTTCAGAAGAGCCTCCGGATCGCAGGTGATCTCCTCGTTGTTGCATATCTTTCGTAGTAGCTGCGCTATCGACCTGCTCTGCAGTGAACGAAACGTTATCACCATGCACAAATTCTTGATGCTCTGGGAAACCCCATACAGGTCGTTTGCCGTCAGAAGGATCGGCTGCGATGTCTCTTTGATGATTTTGGCAAGCGCCTGCGCCCCGCCCCGATCGGAGCTGCCATGTATGTTGTC
>JAIWAP010000018.1:0-20794 GCA_048634345.1 Methanobacteriota archaeon | reverse complement strand
AAGTGATGTCATTGCGGGAATTGAGTGGACAATTGACCCGAATGGAGACGGAGACACCAGCGACAGAATGGATGTTATTTCGATGAGCTTAGGAGGCGGTTATTCAGAAGGCATGCAAGATGCGTGTAATAATGCCTATAATGCTGGAATCGTTGTAGTTGCTTCCGCAGGTAACTCAGGACCCGGTGACGATACAGTTGGCTATCCGGCAAGGTATGCTTCGGTCATTGCAGTGTCAGCAACCAACGATGCAGACACTATTGCATCATTCTCAAGTAGAGGAGATGAAGTTGAACTGGCGGCTCCTGGAGTTGACATCCTATCCACATATCCAGGAGGATACGCAATAGGGAGCGGCACTTCGATGGCTTGCCCACATGTTTCAGGTACTGCAGCGCTTGTCATAGCCTCTGGCATTACAGATGTAAACGGTGATGGAATGATCAATGACGAGTTACGCACACGCCTACAGGAAACTGCTGAAGATCTGGGTGACCCAGGATTAGATACGAAGTATGGATATGGCTTGGTAGATGCTGAGGCGGCAGCGGCTTCTGCGGTGACATTGGAATCAATTACGGTAACACCGGAGACTGCCTTCATACCAAAAGGTTTGACTGAGCAGTATACCGCTACAGGGACATACTCTGATGATAGCACAGCCGATATCACATCCAGCGTCAATTGGGCAAGCTCTGATACTTTGGTTGCTATCATTGATTCAACAGGTTTAGCTACCGGGGTAAGTGAAGGAACCGCTACCATCACAGCAAGCTCAAATTCGATAAGCGATACAGCGACGCTCACGGTGGAGGCGCCGATTCTGCAATCAATCACCGTAACGCCGGATACTGCCACGATAGAAGTAGATGTGACCCAACAGTACACGGCTGAAGGGACATACTCCGATGGTAGCACACTCGATATCACATCCAGCGTCAATTGGGCAAGCTCTGATACTTTGGTTGCTATCATTAATTCAACAGGTTTAGCTACCGGGGTAAGTGAAGGAACCACTACCATCACAGCAAGCTCAAATTCGATAAGCGATACAGCGACACTCATGGTAGTAACGCAGGTACTGGAGCCAACAACAGTGAGCGTCAAATCCATCACTTATGACACCAAAGGCGGAAATGATGGAAAACGGCACCTGCTCATCACGGTTGCCCTCGTCGACGACCTCGGCAACCCTATTGCGGATGCGTCTGTTTCGATCTATGTAGACCGTGATGGGTCCGACTATGGTTCATACACTGGCACGACGGGGACATACGGAACGGTGACCTTTAAGGCGACCAATGCTCCCTCTGGCACCTATTCGACCGAAGTCATCGAAGTCATTGCCGAGGGGTTAATATGGGACGGCTTCACTCCGAATAACAGCTTCGGCAAGTAGTAACAGTGGCACGCGCTTAGGTAATAAAATAAAAGGGGGCTGGCATTCGCCAGCCCATATATTTTTTATCTATCCATCCACCGACTCATTGACCGAGGTATTTATCAAAGATGAATCGTTGACAGAAACGTTCGTCAAAACGGAATCGTCGGCAGATGTGTCTGTCAAAAAATCCGCTATGTTAGAGATCAACTGGTTATTATCCAGAACATTATATGGTTCTGTCAGGAAGGTCAGGTCACCGATGGCTAACACATTTGAGTCTGTGAGTACAACTGGCGAATATCTCCCTGCCACTTCTCTTGCCGACGAATGCGTGTTTTCATCGGTGAATATCATCCCCTTCTCCGGAGGACTGATCGAACACGCGGTATAGAAAACTATTTTATTTAATTTCTTTGTTATACTACCATTCTCAAAATCGGTCAGATAAATATACCTGAAGTTCCCGTCATTATCCTTCAAGTTGAAAAGATAATCATCCCAGTAGACGATTCCAAACTCGGTTGACCGTGTATTCATCCTATCTTCAGCGGTAGACCCGGATCCATGATAAGGACATTCCGATCCCTGCACAGGTATAGTCGGATCATCGATCAGCATCAGTCTTCCACCATCGCCAACGAAATTTTTTATCTGTTCAACTTCTTCACTGGAGAACGCTGCTGCCGGCGATATAACTACATAGGAAGTGGCATCTGTTAATCGCTCTTCCATGCTTGCATTCCCCTCCGAATAATACTCTATAGAATATCCTCTTGAAATAATTCTATAAGCAAGCAGGTTCAATTCATCCGATCTGAAACTGTTATCATGCGATGAATCTATCAGGACGGTTCCATTCCCTGTTCCATGCACATCAATGAATTCAGCAGGGAGATGCAGGGAGCAGGGAAACCTGTATATCCTCGACATAAATGAAAGATTTCAGCGCCCCAAACTTTCAGAAAAAAACAAGGGTCCCCGAATTTCTCCGGGGATTTTAGACATCAACTCCGATTAAACGCTCTCACTCGAACCCATACCTGACAACAAGCTCATCCTGCTCGCTTGGAGGTGCGGGCTGTGAGACCAGCACGTAATCAGCCTTGTCTGTCAGATAATCCAGAGCCAGTTTGAACCGGTCAGGATCGAAGGTGTTCATATTGTCATCGATGACAAAGAACGGGAAAGCCGGGATATAATTCTCCTTCGCAGAAATCTGGAAGACGAGACCGAGTGTTAGCTGCTCTGCCTTGCTCAGGCTGGAGAGCGACTGTTTCTTTCCACTCTCATGCTCCACGATAACACTGAGTGATGACGGTCTGCCCCGTGTGGTCTCCTCCTTGATCGTGATGTCGCGGAAGGTTGTGAATCCCATGTCATGGTAGATGTTGTTGATCTTGTCATTGAACAGCTTCACCGCGCCGCGCACCTCATGGTCATACTGCGTCTCAAGTTCTCCGATCTCCATCCGCAACTGTTCGAGTCCCTTGTTCTTCTTCTGTGCATACTCCGCAAGGGTCTCTCCGATCATGTAATCCGGGATTTCGGACGTGAGTCGGTCGATCTGTTTGTGGTTGTTCCTGATCTCGTTTTCAAATCCCCCGACCTTCTTTCGCATCTCGTTGAGACGTTCCCTACTCTTGGTTTGTACATTCTTTGTCGCATCTTCATACTGGCGCTCAAGATTTTCCAGTTCTGACTCTTTCTCTGCGATCTCTCTCTCGATTGCGTCCAGCGTGTCCTTGCGCTCGTCCCAGTCCTTGTGATACTCTTCTGCGTTGCGCTTTGCCTCATCGAGTGCCCGCCGCTTCGCCCTGAGCCCATCAACCTTGTCCTGAAGCTCCTTCATGTCCAGCTTGATCATTTTCGTCTGCTCATCCTCTCCGCGCATATCCTTGGAGAGGTCTGTGGCGCACGCTCGCAGTTCATCCCTTCGATGTTCCAGTGTACCGCGATCGGCACCGCCACTGCACACCGGGCACTCGCGTGGCTCTCCAAGCAGAGTGTATGCTTTTTCAAGGGAAGAAATCTCTGATGCTTCCTCCGGGACGACGCGCTCGGTCTCGCCAAACATCTTATACGCCTCATTGATCACCCCGAGCAAGCTATCGACCATATCTTTCCCTCTCTTCAGGCTCTTCTTCCTGCGCTCGTGTTTGTGCATCTTCGCTTTAAACGTCTCTATGCTCTTTTCAGGTGATTCGTACGTCTGTTCGAACTCGTCGATCTCTTCATCGATCCGTTCACGCAGCGAACGCGCCTTTTCATATTCATCCTGATACCGTTTCACCTCACCTTCACGCACCCTGAGCCGCTCATGAAGCCCTTCGATCTCCCGCTTCTTGGTGGCAAGATCTCTGCTGACGTCGGTAATATCCATCGTGCCAGACTCTTTAGCGATCTCAGCCTCGAGTTCCTGGATTTCGCCCTGCAATTTCTGGATATCGCCCTGCATCGTCTTGATCTCAGCCTCAAGCTTCTGGGCGTTGGTGAGATTTTCGATATACTCATCGAGCTTCTGTTTTGCCTCCCCGAGTTGAGCCTCCTTTCTGCGGAGGTCTGATTCAACGATCTCGGCTCCACTGACGCTCTTGACAAACCGGAGCACATCGAAAGCGTTCTGATCGATCTCCAGGACCACCCGACTCTTCGGCGTGAAGAATGCGATCTTCTCTGCGTTGCGCCATTCGCTATTCTCATCAAAGAATGTGCGGTCGTCCGCCTGAGTTGCCTGCACTATGTTGTTTACACGCCGTAGATTGCGCACATACTCGTCATCAAGCTTGATGCTGCCGGTATCATTGTCGTCATTCAAAGTGTCTCGGAATACAGCCTCGTCATCACTGGCAAGACACTGTATTCCCCGCAGCAAACTTGATTTTCCTTTGGCGTTTGGCGCAGTGATGCGATTGATCCCTTTCCGGATATCGAACGTATGAACACCTGTAAATCCACCTATGTTTTGCAGTTCCAGTTTCATCATATCACCTTGGCGATTATTTCTCATAAAGGTCGCGTTCAGCCCGTTTTATATGCTCCCCAAAGCTCTTCTTTCGCATCCGTTTGGTCAGCAGCACGCCCGGTTTCTTATCCAGTTCAAAGATCGTGTCGATCCGGTGCAGTAACCCATGCGAAAGCGGTATTTTCTCGCCTTCTTTTGTGTATATCAATGCCCCGACGTCAGAGTGTACCGTATCAGTGTATTCGGCAAGAAACATCTCCACTTCAGCCCGTTTACCGGATTGACCGGATGAGAAGAACCCTTTACATTTATCCTTCTCGAATTCGTAGGTGTATTTGCGATAGTTGTCCCATTTCATATCTGATCGCTTTATGATTGACTCCCACTGCTTGTCGGTAAGCTCATCCGGTTTTTCTGAGAGATCGCCCGATCCGATCTCCGGACCATGCAGTTCATCCAGCACCCGTCTCAGAAACGTATACCCAATCACGTTCCTGATCTTTTCATTGAATTCCATCTCGCCGAGGCGACCTGCGTCTTCGTGGATGGATGTGCCATCAACCACGTCAGTGAGCAGAATAAAGGCAAGCGTACTCTGATAACCTGTGTGATCTTCGATGGTGGTACTTGTTATGTCAGAAGATTGTTTTCGGTTCATGTGGGTCACCAATAAAGTACTATCTCTTTGCATCGTATATCATTTCAACCTTTCGGAATGGCTGAGGGCGGCGGGGCGATCCACCCGTGGTTTTCGGGGTCAGAGGGAAGGGTGCAGGAGTGCGAGTGGAGCCGGATGACTGGATTGTGCTGATATCGGTGTTATCCGCGCACATTCTACACATCATTCCTTCGTGCGATCTCCCGCACCCTTCTGGCAATCACCTCGACCGGAACGGCAGGTCTCAGGCAGGATCGGAAAGATATATAAACGCGGCACAAGAGAATGTGAACCTGGGTGAACCATGACTGATTGCAAGATAACCCCTGATCTGGAAAGTCTCGCAAAACCGTTTTTGGATATCGGTTTGTACGACTCGCCTACAACATTCTTCAGAGATGTACTTCGGGATATGGTCACGCATAAACTCGATCACTATGAGTGCATCATCGAAAAGTTTGAAAGAAAGTATAGCATGGATTTTAGCGATTTCTCCAAAAAATTGGAGCGGGGGGCTGCGATAAAGGAAGAAGACGACTGGATGGAATGGGAAGCTGCGATAAATATGCGCGGTGCATGGAAAAATACTATACGCCGGGTTTGAATGCAACAAAACGCATTAAAGATACTCAGACAATCAAAGATTGTTGCTAAAATTATATCTATTGATTTTGATAGTATTGTGGGCTATTCAACACTGAAAATTCGTGTTAAACTCACCAATCACTATTGTCTCAGCAACTTAATTTTTAGATAATTTTATAGTCCAGTCACCGACCGCGTTCTGAAGAACGGAGCATCCCGGCGCTGATGCTCGAGGGTTTTGCATTTATATCGGTTTGCGAGAATTTTGTATTTTAATTCAGGCGCAATGTTCAGTTTAAATTGTCAGAAGTAATTCTTATCTTTAAAGGAGTAGCCATTTGGCGCAAAGGTAAATATAAAGAGTTCTAATTAACGTCCCCGCATATATATTTTAACTTGAATGAGAGTGTTACAGAAGAAGTATTCCGGCGGTGAAGTTCATCAGCTATTCTACGCGCCTATTTTTCGGATTGATGAAGGTCCATCACCCACCCCCGCTAAGCACGCCATCCGCCCCTATGCGGATGCGGACTTATTCCGCACTTTATAGACGGTGTGCTTAGGGAGGTGCACGCTTGGCACATAGAGAATAATTGAAACAAATACTTCAGCATTCCAAAGGCTAATATATGACTATCACTCACATTCGAGTTTATGGCAGAAACAGATAATCTCGAATCCAAAGTTGATGATCTTGAGTATAAAATTGATGATATCGAATATAAAACTGACGATCTTGAATCTGGTGTTGATGAAGCCAAAAATGGAATTCAGAAATTAAATGAGGATTTGAATATATGGGGACTATTCAATGAGAAAATGATACCATACGTTTATGATAAAACTCTTTATCAATTATTGGAAAAATTAGAAGAGAAAAATTACAAAGAAGCAGTTGATTGTTTTAAAAATTTAAATAATAAGTTTGATATTCCGTATCCCCTGAACATAAGAAATTATAGGAGAAAGAAGAGAATTTCACATTGCACAATTTTCCTAAAAAATGCAAAGGAATTTTTCGAAGTGGGTAAAATAGCTAGCGCCGATACCAAGCCAATCTTTTATTATTACTCAATTTCATATTTATTTGCTTTTTTATTGCATTCATTAGTTGATTTTGATAAACCCAAACTTCACCATGGTATTTATGTAAATACCAATAATGGTATAAGTGGTATAAGATTTAATTATAATTTATACGGTGGTTTTTTTGAACGAGTTGTGCACACACTGAGCATGTTGGATTATCCATCTTCTTTTAGTTCATTTATATCCAATTTTGATAATAATGACCAGAGGATTTTATTATCGCAAAAAACTGATATTTCAATTTCAAATGGAAATGCAATATTATTGGATAAACTATTAGAGTATGACTCTGATAAAGACTATGCAAATCTGGAATCAAAGATTGGGTCTCGTATCCTGCATCTTAGGTATGAGAAAACCTCAGCCATACTTAGAGATTTTATTTTAATCTTTGTAGCTAGTGCTATTGCAAGGTATAAACCAGCTTTATGGAGGAATATATATTCAGGGGAAGATTCAAAATTAATATTTTATTTCGAAAAAAGTTTCAATAATATAAATAATATGATTAGACTTGTAAATGATATTATTACACAAGCCGAAGAAGGTAAGCTCTTAAAAAATTACTATAGAAGTAAATGGTAAATATTTTTTATTGGGATAACTGCACGCATCTACATCAACATAAAATTTGTGAATACCGCATTTTTGTGATGGTGTGCGCCTGAATTTCAGCACTTTAGAAGAGTTTAGTTCTCTATTGCCTTATACAAGCATGAGAACGAACGCGGAGAGCAGTCACGCACCCCGCATTAAAATGCGGGCATCACGATGGGGGTCGCGTGTTTGTGTGTTGGTGTAAGCGCGGCGGAGGTGGACGATATGGGCATGTATAGACTTTTTTTGATGCTATGTAGACCTGTGCTGACTTTGGTTACATGAAATCATCAAGTTCTGCGGTAATCGGTTCCATTTTTTTAATTGCTGGCATTATATCAAGATACATTGGTGGATCATTCTTTGTTTCATGTTTTTTAACCAATTTAAAACCATGTTTTTCGTAGAATCCAACCGACTGTCGCTTTGAATCGACTGTTAAAAAACGACAACCGACTTTTTTAGATAGGTCCACGGTCATACCAAGCGCAGCCAATAATAAAAACGTACCCACCCCCCTTTTCTCGTATTTCTTATCTGTTGCTAACCGAGCGATTTTTATTGCAGGATATTCACCGTATGAATATCCTGCAATATGTTCATCGGAATGAACCTCTCTTTTTCTGATGATGTCGGTGAGGAGTGTCACATATCCAACCAACTGGTTAGAATGGTAGCAAAGATATGTTTTACTGACAGAGTCTTTTTTGTTTTTGAGTGCATCCTCTTTTAAAAAATCATTTAATTCTTTTGCTGCTGAATCGAAGCGTGATACATCATGACGTTCCGTATATGAAACTACCCGTAATTCATCATCGGAGAAATGTGGATGCATAAATCACAATCTTTGTGATTTATGCACTTCGATCGCCCGTTTGAAGAACTCTACTTGTTCTTTTGTTATCGTTGGGTTTATCATGTTTTCCTCAAACTCACGCACGTCTTCGGGATCGTCTATAATTAACCCAAGTCGAATTGGTTCTGCCATGGTGTGCCTCTCACATGTTCCTATCATGCGTTATATATCACTTCTGATAGAATAGTATCGTCGTCGCGGTACTTGAAGGTTTGTGTTCTTCCGACATGTTCGCTTCAGTTTCACGAGCCCGCCGCCCCACAAAACCCTTTTTATCATCCAGTTCACGCCCGACCCCCAAACACATGAGAAAGCATCGTGATGGATTCAGTCACTAAACCCCGGACTTAAGTGCCGAGCCTGTACATAGCGATTCATCGTTCCGCGCATACAATTCCTGCCCCCAATATCCATCTCTTCACAGGTCTTACGGATAATCCCTGTGCCGCGGCGATTGTCTCCAACCGAAATCTTCACATGATACTTCGGCGTCATCACTACATGATCAGTCAAAAAGGTTATCGTGCATAAATCATTGCGGAGTTCCCCACGTTTCATGTAGTTGGCAGGTAAGAACCCATCTTATATAAAGCCTTCTTGAGAACGCAATCTTGAGAAGTCGAAGAATGTTATGGGCATCATCAATCGCCACGTGACAGCGACATATAGTATGATATGGAGATTTTTTATTATGTCCACAAATTAAATTGTCGCGACACTAGTATCTTCAGGTGTGGGAGCATGAGACGCCGGTCACAAGGCGGTATGCATACCATGTTTTCGATGGCGATACTATGGTTGTGCGGTGGGACAACGCGCCGCACCATAGGGGCATTTCGACATTTCCACACCATAAACACGTATGTGGAGAGATTGTTGAATCGGAGGCGATGCAGATTGGTAGCGCGCTTGCCGAAATTGAGAAGATGATGTAAACCATCCCGCGCCCATTCATGCATCCTTCCTTCTTGCAATCTCCCGCACCCGTCTGGCGATCACCTCGATCAGGAAGAGTGCAAGTGCTGCAAGGATGAACGATGTCTTCCGGCTCACCGGCTCATGCGTGGTTCTGACCGATCTCCGCTTCACATCAGAGAGCAGCATATCAGTCTCGCTCTCGTTATACACCCTTCCGCCGTGCAACTGGATGACTTTCTCCGCGTCCGGGTTCATCCCAACATCCCGATACTCGACCGGATAGTTCACCGCGATCCCGTAATCAGATAAGTAGTAAACGCCCTCTGCGTCCAGATTGATGCTCGTTTTGTACGTATTTTCAGCAATTCGTGAGATATCGAGCGCATCGCCGCCAAACACCATGTCAGGTATGGTATCTGACATGATGGTGATCTCGCAGACGTCGCCCAGGGACACGTCGTCCGCCTCGATGACGATGCCCTCCTCTGATCTCGGATCGCCGATCGCCCAGTTGACCACCGACGAGATCAGTTGCGAGTTGTTGCCGGTGTAAAGCGCAGAACTCCACTCACCGCCATTGTCGGTGCTCCACGAAACGACCCGCCCAAGCCCGTATCTCCACGCGCAGACGATCGGCTTTCCCTCGCCGGTGACAACAAGCCTCTTTGCGCCGAGTTTTGATGTGACATCGTTGTAGCCGGTGATCGTGGCTGAGATGTCAAGGTGCCGGGTTATGAAGTGTTTCTTTGTGAATGTCGAGACTGCGTATGTGCCTGGCTCTTCCGGCGGCGGTGTTGGTGTTGGCGCGGGTTCTACGTCTGGCTGGGCGGTTGAGATTGCGACTGATGCCGGATACGTAGTCTGCTGATACGTGCCGTCCACATCGCGGGCGAGATCCTCGAACTTGGTCACCAGATTGGTTGGCGAACTCATCACATGGATGAAATGCATCCTTGTGTCTGCGTTATTCATCCTATCAGCAACAGAGAGCGAACTCTCATAGATGCCTGCATCGATGTTGCCGTCTGATATGATGATCACGTCTTTTGAGCCGACTGAATTACTGAGCATCTCCTCTGCCATCGCAAGCCCCTGATCAAGCGTGGTTGTGATCTCTCCTTTCGGCTCTATCGTCACTATCTTCTCTTTCAGCGACTCTCTTGCGGCGTCGTTGCCGAGATACGTCAGACCTGCCACCTCGTACGCCTTTCCGCCGAAAGCGACCATGCCCACACGATCATCCTTGAAGTCCCGGTCATAGAGGATGTCGATCATCAGCGCTTTCTCGTAATCAAGGAACGTGACCCCGGTGTCAACGACGATCTCTGAAAACGTGCTTGCAGAGATATCCATAACAAACACCACATCGTTCCTGCCGTAGTACTCGCTCGGATACGACTTGACAGGAAGCATCTTCTCGAAATCAGAGTCCAGATAGTCGCCACGGTCATACGACCGGTCTCCGCCGACAACGACCAGCCCGCGACCATCACTCACAATATCCCTGAGCGCTTTAAGATCATCCGGCAGCATCGACTCGATGTACCGGTCATCAAGGATGACCGCCTTGTATTTCTCCTGAACGGCAGATCCTGAGCCGCTCACAGTGACATCGTAGAGGTCAGAGACGGTATCCCTGAGATTCGACTCTTCATCCGTGATCAGCAGGATCGCGGGCTTCGGAACGACGTACACCGACTTATCAAAGGCGTTGTTCGACTGGAAATGATCATCCCCCCCGGGTCAGGGGTAACGCTCGCAGAGATGATATGGGTGCCGAGTGTGGAAAACGCATGAGTGATCGGGAGAGCCTTTGTCCGGTCAAACTGCTCGATCTCGCTGCGGTATATGACCTCATCGTCCACCTTGACCGTCAGTTCGTACGCGGCGTGCGCTCCAGCCTGCTGCACCACGATCCTGAATGTGTTCTTGTTTCCAACGATCACGTTCTTGCTTCCGATGATCTCGACGCTCACATCGTTGTGATCAGGGGACTGGCAGATCAGATAGACCGTTGTATTGGTTCCTGAGACGACTGAGACCGCGTCTGCCAGTCCGGCTCCACAGTTGCCGTTCCCGTCGCTCACAAGGACGATATGGTCATTCCCCCGGGCATACTGCAGGATCTTATCTCCGATCGGTGTTTGATCGCCTGAGAACGTCTTGATCTGCGCTGACGGATTGCGGTCGTGTATGAAACCGTATACCCCGTCTGCGACAGTCGCATTGAAGATCTCCATGCTCGTGGACCGGTCATCGATGACAGTGATGGTTGGCTCAGCATCGGTTATCGTGTGTGTGGTCAGGGTGTAAGGGGATGCGAGCGCGATGATGATCAAGGCTGCAACAACCATCCTGTTCAGTACACGTATCTTCTTTGTGCTTTTTTTGAGATAATACGCGCCAATCAGGAGAATAGGAATGATTGCATAGAGGACCTCCTGATCTACGAACATCATGCCGGTTATAGCGGTTATATCCAGGAGGTTCATGATATTCATGGCACTCACGATGTCCGCCATCACAGTTCACCCCTGTAGCGCAGGTAATACAACTCGGTAAACAGCAGCATGAGCGCAATCGTTAGCAAAATCCAGTCATGCTCTTTTTTTACGTCGGTCTTCGTCGTCACTACGTCCTTCTGAGCCCCCGGAGTCTCACTCACCGCACCACCGCCGTCCACAAGGTTTGATTCCTTCGCATTGTACAGATTGACCGCAATCGCGCGGTCAGGAAGCTGGTAGATGCCTGTTTGGTCGAGCAGCAGGTTGTCAGTCTTGATCGACTGCCCCTCAGGCGTCAAAATCCTCGTCTTCAGATCGAACCGCACGGTCGATCCCGTTTGCATGTTGCATTCCTCGACACTGCTTGCCCCGCATAGATAATCGACCAGATTCAGCCAGAAGATCGGGTATTCGGGTTTGGTATGAAAGTCACTCCACGCATCATCACCCATTATATCAGGAATTCCTAAATAAACGACCTTTCCAGCTCCGATTCTCCAGTACGAGATGATCGGCACGCCATCGTCAGACGTTACCCATGCCACTGCATCAGTCTTCGCATCCACGCTCAAATGGTGCCCGATCGCGATATCGGTGACGTCGATATCACCCATCACGCCCCCTAGCGCTTTTTCAAGCGTGGTCTCGTTTGCCATCGAGACCGGGACCACAGGCAGTAGCCTCCCTGTATCAGTCTCTGGTAGAAGCAGGCTCTCCTGCGCCATCACCACAACGCCGCCGCCTGCCGCCGCATAATCAGCAAGATTTTCGTATAGCCCTGCGCCCGGGCTCTCGTTGCAAAGCCCGACCACCGCCAGATCGTAGTCGTGTATATTGATATTGCGCAGCTCACCCGCACCGGGCGACAGGAACACGGCATCGACAGACGGCAGCAATTTTAGCACGGTTGCCGACGGGGAATTTTCATAGTCAGATATGCATAGCACGCTCCGGGTCTGCCGAAACGGCACGATGATGTGCGCACGATTGTCAACCATCAGATCATCGTCCGGATGTAGCGTTATCTCGGTTGTCCCGGCACAAATATCCTTAAGAGAGAAGTATTCGCTGTCGTGTGCCCCGATCTTCAGATCGTACGTGTCTGCGGACTGCTTTTCGCTGTACATGACGTCAACTGCCACGTCTGCATCAGAACTCATATAGTTCTTTATAATACATGTGTACTGATATTTATCATCGATGGGTGACAACCATCCGCCAGTTATGGCGATCTTATTTTTCCCATCCGAGACCCTCATGAATGATACATCGATTCCATCCCCTTCCGCAAGCTTTTTTGCAATGTGTGGGTCTTCACCATCCCAGTTCGTGAAATCAGATATAACAAGGATCCTGCCGCCCCCGTCGGTCAGCAGCGTGCTGCCAAGCGTGATCGCCTGGTACAGGTCCGCGGTCGTGGCAGTCTTCGGGAGGCTATCAAGCACGTTTTTTGCTGCTTCCACGTCCCCGCCGCGCAAAGCAAGTATGGGAACGTTCTCTGCGAGTATGATGCTATTCTGCGCGGTGAGATGGTCTTCTGCAATTCGGGTGACCTTATCGAACTTGTTTCCTGATTGCATGCTCGCAGATCCGTCCAGAATGATCACGGTGTACTCTCCGCTAACTTCCATGCGTTTTACTCCGTAAGGCGCGGCTATCGCAAGAATCAGGGATAGCAGGATGAGTAACTGGATTAAAAATAGAGGATCTTTGATGAGCTTGCTTAACACCCTTGCATATTTCTTTTTTTGTTGCGTTACCGCTGTGATAAAGATGATGGACGGGACCAGCACATCCTTTGCCTTCGGTCTGAGCAGATACACGATTATTAGCGGGATTACGCTTAAGAAAAACGCCCACATTGCCAGACTCTGATTTGCAAACAGCATCTGATTACCGTCCGATCATTAACCCGCCTCAGCCATCTCCATGAAGTACGCCTTAATCAGGTCCCGGTTCTCCTCCGGAAGTTTGTCGATGTAGGTCTCGGATGAGACGGGGGTTGCGGCGTACACGGTTCCTGATATAAAGTTCACCTGATCACTCTCTGTCCTGCGTGCGCTCTGCCCGATGCCGGCATCCGAAAACATCATCAGTTCGATGCTCGTTCCCTCGATCACGGCAACCGACGGTTTCCCGTATATCTGTGCGATCTCGCTCTCGCCTGAACCGGCTTCGTATCCGAGTTCAGAGAGCATCTGCTGGTAACGCGCCTCATCAGCAGCCGCCTCGCGTTCATCCTCATCTGCCGGCGTGATCGCGGACTCGATCTGCTCCGGCGTCATAAGGCGGGGCGCATCCGGAGACGATACAAAGGAAACAACGCCAGTTAGTACGACAGATGTCATTACCAGCATGATAAGTCCGTTTTTGCTGATGATCTTTGACCATCTGACCGATGAGATGTCACCAGTCACACTAAGTGACAGATCGTCCACAATTGGGTTATGTATGCTTGTATTATCATAAGCGGTCGGAAGCCGCTCTTTCAGCACGGGATATCTGCTCTCAATCACCTTGATGACGTTTACCTGCTTTTTGCGGATCAAAAATGAGAAAACAACCGCCGGAACAAGAGCGATTGCGGCGGTGCACAATAGTTTCGCATGTACGGGACGCCCGAGCAGCATGAAATCGTGGGCGCTGTACCGTGCAAAGACGGTTGGCACGCTGAGACTGAGCAGCAGTGCATACCAGAGCAGAAAGAACGCAATCAGACTTAATAGCTGCCGGTAGAACCGATATCTTCGAGACCTCTTCCCAAGTTTCGAGATAACATCTACAAACGGGTACATTATTATTATAAACGGCGTACACGGATAAAAAGATGATGGGGTTTTTCAGTTCCGTGCTTCAAATCCGCAACCTCGGCTCTTTTAAGTTTATGCAATGTAGGGAGGTCCGCCCTCGCCTATCTTACGCACCAACCACAATCTCCCCACCCCGCACACCGGCATTTTGCTGCTCAAGAGCAGCCTTCACTTCATTCAAAACTTTTCTAAGATCCATTTCGCTCGACACACTCACTTTATCCTTTGTGTGGATATGATGTGGGAAATTATCAAGTTCAGGATGATGTGGGGCATTGTCCCACCTACAAATCAAATTCCCTGCCACGTCATGCCAGTGAAAACTGTATTTTGAAATTCCAATTGATCCATCTGATATCACATACTCAAAGCAATGCATCACACTATCGCCGGGTAATTTGATTGTAACCCTCAGATATCCTTCTTTTTCCTCAATTTTCTCACTTATTACCTCAAACGACTCTACAGTAGGATCAAGTACCAGACGTAGCTTTATTTCATCGAAATATCTGCGTATACTCAATCATATCCCCCTTTTGCGATATTCAGCCGCCCCATGATCCGCGTGTGCATATCGCAAAGAGCATGCCATTCAAAAAAATCCATCTCATCCCCCAAATTACCTTCTTCAAATTTTTTATAGAACGCTTCTGAATCTATATTGTATTTCGATTCGAATTTTTTCATGGAATATTCCAATTCCTGCAATTCATGCTCCATCTCATTTGTTTTATATTGTATGAGTTTACTAAGAGTTTTATCAATCAACCAGTCTTCCATGCCATAATCTATCAATTTTTCCAGTGTCCGGATATTATACATAATCTCCATCGGCGGCATACCTCCACGCGGTTATTATACAAACATTCTACTTAAGATATCTTAAAAACAGTGGTGGGAAGCACCCAACCAACCACCCTAACTACCCGCTCTTACGCACCAACCACAATCTCTCCGCCCCGCACACCTGCACAGACCTCGGGATCGTAGTACGAATACGCCCGGCTGTCCGGTATAATCGCCTGTACCGGGAAGAGCGCCCGCATCTCGACGTCAAATGAGAGTTCGGTCCCCCGCGGTAGGTCAAGCACGTAGACGATGACTTTCCTGCCAGCGATTTCGTAGCGCGTGATCGTGCCATCCGCAACCAGCCGGTCCAGACTCCCCGTGACCGGCGCAAATCCGGTTGGCACAGCAACATCCACGATCATCATGCCGGTGGAATCGGCTGCTCCGGTGTAGATAACCCGCGTGTGCGCAGTTACGATGTCGTTTACAGCAACATCGGTTGCATCGTAGACGATATCCAGTTGCAGGTCGGATACCGGCGCAATTTCCGGAAGGATCATGTTAAACCGCTTTACCAATTGATAATTTACCTCTCCGGTTCCGGTAAGCGTAAGCTGCACCTCACCTGCACCATCCGGCACCCGGACAGTCTGGAGCACATCAAAGTTCCCTGCATCGATTCCGATCTCCTTGATGGTGGTGCCGTCAGCAGATATGGTCACAGTGGCGTCGATATCCCTGCCCTGCATCGTTGCTGCGGTCATCAGTGCTTTTAGCGCCATAACCGTATCCTGCGTCGATGAAAATCCACCAAGCGAGTTTCTCTGGGATGCAATCCATTTGATGGCGTCGTTTGCAAGCGGATGCTTTGCATCGATCAGGGCAAGCGCGGCATAAGCCGTGATCTCGATGTTCTTGCTCGAAGGCGGGTGACCGTACCGGAACGGACCTGGATCCGTGTCAGATTCAGATTCCAATTCACTAACTGGCGTCTCGTCCGGTCCCCAGTAGACGCCGTTTTCATCTTCCTTTGCAATCGCCACGAGCTTCTCAAGCGCTGCGTCAGCGGTCGGGCTTTTGATCTTCTGGAGTGCGACAGAACCTATCGCAAGCGAATAAGGATCGGTCTGGTCGCCTAAGTTATCTTCGAGGTATGTCTGCGCCTGTTCGAGGACAGCGGGGCCCGCGTCCCCGTATTCGGCGAGTGCTATTGTTACAAAGCTCGTGAGCGCATATCTGCCCTCCATTCCGCCGATCATCTCCTCATGGCAGATGAAACCGACCGATTCCCATGAACCATCCGCACTCTGATGGACACAGATCCAGTCAGAAGCATCGTTGAGAATCGAGTCATCGATCGATGTCACGTCCCGTGCGCTTGCAAACGAGTTCAGCACAAACGCAGTGAGCCAGAGGCTGCCGCCCTCGCCCCCACCCTCCCCGAAGGCAGAGAACGAGCCGTCGTTGTGCCTGAATGTGAGCTGGCGCTGGTAGCCAGTTGTGATAAAGAGTTCAGCTTTTGCCTGAATCTCGGGGTTGGTCTGGTCAGTCGCCTTGAGATAACGTAGGATCTCAACATCTGGTGCAAACATGATCATATTCTGTTCGCCACAACCAAACGGCATATTAAGGAGGCTATCTATGCCATTTATCGTCTGTGCAACTATGCTTGGCGTGAAACTAACCAGAACAACCCCGGAATCAGAAACAATTCCCTGAGGAAGCGCGGCATCAAGCGTGGTGCTGCCCGCTTCCAGATTTCCGTTCTCAACGATCTCCTGCCTCGTCCCCTCTGCCTCAACGATGATGTCCTTTTTCACGGCATCAGCCATCCTTTCTGTCTGTGCTGTGATCTCAATGGCATGGGTACCGATTTTTGTTGGCGTAATCGTGAAACTAACGTCTTCCACGCTGTTTGCGCCGATCGACACGCTTGCCACATCATCGCCGATGCTATTGAACCAGCCGCCGGAAGAGAGTGTTAATCTAACATCCTGCGGCGTATCGAGGTAGTTGTAGACCTGCACCCGGACAGGGAAGACCTCCCCACGGGTCACGGAGTATGGGGGATCAGGATCGAGGAAGAACTCCTGGAATACAGTGAGACTGTCCTCTGATATCCCGATGCCCGCATCTGATGACGAGACTGCATGAAGCCGCCACGTCGTGATGCTGTCGGGTGCAGTGAGATCGATGTATGTACGACCACTATCGTCGGTGAGGAGGTCCGGCAGCCAGAGCCATGTCTCCGGGAAGAACTGGCGCACGCGCTTGACCACTGCGAGTTTGCCAGTCTCTGCCGCGTTTGGTACAGTACCGGGCACAGGCTCCCCCATCCCTTCCACCGCCGATGCCCCGTCCAAAATTTCCTCAACCGCCACGTCCATCGCAAACACTTCCCTATTTGCGCCCCCTTTCCATCCCCCCACCGCACCCGGAACCGGCATTTCTGGTTCCGGCGTCCTTGGAATCTCGAATGACGGTGATGCAAGCACCTGCATGCCCGCATCATCCAGAATCTCGTACGTTCCAATACGCCGGTCATAATAGCCATATTCCGGATGGATCTCGATCTGAGGTGCCATAAACCGCTTTTCCAGTTCGTCAAAGACCTGCTTGAGGTTGAGCCTGCCAGCACTCAGCGCATAGACCGATTCGTCAACGATTGCGATGCCGATCATCGACTTTGCCCCTGCATCAAAGGCAACTCTCACTGAATCACCGGGAGATACGGTCTCGCTATCAAAAGCCGACGTTAGATCGACGCTCGTCTCGAAACGAACGTCAAACGGTAGGACGTCGGCAGAGACCTCACAATTCGGGTTGATCATATATGCCACGATCTTTGCGGATGGGGTCATTTGCGGCGTGACCGGGACCGCAATCTCTGATCGCTCACCAGTGCCTGAGTACACGGTTCTACCGTTCGCGTAGATGTCATAAAATACCGTGCCCGAGTTGGTCGAGCGTATGGCAAAGGTGATCGTGTCGCCGATATGTGGCACGCCCTCGCTTGTCTGTGCGATGTGGATGAAGCTTGCACCAGGGGAGTACGCAGCATCAAGATCCGCATACTGTCGCACTGTTGAGCCGCTCGTGTCGCGGCACGTCGCCTCGATGAAGGCGCCAGTGCAGTTGTCCGGGATCATGTAACTCACGATAGCAACCCCGTTTTCGGTCGAAACGACATCCTCTCCCACAGTTTCAGTGTAGCCCTCCTGACGGAACGTGGTTCTCACATCAACGTCCGCATTGATCGGGTTTCCGTCAGGGTCTTCTGTCACGATCAGCACCTCAAACAAGAGTCCTGGCTTCACGATGCCGGATTCGGGGATCAGATGGAGAATCATGTCCGATTCTACGATTTTCAGGAGTTCTGTCGTAGTCTCGGTGTGATTTCCGGTATCTGTGACCGACATGTTCAGCATGAGGCTGCCCTGCCCGCCTGCGCCGTAAGTCCCTGCAATCCACTCGACTGCTGGCAGTTCGAACTCGGCAGAGCCGTTCTCGAGAAGGGCGCTGTATGTGGCGTAGGTTTCCCACGTGCCGACATACTTTGACGCCTCGATCTCAAGAGAACCCTCGACCGGTTTTCCGAAGAAGTAGTTCGCAGAGACGGTGCCCGTGATCAGGTCAGAGACAAGGAACCAGTCTTTCCCGATATCCGGCTCGATCCCAAACTTCGGGAGCACGTAGCGCTCGACCCGGATATCCAGAACCGACTTTGATTCGCCAGAGACTGCTTTGATCTTCCATGTTCCGAGATTCGGCTCGGTTGATAGCGGCAGATCAAACGTGGATACGCCGAAATCGTTCGTTCCAAGCGTCTTCCGAAAGACTTTGATCCCTTTCGCGTCGGCAATCTCCAGTTCCACGGAATCTGCAAGTGGCAAGAGGTTATTGTTCAGGAGGAGGAGTCTACCGTGGATCGTCTGTCCTGGCTTGTAGATCGGCTTGTCAGTCTCGATGAAGATCGGGTTGCTCTTCAAAACCCTGACCGTTGCAGTGTACGCCTCATCAGTACCAACAGGCTCTGCAACCAGCGAATACGTGCCTTCCTCGATTGCAGGAACCTCAAATCGTGCGACCGAGTGTCCGGATTCGCCTGTTGATGCGCGAACGAGAGGAACTTTCGTTTCGTTGCTATCCAGAAGCGCGTACTCAATGTGCCGTTCTGTGGGGACGTGTTCGTCGCCTGCAAACGCAGACATGCTGATTGAACTCTCGCTCCCGACAAATAGCGTCTTTGGAGCAAGTATCAGGTAATCAGCAGCCTCGGCGGGCGTATCGTTGCCCCTGCCTGGGGGGGTGCCGGTCTCGATGCAGCCTGACATAACAAGCACTGCGATGCAGATCAGCGACAGAATGCCAGATACCAATGCCTTTCTCATTGCGATTCACCTTTCAGATCGGATACAGGTGGAATTGTTGGTTAATTGGATATATGCTTTGCTTAAACTTCAAAATAAGTCGTAGTTATCCTGATTTGGTGCAAGAAAATTAGGGGACCTTTTGGAGGTGCTGACTGTTGCTGTCGCTGTTGCGGTTGTTGCGCTGGCGCGTTCCCGCGTCGGATGTGCGGGATCGCACCCCTTGCGATATACAGCAGAACGAGTAAGAGATATGCAAATGGGCGGCGGCGCACTTCTCTGCACTCTATTTTTCTGGCTTTGCTGTTTTTGGAAAAACTATTATATCATAAATCATTATGTGAAGACATGGCATCTCAAACCATACAGATAGTTTCTTCAACCGACCATGGACCAAAGCGAGTCAAGGTCGAGGCATCGCCTTACGAATTCACGATAGCGACCCGCGCCAAATGGGAGATGGTTGTCGCAGATGAGAATATAACGATTGCAAAGAGTGCGTCTGAGAAGATCAGGATCAGGGAGATCAATTTGCAGAAAGATTTGCTCGCCCTTCTGTGCGCATTTTCCCCTCACGCACTCGCGTCGATTGTGCGTGTCGGATCGGGGGGAGGTATTGCGACTGTTGAGAGTGACCGGTGCATCAAGGTTGCGTACATACTCGGGCAGGAGACTGGCGAGATCAAGGAGGGTGACCTGCTCGGGGTGCTGAATATTCTGCCGATCATGTTCACACGCGAGGCAAAAGTGCCGGTCTTGATCAAGGATTGAAATGGCAGATTCATCTGCGATTGTTCGCAGGTTATTACCGGGCTTGGATAGTCCGGTAACAAATCTTCGTGCATGGTTGTTCGATGCCGGGTTTGCCAGTTCTGAAGAGGAATATCGAGTTTTATTGCATGAGATAACCATCGAGCTTGCAAAAAAGCAAATTTCACTCCCGTTGTTTGCATCAGGGGATAAACGAGTCATCCAGGACATCGATGCGCTTGACACGCTGAACGAAGTCTCAAACCTCCTTAGGGAGCGTCTGTTTGAATGGTATTCTTTTTACCAGGGGTCAATCCCGGAGTCAAGAGAACTTGCCAGGGAGATCGTGGAAGATCGCCATAGTGAGACCCCTGATGCTATGCGCAGCCTTGCACAGAATCTACTGGACATAAGCGAGAGCAAAAAACTGCTTGTTACACATATTCAGGATCAGATGCCCCGCGTTTCCCCAAACCTCACACATCTTGCAGGCGCCCTGCTTGCTGCAAGGCTGCTTGCCAT
>JAIWAP010000017.1:0-20891 GCA_048634345.1 Methanobacteriota archaeon | reverse complement strand
TGTTCCGGATGCGGCGTGCCGATCATTGCGACAGGCGGCGTGCGTACCGGAATCGATATCGCCAAGTCGCTTGCGCTCGGTGCGTCGCTTGCCGGGACTGCGCTGCCACTGGTTACGCCCGCAATGGATGGCGTGGATGCAGTGATCGACCGGCTCTCGCGCATGATTGCGGAACTTGAGATTGCGATGTTTCTCTGCGGATGTGCAGACCCCTATGACATGAAGGCGGTTTCGGTTGCGACATGCGGGAGGGTTCGGGAGATGCTTGGTACAGACGTCCGTGTTTGAGGGATGGTTGCCGCGGTAAAACCGGGCAGATGCACCCCCTGCGACTGATATGATAAAATTATGACCAATACTATTCCGCAGCAATGCTCACACATCTTCAGACCATGGATACCAGGATGGCAAGGTCAGCCACTTCCACCGCACTCCTGCCAAGAATCCGCACCATCGCCTCCTTTCCGGTGCCGCCCCGGTCATAGATGACCTGTGGCACATAGCCAGCCTCTTTGATTGCGTGCGCAGTGCCCCAGTCCATGGTCTGGTGCTGTGGCGGTTCATCTTCCCGGTCAAAGGATGCTATCGTGCAACCAAGCGCATCGCAGGTAGAGATGATCTCCTCCGAATACTTGATATTGATCGCGCTCCTGACTTCCGGATCGAATCGCATGGCTGCAAGGATCAGTCTCGCTACGTGGGATGACGCACCAAATTCAATCCGTCCGATTGCACGCGCTGCCCCCGCGAATCGCACGATCCTCGATCTGACCGCGGCAATGCCTTCGACCGACCGCGCATGCGGAATAGCTGTACCGATATTGCACCCCACTTCCGGAATCAGTGATGCGAATGATTTGCAAGCTTCAATGTTCTTCACAGCATCGCTGACATCTGCGATCGCCCGATATCGCGCCGCGTCCATGAGGATGTGTTCGGTCTGGTTGACCGGAGAGACTCCGCCGCCCACAGATGGCGCGCCCCGAATCGCATGCATGACAAAATCCTTTGCAGCGATGCATGCATCAGGTATGGCAAGCCCATTTGTAAGAAACGCTGCAATCGCCGCAGAATGCGTGCAGCCTGCGCCATGCGTCCCGCCTTTGATCAGGTTTCCCGGGATCAACCGGACCTTTCCCTCGCCTCTGCCATCGCAGAGCACATCGGTGCCATGCAGGTGTCCGCCAGTGACAACAGCCGCACTGCATCCGAGATCAACGATTGCCGCAGCCGCGCGTTTCGCATCATCCGTATCCCGGACCTTGATACCGGTGATCGCTTCTGCCTCAAACACGTTCGGCGTGACCACTGTTGCGGCAGGAATCAGTTCTGAGACCATCGCTCCAAGCGCAGCATCTGTTAGCAGAGATCCACCAGCTTCCGCGCTCATCACAGGATCGAGCACGAAAGGAACGCCGTTAACACCACAGACATGGCTTGCAACGAGACGGACAATCTCTTTTGAGGATAGCATCCCGATTTTTACGTAATCGACGTGTATATCATCGAGCACCGCACGGATCTGACCCGTGATCACATTTTCAGGGAGATTAAATACGCTCTGCACACCAAGAGTGTTCTGCGCGGTGATCGCGGTGATCGCGCAGGCGCCGTGCACGCCAAGCGCAGCAAACGTCTTCAGATCTGCCTGAACGCCTGCGCCGCCACCAGAGTCGGAGCCGGCGATGGTTAGCACGGTTCGTGTGCGCGGTTCATGCACAAGCCCACGTCCGGTCACCGGCGCCCCCTCCCCCGCTCCATCATCCCTCACATCTCCTCCAACACGCTTATCCCCCATTCATCGCCCATTTATCTATCAGTCATTGCCCGAAAAGGTTATCGCGGCATCAATTGAGTCAACGCCGTCCAACCATTCGGCAACCAGCCCGTCAGGCACGTCAAAGAGGATCTCTGGCATCGGTTTGCCGCCGAGTACCCGTGCGCCGACCATGCTGAGATATTCGAGCGCCTGCTCCTGATTGTCACCCTCCACCTCGATTGCATTTTTGATCAGCTTGATGAGCGACGTCTTTTTGTCATACGTGCCCTGTATGTTGTATTCGCACGAAGCAAGTGCGCAGATCAGCGAGGACTGGAGCGACCGGATCATCATGTCAGTATCCTCGTTGATCGGGGCGACCTCACCCAGCACGATCTCGCTAATGCTTGAAATCGCATGTAACGCATCGTCTGCGGATACTTTCTTCTTTTTATGTCCGCGAACGACTTTCAAGCAGGCAAGTACAACATCATCCATCATGCTAACGAATACCGCTGTATTGGTGTCACCTTCCTCTTCTATCTTGAAATTGCTCTCTTTCACTCGGGAAATCCAGTTATCCCAGCGTTCTTGCGTATAATATTGGATTGCCTTCTGTTTATCTCCTTTTTTCATGATAATCATCCCTTTGTAGTTCCCTTCACTTCATCTTCCTCTTTGAGTTATCATCCCGCTATATGCATCTCGTCTATATGCCTCTTTTTCTGTGTGGTTATTAGTTTTGACCTTACAATAACATAATATGAAATCGTAATTAAAGATAATTACCGGCAACATGGGGATTTGCATAATATGGCACAACATACAGAACCAACCGATCTTCTATATAATGGTATGCGGTGGCAGGCGCTCTCGCAGAACCGTTCTGCGGCACTGGCACACATTGGTGAATTAAGAACAGCCATCTCAGAGCACCGTGCCAGCGAACTTGAGATATCCGAACTGACCTCGGACCTGATCGTCGCTCTGACAGAAACAGATGACGCGGAGATCTTAGGCGAGGCAACCCGGGTGAGTAAGCAGTTTTTGGCAAAGATAAGAGAGGATATCGCAGGTTTTTCGACCGAGCAGTTGCCTGTACTCTTTGCGTCGTTGCAGCTCTTTGCTGTAGAACCCGGGCAGTACGGGTTTGAGACCATCGAATATCCTGATTCGGACCTTAACCGGATAACTGACAGATATAGCGGGCAGGATCCTGAGTATCCCTCGAAGAAAGAAGCGTACCTGAAAACACAGGGGTTGCTGGCAGAGGCGGAGAGCCTGCGCGCTCTGGCTATATCCGCGCTCTTTTCGCTCTTCGGAAGGGCGGAATTCCATAAGATCGCAGGTCATATCAGGGATGAACTCTTCCCGATGATTGTATCGCTCAACGACGATAAGCGGTACAGACCGTTCCGGACATCGCTTGCCGCCAATATCGCTGACAAGTTGTATCGGTTCGCGCAGCGGACAGACGATCCTGCCTTGACAGAACTTCTCCATAGATTATTCGACAAAAAATACATAAAATTCGGGACATCCGGGTTCAGGGCGTTTGTGAACAAGGATTTTGTCCAGAGGAGATCGGATTTCGTGACTGCTGCGATATGTAACGATCTTGAGACCTCTCAGGGAAAGGGCGGCAGGGCTGTGGTGATCACCTATGATACAAGGATCGGCGCCCGGGAGTTTGCGCTTGAGAGCGCACGGATCTTCCTTGCGCGGGGCTTTCCTGTGCGCTTTGCAGAGGAGCCGTCGCCCACAGGTGCGCTTGTGTACTGGCTCCGCGAAGAGGAGCGCGGCGAGGCGGCAGGCGGCGAGAACATGACTCCAAGCCACAATCCGCTCTCGACACAGGGACAGCGCTGGAACATGGAGAACGGCGATGTTGCCCCGACATCGGTCACCGACCGCATCGAGAGAGAAGCAAACATCATCTGCATGAGGGTGCCCGTTATTGAGAAATACGACCTGGAACAGGCAGAGTCCGAAAGCAGGTTTGCCTACATAAATATGCGGGAGAAATATGTGGCGTGGGTCGCCGATTTCCTGAGATCACAGAAGCTTGACTCGCTCCTGAAAGATTTTTACTCGGAGCCTGATCACAGGTTCATCCACAACGCCATGAACGGCGTGGCAAGAGGCTATATTCCCGAGATCTTTGAAAACCTCGGGATTCCCGCGGAATCAGTCTTTCCGATGGACTCAGAGAAGGACGATCTCCTTGGACTGCGGTTCTATGCCAATCCTGAGGAGCAGTGGCTGCTTCCGACGATGGATCGGCTGAAACAGGTTGGAGCCATCTTTGAATGCGCAAACGACACCGATGGAGATCGGTGCGGTGGAATCCTTGATGAGACCGGGTTTACCAACTTAAATAAGCTCCTTGCGATGCTCTGCGATTTCACAATTCGGGGGCTTGGCTGGGAGAACCATATTGTGATACGCACAGGAACCACGTCCACCGCAATCGATGATGTGGTGCGGGCGCTTGCGGGTGAGTATAATATACCGACGCCCGAATGGGACCAGGTCAACTCGCTGGTGCAGCATCCGTTCTATAATATTAAGAGAATAGCAGGCGATGGTGATAGCGATCCTGATGTCGATCTCAAGTACGTGCTAAGCCTGCACAAATTCCCGTGCATCGACACAGAGGTCGGATTCAAGTACATCTCGTCGGCGATGAAGAAGTACGACCTGCCGGCTGCGATCGCGGGCGAGGAGAGCGGCGGTTTCACGATAAAAAGGTTCCCTGACAAGGATGGGATCATCGGGATATGCATGATCGCATCCATGATCGCATGGCACGGTAAGCCTCCGGGCGAGATATGGAAGGAACACACAGAGAGGTACGGCGAAAAACATGATGTACGGCTCGATATCTGGGCTCCCAATACTCCAAAGGAAAAGATAATCAATTCATGGCTTGACAACCCGCCTGAGTTCATTGCAGGACAGAGGGTGCTCTGGGCTGGTGGCACGTATCATGACAAGGTCGAGTTTGTGCTGCAGAGCCATCAGAGTCGGGATACCCGGACTGACGCCGATACCGCCATCGTCTCGCGTCTGCTTGTGCGGGCGTCAGGAACCGAGGAGATCAACAGGATCTACATCGAGAGCAGCGACAAAGCGATACTTGACGCACTCAGGCAGGCGTCGCTTGACCGGCTGAACGAGTTGATCGTCGAGGATGTCGGCAGCGCTGCGAGCCATTTCGATCTTGCGGATAGGGTTGCATCCACCGGCATGACCTTCATGACAGAATCAGGCAGGGAACGGTACTTTGACGCCGTGAAACAGCGGATGGACGTCCTTGCGGCAGAGGCAGGCGAAGAACCGGTGACGATCTACCGCAGGGTGCTTCATCTGCTGACGCTTGGCATGGATCGGGATGTTAACGTGCGCCATGCCGCATGGGGCGTTGATATCGGGGCAGAGTACTATCGCAGGATTTTCCGGTGACTTGGGTGGGCGATTGGACGATTTGTTGTGGATGATGGTGACGGCGCGGATTACGCGGGCATGCAGGCGGCAGGCAGTGTATGCGATGAAACGCGGGAGATGTGATGAGGTTGCGAGCGGGACGAATGCCTGGAGAATGTGGGTGTGGGAGCAGACGCGGGAGAGCGGAGCTGTCGGCTTATCGGGGCATTGGTTGATACTTGAGAGTTTTATGAACATCCAAACCCGGGGCGTCCAAAACACTGGTCAACATGTGGGTAACTTTACAACCTCATAAAGGATAAAGGATATAAAATATCCTGCAGCAGAGGCAAAGTAATTGAGAATTGAAGGAATTATCTGGTTCGATGAAATTATCGAGAAACTTGAATGGAAACACAGCGTTCAGCCGTGTGAAGTTACCGAGGTCTTTGTCAACACGCATGAGTTTCGTTTCGTTGAAAAAGGACATCGCGCCGGAGAGAACGTGTATGCCGCGATGGGACAAACGAATGCAGGACGATATCTTATTGTTTTCTTTATATATAAAAAAGATAGGCGTGCATTTATTCTGTCAGCACGGAATATGACAGACAGAGAAAGGAGGAAATATGAGAGATAAGAGCTCCATTTCAAAGGCACAATCTTACATGGATATTGGCGAATTCTGGGATAAACACGACCTTGCAGATTATTGGGATCGGACAGAACCCGCAGAATTCGAGGTGGGCATTCTATCCGAGATGACCTATTATGCATTGGACCGTAAACTCTCAGAAGAGGTCCGATCCCTTGCAAAGAAGCGAGGTGTGTCGGCAGATACATTGCTAAATCTATGGGTGCAGGAGAAGTTGCAACAGATATCTTGATGTAACTCGATTGAAAAACAGCCATTGCCGGAGAAATGGGTTATGCGGGGCATGGAGATGCATGCGGATGGTGGCAGATGCGATTGACGCCTCGCGGTGTTGCTGCTTGCATGTGCTGGCACGGCGGCGGGCGGACGTTGGGTTGTGGATGATGATGGCGCACGGATTACGCGGGCATACAGGCGGCAGTATGTGATGAAACGCGGGAGATGTGAGGGGGTTGCGAGCGGGACGAATGCCTGAAGAATGTGGGCGTGAGCAGGCGGCTCACATGTGCAGCACAGATCATTAATTTTAGGATGTGTCGGGGTGCAGTAGTGGAGCGGTTACAATCGAGGTCGGAGACGCTACTACCCTACACGGTTATCAGCATCTCGTTTTCAGCCCGCGGTGCATAATGATCCGATATCACATCATCCAACTCCATAAACTTCTTTACAATCGGATTTTTCTTATTCAGTTTATACATCCTGGCTCTACCAACTTCCCTTGTCGCTACCACGACACCATTTCTCTCTATGACTTTCCATATATTGAAGAGTGTTGCTCTGCTGATGCCAGCGTCTCTCGCAATGTCTGACTTTGAGTGATCATAAGCTTCGTTATCTATCAGAAAATCCAGTACCTTCAATACAGGGGTTTTCGTTCCGAAAAACTCCATGAACAGTGTGGCATTCTCCATAATATAACACAGGAGGATTTATTTATATACCTTACCATCGATGTTTAAAAATATGAACAATACGGATGTGCTGAAAGCGACGATACTAAAGAAGCTGAAAAGACGCGGGAAATGGGGCGGCGCACATACAAGCTTTGATAGATTGACCACAGGGATACCAAAGCATCTGAAGGGCGAGACAAAGAACGTTCTCGAAAGATTTAATCAAATCCGGTTTATTGTTCTCGAAACCGACATCTTATGGATTGGAGATATTTCTTAATCCAAAAAGAAGGAAGGAGATCGATACGATCATTGAGAAATATCTACCGAAGTAGAGGGTTTGCATGAACCTTGCCGTCTGACGAATCGAAAGGAATTGAGCCAGAGTACTATCCAGGACTTTCCGGTGATCTTCATGACTGGACCCGGTTTGCGGGATGCGGCGTGGCAAATCCCCGGAGGTTATATGATATCTCCAGAGAAGAGACGTTTGAGTGCGAAGCACTGCTGCCCTGATGGCTGCGGCAGCCGGGAATATACATGATCATCATCGGAATCGACCCTGGACTTGCGAAAACAGGCTTTGGCGTGATCGATGGTGCCCGTTGCATCAAATATGGCATGATCCTCACGTCGCCCGATGTACCGATCCAGAGACGCCTCCAGACCATATTCTACGAAATAAATGCGGTTCTGGACACTTGCGGACCCGGCGAACTTGCAATTGAGCGGCTCTTCTTTTCAAGGAATGTATCGTCTGCAATCGATGTGAGCCACGCACGCGGAGTCGTCCTGCTTGCAGCATCCGAGCACGACCTCGAGGTCTTCGAGTACACGCCGAACCAGGTAAAGCAGGCGGTCACAGGTTCGGGGAGGGCTGATAAGAAACAGGTGCAGAAGATGGTGCGGGCAATGCTTGATATCAACGAACCTATGCCTGCTGATGCCGCCGATGCGGTTGCGGTTGCGTTATGTCATGCAAATGCGCGGTTGCTGCAAAATTTGTGATATTATCAGAACGGATCATCCATCCAATCAATCCATCTTATCCAGCTGTTTTATGATCTCGATCACTTTATCCTTGTAGTTTAGTGTCAATCGCCTGTAATCATCATCCGAAACTTCGCCGGAATCATGATCTTCGTCCAGTTTGCTCAGTACCGCAAGGATCGCCTTTTTCTTGCGGATCAACTCTTCCTTCGACTGGGTAAGCTCTGTGATGATCTCGTCCATCTCTTCCCAGTCTCCGCCTGTACCTGGTTCTTTCTCCGCGTCATCCTTGCCTTTATTACATACAGCGCACCCGGAGCAGGATAACCCCCCGTCTGCCCCTCTCAGCTTATTGTTCTTAATATGAATTATCGGGTAGGTCAGCGCAGCGATAAGCAGCAGTGCGATGACCGCATACGTGATCCATCGGTTCAATGGCTGTGACTGCGACGGCTGTGGAAATACGACATGCAACTCTTCAAACACCACCGGACCTGCCCACGTATAATGGACGCCGCCATCATCCTCCGGGCTTGCAGAATCCGGTTCGAGCGGGTTTCCTGATCCGTCCGTGAATTTGATGTCGGTATCGCCAGTATCGGTATTGACCTTCAGTATGAGTGCGTTGATCGGATAGTTCGCAACCGCATGACCGGTTAGTTTCTTCACAAATTCATCAGGTACGTCAGACGTTCCCATGCCGCCGAGCGGTACGACGTATCGCACAGAGTACATCGCCATACCACCTGACTTAAGCGTCATATTCCAGCACAGAAGCTCTCCTTCTCGCCCGTATGCAACCTCTGCCGACGCGGCATCGGTCATGTGCCCCATCTTCATGACCTGCATGATCTCGGCATTCTCCGGCACGGCGACGCACACGTCTTCTGATCGGTTTGCAGCCCCTGTGTTCCTGAATACGATGGTCTCGCACGCGACCCCAACCGTTGAGTTCCCGCTGGTTTCGTAGTTCAGTTCGATCAGATACTGCGGTATAGTTACATCATTGGGCGGCGCATACTGCGCAAAACCCGCAGCCGACTGGACAAGTACGAGCACAAGCGCCAGAAGTACGGCGCATCCGGATAATCGGTTCATCAGTTCCATCCCTTGTATCTGTCACATCAACATATAAGAGAGTAATGATTGATACTACCTCGCATACGCTTGCGAGACATTCAAAGCCGACCCTGATCTTGTCGCATTCTCGACTGGCTTTGAATTTTCAGAACGAAGCGAACAGATAAAACTCGCGGAGACTGGTCTCCAACAAGTACTTTTCAATGCGAGATAAACTGCGGTCTGCCACCCTGCCAGGTTTCAACACCTGCGTGAGAGCTGATGCGTATTTTTAGTGCGGAGGATACTATAACGTCCTGCTCGAGGACGTGGAGTTCAGCAGGCGGATATGCAATGTCGGAAAGGTGTGTTTCTTCCCTTACGTGAAGGTCACGAACTCGTCCAGACGCCTGAAATCGATGGGGCTTCTCGGAACGATCTATTACTACACGCAGCTGGACTTGGGCAGGACGCTGGACTCGACATTCATCGACAAACTCGCGAGAAAACTCCGTGTCGCTGACCTGCGGGAATACGTTGACATTTCGGTAGGATGGAGCCCGGGGGAAGTGGTTCTGAAGCTGGAGGGGATGGAAAAGTGTGCGACCGAAGGATCGTCTCTGAACGGATCAAGCGTGAGCAAGCCGGATGAATGTCTCGCAGCCGCCTTTCACAGCTTACCGAAGCGAGAAGCAAGAGTAACGCGCTCTCTGGTCTGTGGCAGACCGATACAGATACACAGAGGACTACAGAATGGCAACGACATCAGCAAGAAAGTTCAAGTGCTGCGACTGCCAACACAAATAGGAGGAAGCGCATGGCACAGGAAGACCGCAAAACTGTCCGAAAGGTGGAAGCACGAATCTACACAAGGCGGATGGTGATCGCGGCTATGCCAGATGCGGCAGAGGTAGGCGTGGGCGTTAGAATGGTGCTATGATAATATAGGTGAGAACAATGAACGAAGAAAACAGTATGGGACCGGATATGGAACAAGATAACCGCCTGAAAGAGCGAATGGCGAATGTGAAGCACAAAATACTGGTTATGAGCGGGAAGGGCGGCGTTGGCAAGACCACCGTTGCTATTAATCTTGCACTCACCCTTGCAACGAAGGGATATGAGGTAGGAGTTATGGATGCCGATATACACGGACCAAACGTCCCTAAAATGCTTGGAATAGACGACTTGCGTCCGGACGTCGCTGAAGATGGCATATCACCAGTCCTTGTGCCCCCGCGACTGAAGGTCATGTCGCTGGCATTCCTGCTCGAGAGCAAGGACACTCCGGTCGTATGGAGAGGACCGCTCAAGATGGGTGCGATCAAACAGTTCCTTTCGGATGTGTTCTGGGGCGATCTGGATTATCTGATCGTCGATCTCCCTCCGGGAACCGGCGATGAGCCTTTGAGCGTCGCCCAGTTGATTCCCGATATCGATGGGGCGATTATCGTCACCACACCACAGGACGTGGCTTTGCTGGATTCGAGGAAGTCTGTGAGCTTTGCAAGAGCGATTGGTATGCCCGTAATCGGGATCATAGAAAATATGAGCGGATTTAAGTGTCCGAACTGCGGTGAAGTGATTGACCTGTTCAAGATCGGTGGCGGCGAGCATTCTGCTACTGATATGGACGTGCCGTTCCTTGGCAGGATACCAATCGAGACAAAGATCGTTGAATCCGGTGATAGTGGAATTCCGTTCGTGCTTGAGCATAAATCAGAGGCTGCGGACGCTTTTGAGGCGATCGTTGATCGAGTAAAAGAAATGGTAGAGGTGAAATAATATTATGAAGATATGTGTAACTTCAACCGGTCCCGGGCTGGATTCGCCCGTGGATCCGAGATTCGGGCGGTGCCCGTATTTCATAATCGTTGACCCGGAAACAATGGAATACGAGACAGTATCCAACCAGAGCGCAGATGCTTCTGGCGGAGCGGGGATCCAGGCGGCGCAGACTGTCGCCGAGAAGGGCGTTGGTGTCGTGGTCACCGGGCATGTCGGACCAAATGCGGTCCCGGTGCTCGATGCTGCCGGCATCCGGAGCGTGATTGGTGCAGTCGGCACAGTCAGCGACGCCGTCGCGCAGTATAGGGACGGCAAACTGGACTTAGGAACGGCTTGATAAGACGTGGGGGCTGCCGGTGGTGGTAGATGCGGCAGTGCTGGCAGGGGCAAGGGTAAAGGCGTGAGAAATTCGTCAGCATCATGACCAGATAACAATAGATGAAATGCCGGTACGTGTTTAGCTAACCACAAGATTACACAGATTTTCACGAGAAAATATGAAGAAGTAAGATATAAAATATAAAACTAACCAATGTCACAGGTCTAATACCATACTCTTGTGTTAATCTCGTGAAATCGCGTGGGTTTTTTGCCGCATCTAAACATATACATGAGTTTCGGGTATCCGGCATCACATGACTTGACAATCCATTTGACAAGTAGAGTAATATAACATCGTCTGCATAAGAGATTATAATGGTCCGGAATCAGTACGAACACGAACTGGAAAAACTAAAAGAAAATATCATAGAACTGGGCAGCAAGGTTGATGTACTCATTCATGAAGCGGTTGTTTCGCTCAAAACCCATGATATGTCGCTGGCTCAGTCGGTGATCGAGCGGGACGGGGCGGTGGACGATCTTGCATGTGACATCGAGAAGTCGTGCCTGAGGCTGATTGCGCTCCAGCAGCCGATGGCAGTCGATCTGCGCACGATTGCAACAGCACTCAAGATACAGATCGATCTCGAACGGATGAGCGATCTTGCCGTCGATATTGCAAGGGTCACGATATATACGAAGGGTGAGCCGCACGTAAAACCCTTGATCGACATCCCGCGCATGTCAGATATAGTGCGAGAGATGCTTAACTCCGCGATCAAATCGTTTCATGATTCGGATAGCGACCTTGCATACAGGACTGCCGAGCAGGACGACATCGTCGATGGGCTGTATGATCAGGTGCGCAGGGAACTGCTGACATATCTGGTTGAGGATCCGAAGAAGCTTGCCAGCATCTCGAACCTGCTCTTCGTCTCGAAGTATCTCGAGCGCATTGGCGATCATGCTGTGAACCTCTGCGAGGACGTGATCTACATGACAACAGGGGACCGGGTGCATCTGAATTGAGGATGGGTGGCATCATGTCTGGCAACACATTCACCATAATCGGCGTGATAATAGGAATTATATTCGGGATAAACGCAGTTTCAGTGATGCTTGGTCTTATATCCGGATCGGTTGGGCTTCTTGGCATGATCGGGTCCGGTTCGGGAATTGGTTTGATCGTGTCAATAATCATAGCTGCGGTCCTTATCATCAAGATTCGGATCATTACCAGTCTGGTCACAGGAGCACTCATTGGAATCGTGCTGAATCTTGTCGTAAGCGAGATATATGGCGCGGATATTATCACTCTGCTATTCGGCGGATAAGATATGGAACGCCTGGATGTTATCGTACCGGTAGCACACCATGAATCGATATCAGTACTTAAAAAATCTGTAGATTGTATATTAGGTCTTGAAAAGGGCGATATGGATGTCCGGGTCATCTATGTTCTCGATATCACGGATGAAACCGATGACCGCCTGAAATTCCTCAAGGAGGTGCCGATTGCAGTGATCGCACGCAAAAGCACCCGGGGACGCCGCGCCGGTGCGATCAACGACGCTCTTGATGCGTATAAGCATGAGCCGGGGAAAACACTGGATTATGTCGCACTCTTTGATGTAGACAGCCGTCCCGACCGAAACTTCCTGATCGAGTGCACGGATGTGCTGCGGTCAAGCAATAATGTGATCATCGCAAGCGGCGCACGTTTCATCACAAACGAGGACGAAAATATCATAACAAAGACCATTGCCGCAGAATATTGCTTTTTTTCTGATGTATACATGCTGTTCGAGAGGTTCGATGGGTTTAACCAGTTCAACGGTATGATCGGTGTTTTGAATATCAAAATCATGAGGGATTATCAATTCGATCATCTGGACGAGTCGGCATCCTGCGAAGATCTTGATTTCACCCAGAGAGCATATCTCTCGGGTTTTACCGGCGGTTTTGCACAGAATACAAGGGTCGGTGAGCAGGCACCATCCACCATCAGAGATCTGTTCAATCAGCGTGTTAGATGGTTATCCGGAGCCTGTCAGGGGATGTACACGTACCTGCCATCGTTTATCACCGCGCAAATTTCCGCATCAAAGAAACTGGCATGGTTCCTTGCACTATCCCTGCCGTTCGTCGCGTTTCTTGCTACACCGGTTGTGCCGCTGTATGGAATGCGTCTGTGTGGGAAATATTGTTTACGCAGCGTTATTATCCGGACATTCGGATTAGCAGGGCACATCTGGTTGATCACGCTATGCGGAGGTGTTGCGCTGGCAAAAAACATGTTTGGATGGCGTATCAAATGGAATGGATCGAAGAGGAGCGAGGTTTGACGCGGGATTCTGGCACGATCCCGCAGGCGCAGGCTGTGACCTCTAACCTCCATGTGCACCACTCCGGTAACCGGTTCCATGACCGGGCAAATCCGGAAATAATAGATATGTTTGGATCCGGGTGCTGCACGAACCTGAAGCGGTTCGTCAGGATATCAATGACTAATATTTCGGCTTCTTTTTATATGCCAAAAACCATGGGGTGCGATGCGGACTCTCCATCGGCAGGATGGGATGGGAGAAATGCTTATTGATGATGCGAACCAGATATGGTAATCAGGTCAGGAGAAACGGATCGGGGGTTATCTCATGAAATTCCAAGCTTGCATCAGACAGAACCAGACAGTCGCAGACGCAACGCCGGGCGCTCTGCTTCGCACACCTGCGCAGCCAGACTGCACCGCGGCAGACAGCCCGACTGCAAACAGTGGAGGGGTACGATGAACGCCCGCAGAAGCATCAGGGGGAGATTGTGCAGCATGACGGTATTGATCGCTGTTGCTGCACTGTTCATCTGTAGCACGGCATCAGCGGAGACTCAGACCATCGATGGCGACCCGGTGGACGTTACCGTCAAGGATGGTGGCGGGATTGAGCCTTACTACGACAACTGGGAAAATAAGTATCAATACTTTAGCATGGGAGCATGTGACAATGTCCTCTGGCTGAACGGAGTGTCTATGGGGTTTGACGCTCCCACTAGCGGGGGCAGCTGTGTGGCAGCTACCGACTTCACAGCGGTCTCTAATAGTAAACCCGATCCATGGACAATCAAGACCGTCTACGACGCTGGAGATACTGGAGTGCGTATCACGCAGCGGATTGAGTACGTCAACGGTAATGCGTATTACACGATGAAGTGGAGCATCGCAAATAATGGCGCATCTACCTATTCTGACCTCCGTTTCATCCACGGCGGCGACACATATTTTGGTGGTAACGACTCCGCGAACGGTCACTATGACTCTGGCTTGAACATGGTCTACCTGACCAATGAAGGAGTTACTGGCATCATGGGACTGCTCGGTACGCCCACCTCACCAATAGATCATTATTTTGAGGGTTATTTTTCGACTAATTATAATACAATGTGTGCCGGCCGGCTTCCTGACACCGTCGACTCGACATACCGAGACGCTGGCTACTCAGCTGAGTGGGACCGGGCTACGCTTGCTCCGGGAGACGTATGGGAGATCGTGGCTATCGAGAAATGGACCGCTGCGGGCGACGTGCAGGTCTTTGCCCCGGCAGGACAGAGTGGTTATGTAGGCGACACTTTCAATTACAATTTCATCGTGCAGAACCTGCAGGGCTTTCAGGATACTTTTGATCTTTCCACCAGTTCCAGTCAGGGCTGGACAGTCTCGCTGCCGGGCACAGTCACCATCGATGCCGGTTCGTCTGAGACAGTTCTCGTTCAGGTCACTGCGACGTCGGCAGGTACCGACGTAACAACGCTAACGGTGACATCACAGTCGGAGGCAAGCGTGACCAACAGTGATTCTGTCACCACCCAAACAACTACAGCAAGCGCGACAGAACTACACGTTGGTTTTGGACAGGCACATTCCACGATACAAAGCGCTGTGGATGCTGCTTCAGAGGGAGATACCATCATCGTACATGCCGGCAGCTACACTGAAAACGTGAACATAAACGAGCAGCTCACGCTGCAGGGCGAGGACGCGGATGTGGTGACCGTGACCGCGGCAGTATCGAATGATCATGTCTTTGAGGTGACCGCGGATAGTGTGAGCATCAGCGGGTTCACTGTGACAGGAGCAACCGCAAGCTCGAAGGCTGGTATTTACCTTGGCAGTGTGGGGCAATGCAGTATTGTTGATAACATCGCATCAAACAACTTCTACGGCATCTACCTGGGTTCTTCGAGCAGCAACACGTTTACGAAAAACACCGTGAACTCAAACAGCGAGTACGGCATCTACCTGGAGTCTTCGAGCAGCAACCAGATCTACAACAACGAATTCAACAACGCAAATAACGCCCGTGACAATGGAAACAACGTCTGGAACACCACCGTAACAGGAGGAACAAACATCATCTACGGACGGTATCTTGGCGGTAACTACTGGTTAGATTATGGTGGTACGGATTCTGATTATGATGAACTGGGAGATACATTGCTTCCATATACTTCTTCCGGGGATATAACAACTGGCGGGGATTATCATCCACTGACCCCGTATATCCTCTACGTAATCTGGATATAAGGAGCGAATACGAACCGCATCATGACCACTGTCAGCGGACAGGCTCATGCTCATGGTAACGTGACCGGGATAACAAGAAAAATAACCGCTGAGGGCGCTGAGGTTCGCAGAGAGCTATAGTCCTCCGCGTCCCTTTGCGCACTCTGCGGTTAAATTCCCTGTTTGGATCGGGTTTTTGTTCCGGGTTAAGCAGTGCTGATACAGTGAAGTCGCATGACCGTGTTTTATGTGCCCCCGAGTAGTTACACCTTGAATCATTCTGCTACCGGTGACGCGAAGGTAAATGCGAGCCGCGTTAACATCGCCTGCAAATGGAATTACCGAATACACGGTATGAACGGTGAAACTGGGCGACATGGAATTGTTATGACAGCCAACCCTATGGATACAGATTCGTGTTTGTAGTGATGCCATACGATGACGGCGTTACAAAGTCGATCATTGTGGTTGCACCGCTCTCCGGGATGATAACGATGGAGACCCTGGTTCTTGGCTTGAGATTGAGGTCTGCTTCACCGACACATGGATTGTTATTATATAGATCCGGGCAAGCCGTAGGCGCCCAGGGTTCCTCAGCGACATTTGCTGGTGCTGTAAGTATGGTCGCCTTCACGAGATCTCCGGTATTCATCACCGGATTGTCATTGGTGAATGATTTGTCCTCATCCCGGATCTCCTCGATGATAAAGAACATATCACCACGCACGAAATATTCATCCTGTGTGGTGTTTGACTGACTGCCGTATGTGGCACTATCAAACATCCCAGCGTCCATTGCAATTATCTCGTGGGATTCCCCTCCTGCTGAAGGATCATGGACTTTATCATTTTGGGCATTCGCATCCGAATATGCCCGTCTGAATATAACAATAGCAGCGTCGTGACCCGCCACACTGTTTGTATGGGTCGCGGAGTCACCATCCACCAGTATCCGGAAGGTCGTATTCGTGCAACCAATGGCTGCACCGTCTGCTTTCAGCCCATCCCCACCATCACCGACATTGGCAGTCTCGGTCACAAGACTTCCCTCGATGTACCTGAGATCATTGGTGGTCATGCCATCAGAGATGGTGATCACAACCTGATTCATATCCACAGGTTCAGATCCCGCCTTCAGCGAGTAAACCATATCCAGACGATAAAACTCCTCTGAGAATACATCCGCCATGCTTGCCGATGCTTGCGTACCGCCCCTCCGTCCTTCGATAGAATCAACATCGATGTTTGAGGAGACTTCCTTGGTTGCCTCCTTACCAGTGGTCTGCGCTTTTTGCTGCAGCATAGCAGCCACCTCGATCAGCACCATGGCAGCAACCGCGGCGATGAGGACAAACGCAATAAAGATGATCAGTGTGCCGATCCCCACCTGAGCATGATTATTCTTATTAACCCTGCATTTTCTGTTCGCTTTCATGAGATGTATGCCCTGCCCGACTCTTCCGTAGTTATAACGCCATATAGATATGAAACTCGTCTGCATATATATTTTTGGAATGAACCTCGCGTGAATAGCCTATCCCTGACACCATGCCATCCACAAAACCTCACGGGTACGTTCAACGGAGGTTCTGTAACACCCTGCTTGCGTAACCATCCCTCTCCGCCCAATAACTTTACGACCTCTCGCAGCGATAATACCCCATGGAGAACGAAGAGCAGATCCGGGTGCTGGACGGACTCGAAGCGGTGCGATCCCTGCCCGGGATGTACATCGGGAGCACCGGACCTGTCGGGCTGCACCATCTCGTGAGCGAGGTCGTCGATAACAGCATCGACGAGGCGATGGCAGGGCACTGTACCGAAATTGCGATAACATTGAACCGGGACGGCTCTGTAACGGTGACTGATGACGGCAGGGGGATTCCGGTGTACATAATCGAGGATTACGGCAAGCCCGCTGTCGAGATTGTGATGACCGTGCTCCATGCCGGAGGAAAGTTCGATAAAAGTACGTACAAGGTCTCTGGTGGTCTGCACGGTGTCGGTGTCTCTGTCGTGAACGCGCTATCTGAGTGGCTACGCGTCGAGATCCACAAGCACGGAAGCGTCCATTCCCAGGAATACGTGCGGGGTGCTCCGAAATACGATCTAAAAGTCATAGGAGATACAGACCGCACAGGAACCGCGATCACGTTCAAGCCAGACCCCAGAATCTTCGAGGAGACTGAATTCTCTTTTGACACGCTCTCAAAACGGCTCCGCGAACTCGCTTACCTTAACCATGGCGTGCGGATCACAATCAGGGACGAGCGGGGTGAGCCATACCCGGAATCGGAGGATACGCACCAGTTTGACGGCGGGATCATGTCGTTTGTCGAGTATCTGAACGAAAATAAAAGCACGCTTCACGATCCTGCATATTTCAAGAAACAGAAGGACGACACTGATATCGAGATTGCAATCCAGTACAACGAGGGATACTCGGATAACGTCCTCTCATTCGTGAATAGCATCAACACAAAGGAAGGCGGGACTCATCTGAGCGGCTTCAAGTCCGCGCTCACAAGGTCGATCAACAAGTATGCGAAGGAGAACAACCTCGTAAAGAACGGCGATATCAGCGGAAGGGACACGCTTGAGGGTCTGACAGCCATAATCAGCGTGAAACTCGCAAGCCCGCAGTTCGAAGGTCAGACCAAGATGAAACTCGGGAACATCGAAGTGAAAGGACTTGTCCAGTCGCTTGTTGGCGAGGGACTCGATGAATTTCTCGAAGAGAACCCGAAAACAGCGAAAAAGGTAATAGAGAAGATAATAGAGGCAGCCAAAGCGTGGTCTGCTGCAAAGAAGGCTCGGGAGCTCACACGGCGCAAAACCGCGCTTGAATCAGGGAGTCTGCCCGGGAAACTGGCTGATTGTTCTGAGCGGGATCCGGCAAAGAGCGAGATATATCTGGTTGAGGGCGACAGCGCGGGCGGTTCCGCGAAGCAGGGACGGGACCGGAAGTTCCAGGCGATTCTGCCACTGCGGGGCAAGATTTTGAATGTTGAGAAGGCGAGGCTCCACAAGATCCTGCGCAACAACGAGATCCGGACGATGATCACAGCGTTTGGGACCGGGATCGGGGATGAGTTTGATATTGAGAAGGCGAGGTATCACCACGCGGTAATAATGACAGATGCTGATGTTGACGGATCTCACATCAGAACGCTTCTTTTGACGTTTCTGTACCGTTACATGCCCGAATTGATCGAGGCGGGATATGTCTACATCGCGCAGCCGCCACTCTATCAGGTCAAGAAAGGGAAGGTCAGGCGGTATGCGTTTTCAGACGAGGAACTGGACGCGATACGGGTGGAGATCGGGAAAGACGGCATCACGGTGCAGCGGTACAAAGGTCTCGGTGAGATGAACCCGTCGCAGCTCTGGGAGACTACGATGGATCCTGAGACGCGGACGATGCTTCAGGTGACTATTGAGGATGCGATGGAGGCTGACAGGATGTTTACGATCCTGATGGGGGATGCAGTCGAGCCAAGAAGGGCGTTTATCGAGAAGCACGCGAGGGAAGTGGAGAATCTGGATGTTTGAGGGTGCACAGGATCGGGCGAGATGGTGTGGTATGTTTATGGTAAAAGCAATCCCTGCCACCTGCTCGCCGTCCCGGAGCGCCACATCATATACAAAGAGCAGTTATAACAGTCCGATGCAACCCCGACGCATGCACTCTGTACAATCTTCAGGGAGAATGAACACAAAAGGAGAAATTTAAATGAAAAGATGCTTTGTGATGCAGCCATTCGACGGAGGCACTTTTGATAAGCGGTATGATGATGTCTATGCCCCAGCAATTCGGGATGCCGACCTTGAGCCATATCGCGTTGACCGAGATCCAGGCGTGAGCATTCCGATTGACGATATTGAATCAGGGATTCGGAATTCTGAAATCTGTCTTGCGGATATCACCAAGGATAACCCAAATGTGTGGTTCGAACTTGGATTTGCCATTGCAGTTCCCAGAGAGGTCGTTCTTGTTTGTTCATATGAAAGAACTACACGCTTTCCGTTCGATGTACAGCATCGAAACATCCTTCGATACAAAACGGAATCCAAGAGTGACTTTGATAAATTACGAAGTGAGATTGCAGAGAGAATTCGGGGATTGCTCGAAAAAGAACGCACGATTGATCGCATATCACATCTGCCGCCGATTGCTGATGCGGAAGGATTATCACAGCATGAATTCGTAGCTTTGGTGACGGTTATGCAAAATCGGATGTCGCCTGAAAATGTTGTTTCAACATATACCATCAAAGAAGACATGGCCCGAGCCGGTTTCAATGACCTTGGCGTGAGCATTGCTCTACAGGGTATTTTAGACAAAGGAATGGTCACTACGGCAATCGAAACAGATTGGAATGGTGATCATTACATAGTCTATTCAATGACTGAAGAGGGGGTTCGGTGGCTGATGAGAAATCAGGACAAACTCGTTCTTAAAAGCGATAGCTCATGAGTAAAAACCTCATCGAATTATCCCAGTACGGAAATTAGACCGCCCCACACTGGTCTGATCATCGGGCTGCTCTTCGGCGGTCTCGCCTGCATCCAGCATCTCGTCCTGCGCATCATGCTCTGGCGAAACGGCTTTGCGCCACTAAACTACGTCCGCTTCCTTGACTACGCAGCCGGGTGCATCTTCCTGCGCAAGGTGGGCGGCGGGTACATCTTCGTGCACAGGCTGCTGCTGGAATACTTTGCTTCGCTTGAGCCGGAAGAAGAAGGTGGTTGAGGTCACATAGCCGGGGCGGCGGGTCCATAGAGGTGCACGCACGGGAAGCCTCCGAACCCGGATGTTTGAATCATCAATCGTCCGGTGGCTGCATCCACCAGGATACGTACGGACACTCTACAGATTCGCCATCCGTGTGATATCCTGCATATCCCACCCGATCACCCCCTCATACTCCATAATTTCCCTTAATTCCGGAGTGAACCCACTTTTAGAGACCACAAGATAATATTCCTTCCTCTCTTCATTATGCCACTTCACCAGATCTTTTTTCTTCTTCAGACTCGCAAGGATGCCACATCCCGCCGTTTTATTCGTCCATTTCACCTCCCCGAATAATATCTCGCGGGCATCCCCATTGACCGCCACCAGGTCTATTTCATCCCCTCGCCGGTTCCACCACCTACCGATCCCGGACGCCTTGAAAGGCAGGTTATCAAGAGCGATCTCTGTTACGATATCTTCAAAAACCCTGCCAACAAAGGACGGCAGCTCTGCCATCGTTTTTTCCAGTGCAATCTCATATCTACCTGATTCTAAAAAGGAGATGTTCGGGTTCACGAATCTGAACCAGAAACGCACTGTATGATCCTTTATGAAGTACCGCCCCATCTTTTTTCCACCCAGGAGTGGCTCTCTCCGTTCAATGATTGCGAATGTGCTGGCAAGTTCGTTTAAGTATTTGCCAA
>JAIWAP010000016.1:0-22654 GCA_048634345.1 Methanobacteriota archaeon | reverse complement strand
AAGGTTTTTGATGAACGTTCTGAAGCCGACCATCCGGACATTACCTTTTACAATGATCTCCGCTTTGATCATATTATTCTCCTTTGTTGTGGTGATCACTTTAAGGTTTTGTTGAAGCTGCAAAAAAGAAGAGTGGTGAAGGGATTTCTCCCTTCAATTCGGTGTCGTGTCCGTTATCGCTTCCGCCGCACCATCACATAGCTGGTTGCAAGGGGTCCTGCGATTGTGGTGGCGCCCTCAGAACCGGGGAGCCCTTTTTTCTCTGGCTTCGCCGGTGTCGGTTATCTTTAAATAATGGCGATACCAGAGTAGTAATTAGATGTCTGAAGTAGACCTGAGCAGTAGGATTTTTGACGAGCTTACATTTATCAAAGCCGAATTAAACGAGATAAAGGAGCATATGGTGGATGTAGATGCTATTATCAGCGAAGAGGAAAGGCGTCTTGTGCATGAAAGCTTGATACACGAGAAGGAAGGAAAACTGATATCCCTAACAGATTTTAAGAAACATCTGGGTTTATGATATGTTTGATCTGTTACTTGACGTTCCCGCACAGAAATTCCTTAAAAAAACAGATATCGGTACTGTTTCACGGATTATCGAAGCGATCGAAAAGCTTTCAGAGGATCCGATTCCGCATGATTCGAAAAGAATCATGGGACATGCGGAAAAATTATTCAGAATCAGGGTGGGGAAGTTCCGCGTTCTTTACCGAGTTGATTATACAAACCGTCTTATAGTCATTATCAAGATAGATTCAAGAGATAAAGTATACGGCTTTTAATATCCTGCCAATGGTCGTGTTTGGGGAAATTTGCGGACACAATAAGGAGCAGGGGATTGCATTGAGATGTTAGGACTTTTGGGCGATAGTTTTGGAAAATGTATTTGTTAGACGGATGTGTGGAGAGTGGGTGGTAAAATTAAAACTTCGGATGAAAAAAAGAAGAGTGGTGAAGGGATTGCTCCCTTCGATCCTGTGTCGTGTCTTGTCCGTTATCGCTTCCGCCGCATCATCACATAGCCGATCGCAAGCAGCCCTGCGATTGCGAAGACGCCCTCAAAGCCGGGGAGCAGCCCCTTCTTCTCTGGCTTTGCTGGTGTCGCATCATCACCTGCTGCCGGAGCCGCTTCTGCCGCAGGTTTCTTCGTTGCCGCTGGCTTCGCAGTCCTTACTGCGGTTGCAGTCGCTGCTGGCGTTGCGGTTGCTGTTGGTGTTGCGGTCGGGAGTGCGAAGCCGCCACCACCGCTTGGCGGGTATGTGCTTTGTCCGCCACTGCTGCCGCCGTCATCGTCACCGTCGTCAGATGTTATCCCCATCGTCGCGAACGTGCTGAGGTGGTTTGGCTCCGCTTCGATCCAGTTCATGCCACCTGATGTACCGCTGGCAGTGGTCGTCAGTTGCTCCCATTTGCTCGTGGCTGTGTTGTAGTGGTATATGTACACACCGCCCGAGTAGGAGGTAGCCGTTGTGTAGTACATCCTGATCGTGACGTTTTGCACCAGGCTTGTGTTGTTGCACTGGATGCACAGGAAGTTACCAATCACTGCCGAGTTCGACACATCACTGCCTTCGCCATCAGGATTGATTGCAGTCTCGCTGATGTTGACCGTGCCTGCCGAAGTCAGGTTCACAGTGAGGTTACATCCGACCGTGCCAATATCACCTATCGACTGCGGGGTGTTCGCCGCGAAGTCCGTGTTGTCGATCTGGTCAATTATCAGATCGGTGATGAGTGTGGCCGCGTATACATTGGAGAAGTTGACGCCGCGTGTCACAATCTCGCCCCCGGTTATCTGTGCACTGCCACCGCTGTCAACCACCGTTGCGCCGACGAGTGTCACCGCGTAGCCAGTGTCGATTGTGGTGCCGGTTATTGTACTGCCATTTGCAGTGACGTTAACGACCGTCGAACCGGTGACTGTGGTATCATTCGCAGTGACGCCGGTGATCGTCGAACCGGTGACTGTGGTGCCTTCATACAGTTGCGAATCCGTTGCCGTGGTATTATCCACTGTCGAATTGTCCACGGTCGAGCAGTTAACAACTGCATCGTTGACTACACTGGAGCTGCTACCTGTGACACTGCTGTCCAGAACAGTGCTATCCTCAACAGTTGCGTTTTGTGTAACATTTGTATTGGACAGCGTTGAGTTGTCAACAGATGCATTGGAAGTCACGTTCGAGTTCTCCAATATAGTATCATTGCCGGTCACGGTGCCATCAGTTGTGTTGCACGATCCGATTTCCGTAACACCAGTAGCATTTTTCATGCAAGCGACCAGATCTATGCTTGCTGACTTGCCGTATGTGGTGTTTGCAACCGTTATCGTAACCTGATAGATGCCTATATCCGCATGGACAACTGTCACGTTGAAGTTCTTGCTCTCGCTGTCGTTCAGCAAGCCTATTGAGATAGCAGCCCCTGTGCTGGTCTCCCCACTGACATTGACAGTCGCACCGGTCGTCGAGTTCGTGACCGCGATGGTGGCATTCGTCCCGTAATTGGTTGCAGTCAGGTTGAAGATGGTCTCATTGCCTGCCACCGCAATCTTGGAAGCGGTCTCTCCACTCTGGAGAGCCAGCGTCACCTTCTCCGCGGTCAGAATGACGTTGCAACTCGTGTTCGCTGTGCCTGCCGATACCACCGCAGTGGTGTCGTTGTTCCACTTGTAACCGGTTGCACTCACATTCAGCGTGTATGCGCCCTGAATTATCGATGGGATCAGGTATTTGCCGTCTCCGCCGGTTGTCGCTGTTGCTATCGTCGCTCCGCTGGTGTTTATAGCATAGACGCTTGCACCGCTCACCGCTGGACCGGTACTGCTGCCGGCAGTCACGGTTCCTGAGATGCTGCCGTTACCTGGTGTAACATACGCGTTACCAGTGGCACCGCTTGCTGAAAGATTTCCGCTTCCAGTTGTGTTGTATGCCAATACCGTGATGTTCGCCCATCCACCAGCTATGCCAACACTCGTGTTCTTGAATGTTGTCGCGGTTCCGTTGGTCCACGCACCATTCAGGCACACATAGTAGGAGTTGGTGACAGCACCGGTTCCCGCGGTCCATGTGTGGTTTGCCCAGTAGTTGCCTGTTGTGCTGCTGAGACTCGCCGGAGTGGGTGGTGTGGTGCCTTCGCGGATCGTGAACGTTCCGTTACTCACGATTGACGGCACAGAGGGGCCAGCCTTCTTGGCCAGTTCCGCGTACAGCCCCAGTTCACATGATCCGCTCTCCCCTACCGCTTCGAGTGTGACTGTGGCAAGGGTCAGATCACCGGTCAAGTCAGCTCCTGATGTCGTGCAGGTGATTATCAGAACCCCATCGCTCACATTCGAGTAGTCGGGAGCAAAGGCGAAGTCAAAGTCGCCTTCAACCGCAGTCGTCGTATTGACGATCGACTGGTTGAACATGAGAGTTACCTGCACTCCACCCACGCCGGTTGAGTTCACCAGCTGTATTGCAACGTCCTGTGTACTGCCGTTTGACAGTGTCACATCCGCGATGGTAACTATGTCGTGGTCCGTCACATTCCAGATCCACGTCTCCATGTCATCGCCGTTTGCGTTATTCACGGCAGCCGAGACATTCCAGACGCCACCAGCTGCACTCGTGTTCGTGTAGCTTGCTGTTGTGGTGTCGGCGTCCGTCTCAACCAGTGTTCCGTTGATGTACCATGCCACAGTTGCGGTCTGGTTGACTGTGACGTTAAACGCCCTCGTCGCCCCTTCTGCATCGCTGACCGGTGATGTGGGAGCGCAGGATGTGATGTCCGGTGCTCCGGCTGGAGCTGCTGTCACATTCCAGATCCATGTCTCCATGTCATCGCCGTTTGAATTGTTCACGGCAGCTGAGACATTCCAGACGCCGACCGCTGCACTCGTGTTCGTGTAGGTCGCAGTTGTTGCACTGGTATTCGTGGCAACCTCGGTTCCGTTGATCAGCCACCTCACATAGACGGACTGGTTGACTGTGATGTTAAACGCCCTCGTTGCACCGGCAGTGTTGCTGACAGGCGATGATACCGGGCCGCGGGACGTGATGTTCGGTGTTCCGGCTGCGCCCCATGCTGCAACAGCCTTACCAGTTGCATCTGTTGACAGCGTATTTCCTGCTAAGTCTGTTATTGTGCCGTCTCCGCCTGCGGTATATGTGACGGTGACACCTTCGGCACCTGACGCAGCCATATCTGCCACTGTCAATATCACAAACTCAGCTGAACCACCTGCAGCTATCGCACTTATGGTGTAGGTCGTTAACGGAGCACCATTCTCGGCAACCATAAAACCGCCATCATTAGCACCAAGAGCCGTTACAGATTCACTCAGCGTAACGGTGATCTGTGTATCCGTATCTCTTGCTGCACTGCTCAACGTTGGTGCGGTTGTGTCCGGCGTTTCGGTGACTGTGTTGGCATCATCCTCAGCATTCGTGTTTCCAGCCATGTCAGTTACGCCAGCTGCATCCACATCAAGGACAACAGCACCCCCATCACCACCAGTTACTCCGGAGATTGCAAGTGCCTCAACTCTCTGTGCTTCAGTTAGTATGAAAGTCAGTGTCGTTGCGTCCACATCCGCTGGTGCTGCTGATAGAGTTACATTATCCGTTCCGGTAACATTGTTCAGATGGAACTTTGCTTGAACTGTTTCGCTAGCGTCAATCGTCTCACTGAACGTAACAACCAGCGTACGGACAGTGTCGTTGTAATTCAGTGTCGCGGATGCCACTACCGGCGCAATACCGTCTGTTGGTGTTATGTCATAAGTCGCAGACCCGTCACCAGTGACAGCATTACCTGCTACATCACTTACAGCCTGACCGCTTACAAGAGTAACTACTGGTGTCGCATCGGTTGCTATTGCAGCCGCAAGAGTCAATGTGACAACACCGGCTGATGACTCTGTTGCTCCCGAAACAGTACTGCCCACCACAGTGAAATCAGTAGAGGCAACTGTTGCAGCATCCAGATCTTCGCTGAATGTGACATCAATTGTTGTCGTGGTCTTTGTCTCTGCCGAGTCCATTGTCGGCAAATTCGCATCTATCGGGTCTCCTGCTTGGGAGATTGCCGTTGTGTATGTTGCGCTCGGGTTTGTTGCTGTGTCAGCTATGATCAGGTCTGCCACCGGTATATCGGATCCCGCTGCAACGTCTGTTCCACTGTCTGCAATGGTGAATGTTGCTGTGTACGATGTTGAGGACACGCGAGTTAAGCTTCCCAGAGTAAATCCGCCGATGGTACCGCTTGTCAACGTGTATCCGAGATCCTCGCCGTCATCACCAACGGTGATGGCTGCAGTAACGACATCGCCAACTTTCATTGCTGCATCCGGGATGGTAACTGCCGAGATTGTCGGCAAATTCGCATCTATCGGGTCTCCTGCTTGGGAGATTGCCGTTGTATACTCGGTACTAGGAGTTGAACCATCGGTCAGGATAAGGCTCACTGGAATGTCGGTGCCTGCAGCAACATCTGTTCCACTGTCTGTAATGGTGAATGTTGCGGTATAAGAGGTATCACTCACTTTAGACAAACTGCCCAATGTAAATCCGCCTATTGTACCTGAAGTGAGAGTGTGCGTGCCAGCGTCACTATTAACTGTAATTGTTGCAGTAACGACATCGGTAACTTTCATTGCTGCATTCGGGATGGCTACGTTTGTTATCACTGGTTGCGCCGCGCTCGCGTGCCCCATCATCATCACGACCGCAACCATCGCGATCATAATTATCGTTCTATTATTCATGTCTTAATCCTCCTGTATCATGTTATCAGATCTCTCGTAACGCCCCTCTCTCGAAGCGTGCCCTTATCATCCATATCGTCCGTCAGCGCAAGTTCCGAACCGTGACAGTCCGGATGCTGACCAGAAGCGAGAGCTGTCGCAGATATTGCGCCCATCAGCAGAACCGCTGCCAGACACCTGCCGGTGTAATCCCGACATACCGTATATGTCAGGTGACATCACAGATACCACACCGTTCCCACCACAGCCGCACATTGCTCCCGTCTCCATGCTGATCATTCCCTTACGCATCTTTGTGCGCCGGACCCGCGCCGATCCCATGGCACGCGCCCCCGCGCGATTTTTTATAGCGGTCCATTACCAAACCGCTATCATCAATGTTCATCAGTCGATTCGTAGCCGTTACAATGCGGCTAAAATGCCAGACAGACCCTGACATTACACCCGGATACCTGTTAATATACAACCACTGTTGCGGTCCCGATTACCTCCCTTTCCCGTTTTATCCGTTTCCAGCCCGGGTATCTCACGGCGTGACCGATTGCCACATCATGCACCCGCAAACCGGATTCCAACTACATTTTATTCGGTGTGATCGCATATAAAAGTTATGGCAGAGCATGGAGGACAGGGTCGTTCCGGTGGCAATATAGCACCAACGACGCCCGGCATCAGCATCTGTCGCAGGGCGCGTATGTTAAAATGGCAGCATGTTCGCCAAAGTCGCGCCGGGTGCCCATACTCACATATACGCCCGCACCATACCGCCGCCACAACTTCGCCACCGCCCCTGCAGCATCCCGCCCGCCCCGGCGCGGTCTGCGGCGCAACCGCCTCCACACGCCAGAGAAAGGGCGATGCCCGCGCATATAGCTGCCGACTATCGGCATGGTGGGATACCACGACTGCAGGAGTATAAGAAGCGGGCAATAACTGCTTGCGAGCTATTCAGTCCGGGGCAGTGTTCATTCTTGTTGTGCTGGCCGGATATGCGGTATGCGGTATTTTGGACCATCATCGGGTTCGTGTTCGCGCCAGGAGAAGAGTAAAGTATATGAACAGTGGATTTATTAATTGTATTTATGGTAACAGAATGCGTTACTTCAGATGATAAAAGAAAAGGACTATCGAAAAAGGAAAGTTATCTTTTGTCTTATCTGGCTGAAAATCGGAAAAACATATTTGCATTAAAGGACGTAGTAGAAGTTCTGGATTGTAGCTATGAAAATGCAAAGGTTATCGTTGACAGGCTTGCAAAGAAAAAATGGATCGAGAGGATAATAAAGGGAAAATATTTAATAGTACCTCTAAGTGCCGGGGTTAAAGGGGAATATACCGAGCATGAATTTATTATTGCTTCGCTGTTCGAGCCTTGTTATATTGCTTATTGGACTGCTTTGAACTATTACGGATTTACCGAGCAGGTGCCAAACAGAACTTTTGTTGCCACGAGAAAAAGAATGAAGGACAGAGAGATACTTGGAATGGATTTTAAATTTGTTCATGGCTCAGAAAAAAAATTCTTTGGAATTGATGACGTTTTGATCTCAAATGTCAGGGTTAAGATTTCAGATAAAGAAAAAACAATAGTCGATTGCCTTGATAAGCCAAAATACTGCGGCGGCATAGGAGAGATCACAAAAGCCATCTTTTTTGCGAAAGAAGAAATTGATCTTGAAAAATTAGCTGACTATGCAATAAAAATGGGTAATAATGCTGTAATAAAAAGATTAGGATTTATTATTGATTTTCTTGGGTTAGACTCAAAAAATCTTGTGAGTAAAATTTCAGATAGTTATTCAATTTTAGATTCAACAAAAGAAAAAACCGGAAGATACGATCCAAAATGGAAGCTGCTGATAAATGTAAGTGAAAGAGAATTGAAGTGGTGAAATGCTAACCGAAGAAGAGATCAGACGAATTGCCAGAAGAAAAAAAATGAGTGTGGGATTGACAGATAAAGAGTATGTTATTGAGTGGTTGTTAAAGGGAATATATGAGTCAAAGATCAAAGATCGTTTGATATTCAAAGGCGGAACTGCGATACAAAAAGTATATTTTCCAAAGACATGGAGATTTTCTCATGATCTGGATTTTACTGCTTTATACCCGGATATTAACATAAAAGCTCAATTTAAAGAGATTTTCAATGATATTGAAGAAAGCTCCTCGATAAAACTTGAGTTCAAATCTTTTCATGAGACGTCCGGAAGTATAATTGCAGATGTACAGTTCTTAGGTCCGCTAAATGCCAGGAATAGAATAAGACTTGATATAAGTCTTGATGAGAATATCATCACGGAACCCGTTTTAAAAGAAATGGGCTCGCAATACCCCGATATTGGAAGATACAAGGTTAGAGTTTACTCCCTCGAAGAGATCGTGGTTGAGAAAATAAGGAGTATATTGCAGAGAGGTAAGAGTAGAGATTACTATGATGTATGGATGCTGCTGAAAGTGGAAAATTTTGATCCGGAAGATATCAGAAGGCTATTAATAATAAAATGTGAATCTAAAGGAATTGAATTCAAAACTGAGCAAATCTTTGATGAAAGCAAGTTGGATGAGGCAAAAGGATTCTGGGAAGTTGGATTGAAGGATCTGGTTAGAGAATTGCCGGACTTTGATCTTGTAATAGGTGAATTGAGGCATGTATTAAGAGATTTATGAATTATGGTCGGGTGCAGAACACGGGGGTTACTAAATGTGTCGCTTGCATGCTCGCACGTAACCTCGGGCGGGGTGGTGACTCTCAAAGATATGGTCACAACCAACCCGGCACCCCCGCCACCGCCAGAGCGTGGTCTGTGCCGCAACCAGCAGTCTGCTGCCCGGGTGAACCGTGCCGCAACCGCCCACACACGCCAGAGAAAGGGCGATACCTCGCGGCACTCGATTGCCGGGCGGGTTCCGGCGGGTCGTGCGGGCAGGGGTCAGCACGCTATCGCTAACATTGTCCACCGACATATTTCCGTTGCCGGTTGCATTGTACGCCCATGCAGTGATGTTTGCCCGAACCGCCTGGACCAATACTCTTATGCAGGAACGTTGCCGTTCCGTTGCACCACGCGCCATTCATGCTCACGTTGAAGGAATCTGTCACGTTGCCGCCAAAAAAAAGAAAGACAGTGAAGGGATCGCTCCCTCCGTTCGTCATCGCCTGTGCTGCCGCCTACTCTCGGCGCCGCATCATCGCGCAAGCGAAAGCATCCCTGCGATCACGAATGCCGCGGTGAATCCAGGCAGTATACATAATAAAGAAGAAGCCAATGATGTAACTCGCAACCTTCGAAGCAAGCAGCACCCCCGTGTTCTTTGCTATCCTCCGTACCGTGTTCATCCGATCCCCAAAAGTGTCCTCTCGACTTTCGAGATCAACGTATCAATAAATATCTTCCAGTCCGGTCTCAGGTTTCTTGGTATGAAATGATTGGTCGAGTTTCCTATGTAATAACTATTTTCTCTTGCATCCTCCAGTCTTAACAGAAGATCATCCGGAAAACCCGGGCGGCTTATCCTGTAAAAGTCAAGCATGATGTTCAACGCCTTGAACATATCCTCTTTATCAAAATCCAGATCCAGGCAGTAGAATAGATCGTAGATGTCCTTTCCTTCCATCCTGTTGTACAGAGCAACGAACTTCCTTGCCATCAGGTCTTCCAGTGAATAAACCTTGAAGATGGTTGGATGCGTCTCTATGAAAGGAGATTTTACCAGGACATCCTCCACCTTCAGGGATTCGGTCCTGGTGAGGTAGAACTCTATTCTTATCCGATCCTTATCACCAAACTCATTCATGTAGTAGCAATCGAACCTGAGTGTTCTATGAAGAATCCTCGGACCCTCTATGTCAAACCCCTTTATTTCCACAACCCTTTCCTTGATCGCAGAGATCTTCTCATTCAGACCCTTATCTGAGACAAAATCCAGGTCGATATCCTCTGAGAATCTGCTGACCCCCAATTTCGCCAGATACAGCCTGTTTAAAGCAGTCCCTCCCTTTAAGATCACATCCGGGAACAACCCCCTGAGTTGTTCCAGGACGGTTGAGATTTTTTCGTCCTTTGACAGGTACTTTAGACCGAGACCGGTCTTTGCAGATATGTACCTTAAAATCTCCGGATCAGCCATGGTACCACCACGACAGTATATTTTCTTTTCCGAGATTGTCAAGCAACATCCATGGTTTCATGTATCTTCCAGTAAGCCTCCCGGAGGGTAGTAATTTCGTGTTGTTCTTAATCCTCTTCCTGAAGTATTGCAAAACCTCTTCCGGAATTTTATCTGTCTCATCCCCGAGCAACTCCAGAACATATCCGGTTCTCTGGCATAGGGAACTCGATGCGAGTTTAAAATATCCTGTAAATTCGTTCCAATCCATATCTGCATCATACAATGCTTTCGTTATCGTTGAATAACCCCCTCCGTACTGCGGTTTATAAAAGCAATCAAAGAACGTCTTCGCTATTGTGGATATGTAAATATCTTTATAATATGTCATCCCTGTGGCTCTCTCACCCATTGCCACAGATTTGAATGTATATTCTCCTATCTTTTTCTCCATTGATCTGTTCTCTGTCACAACGAATATGGTGAAGGGCTCGTAATCCAGGAGATCATAAATCCTGAGTGCAGAGGAAAAGCTGATATAACCTTTAAATAATGCTAAAGCAATTTTATAAGGATTCTTTATCGAAGGCAGATCGGATGGTTTCTTTTGAACCAGATAGACTCCCTTTTTCAGCCTGTGGAGATAGCCTTTCGAAGAGAGGCTGTGACAGATTTTGTTTATTTGATGGGGCTTTAGATCCGGAAAGAGATCTCTTATTCCGTCGGTATAAGCTATGTCAGCGGATGATATCGCATTGAATATCATCTGTTCTCGTTTGCTCATATAGATATTTTTGTTCATATCATTCCTTATTGGGGTACTATGTTTATAAAATTATCTACGAAGTGCAGGTGTGAAGTTTTGCCAATCCCCCAAGTCCCCGACAATCACAACATTTTGCGATGTCGCTGGTTCTGAATTGCCTGTGTAATCGATTGCCTTCTTTATCTCTCCCAATTCCCTTTCTCTTCCCGCAAAAGACTTCGGATCCGCCGGGAATCCGGTCACATAAGGATTAATCATCCAAACCACCGATTGCAATTATTACATACCCCTGTAAGTTTTGGTATGTGTTTAGCTGAGGCGAAAAACCACGAGATTTCAAGAGATTGACACACGAAGATGGTAGTACATACAAGATATTGGTGATATGTTTGCATTTTATATCCCGCCTCCTCATACTTTCTCGTGGAAATCTGCGTAATCTTGTGGTTAGCTAAACACGTACATACGGGAAATTTATGCCAAATTAGGGAAATTGGTGGCAAAGGGGTTTATGTTTTGATATGCCATACATTAATTGAGTTGACCGATGGTGTTTTTCACTACATATTTGAAAGTTGAGTCTACATCCACTGTAAGTTGGAGCAGATCCTGAAGAAGGGTGAGTTGAATCGCAAGATGACTCCGATTGATCTGTTATTCAAGTATGGCAAGGTCTATCATGTCGATCTGGGGGATCGTGGTATGATAACCGAGGTTCCAAAGAAGGTCAGGGATCTGGATGAGAGACTTGGATTGGACATATTCCCTAAAGTGGTATGGAGTTAAGGTTCCAAAATACATTAACTAACCTTGAACCTGAGCAGCGCAGCGATCCCGCCAAGCGCATCAAGACGCGTTCCAGGCTCAAACTCAGAACTGAAGACCACGACCCTACCTCGCGCATGTTCGACCTTTCGCATCAGATCGTCAGCATCGATACCAGACCCGGCTTTCGCCCCGCGAAAGTCCCGCAGCGTCTCATCAACAATCATCAGCGTCTCGACCGCACCAAACTCGAGTGCATCCACGACCTCCGCGATCCCGTAAGCACACCTGCCATCGGTGGCAATCTCGCGCATGAGCGAGTCCATCAGCTCCGCCTCCCTGCCGATCCGTGATTCCTGCACGATCCTATCGACTGCGCCGCGCCGCAGCACCTCCAGAAATCCAGGGATGCCGGTGGACACCGTATCCTCAATCACAACCCGTGCAGCGATCTCCGGCAAAGCCTCTCGCAGATGCTTCATAAAATCCTCTTTGATAAACCCGGGTCCAGCGATGATGACTGCCTGCTGGTCATTTCCATCCTGCGCGTGCCCAACGGCTTGATCGAGTGCAGACGAGACCGATGCGAAAAAATCGTGTGTAAAATCGCCATGCTGTTTTCCGGGCGGCTGGGTGATCTGGGACACCATATCCACCCCGAACTGACGCACAAGCCCGATGCACGCCTCTCCTGACTCGATCGTCACGATCGTCACGCGTGGGCGCTCAGATGCGGCTTTCGCCTCATTGACCCGTTCGAGCTGATCCGGCTTCCAGCACTTGTCGATCTCAATCACCCCCCCGGTCTCGATGTTGATGGTATGGTACTCGCCTGCATCGACTCCTTTCCTGATGATGCCGCGCACCCGAAGCCGGTTTGAGAAACGGTGGAACTCCATGCCAGCAACCTCGATGGTGAGGTGCACCGATTTTTTCTCTGCAGCTTCCGGACGGAGCTTATCGGTTGCACCCTCGACCCGCCTCTTTGTGAATGCCGATATAAGGTCACCGTCTTCGATGATGTACTTCAGATGCCACAGGTCGTCGAGCGACTCCGGCACAAGTTTAATCACGCCGCAACGGTTCTTCAGTTTCTGTTTTCCAATCTTCATCGATTGCGTCCCTGCCATACAATTCGCCCGCACCTAACTTAAGACCGGTGATCGTGCCACTCCCGCCACTCCCGCCACTCCAGGATCTCGCGGTTGTAAGATACTGTCAAACACCTTTATTACCGGATACGTCGAATGGTTGCGTTATGGAATTTTGTCCGGATTGCGGCACCATGTTGGTGATGAAGGACGGTGCGCTGACATGCAGGCGCTGTGGGTTTGCAAAGGAAAGCAAAGACAGTGAGTCAGTTTTATCTGTCGAACGACGCACAAAAAAGACGATCACGGTGCTCGAAGGCGAGGTTGACGCCGGGCTTCCGACCACGCACGCACGGTGCGAGGAATGCGGCAACAATACCGCTTACTGGTGGTTGCGGCAGCTTCGGTCAGCAGACGAGAGCGAAACCAGATTCTTCAGATGCACGAAATGCGGGAAAACCTGGCGGGAATACGATTGATCAGCCGGGCGATATCTTGCGTATATGCGGGTTTCCCAACCGATCGAGAGTGGGCGAGATAACTTTATATTGCGTAGCCAGAGATACCAATACCAGATGACCAGAATCGTCAATTCATCAGGAAAAAAGAAGACCGCTGTTGCTCGCGCAAGCATCAGGGAAGGTAACGGGCGGGTGCGCATCAACAAAAAACCACTTGAGCTATGTATGCCCGAACTTGCCCGTCTCAAGATGATGGAACCACTTATACTCGCAGGTGATGATGTTGTCAGTGGTATTGACATCGACGTCGATATGCATGGCGGCGGGATTATAGGACAGGCAGGCGCTGCGAGGACTGCGATCGCTGGCGGATTGCTGGCGTGGACGAATGATCCGTCGCTCAAACAGACTTTTGTGGACTACGACCACAACCTGCTGGTCAGCGACTCGAGGCACAAGGAAACAAAGAAGTTCGGCGGTCGTGGAGCCAGAGCACGAAGACAAAAGTCATACCGGTGATAAGGTTATGATTCCGGTTCGATGTTTTACCTGTGGAAAGGTCGTATCTGCCATGTGGATGGATTTTAAGGAGCGTATACAACTGGAAGATCCTGCAAAAGTTCTGGACGATCTCGGTGTCGAACGGTACTGCTGCCGGAGGATGCTTCTTGCCCATGTCGAACTGGTGGACGATCTTGCGCCATATTACTGATTTGTATTAATTATTAATTATGGGACCGTGAGGTAGCCTGGACCATCCTCCAGCGTTCGGGACGCTGGCACCTGCGTTCAAATCGCAGCGGTCCCATACCAGAGTTATACGGGGGGCTTCTGGTGTGCGGGGGCAGTGTCATTGGTCAAATCACGACGCAATGCACATCCGCGGGGTTCATCCGAGTTTCGCAGCATCGCCGCGCACCAGTTTCCGAAACTTTTCGTGAGCATCGATTACCGCCTCGATTTTCTCTGCATCCGCACCTGCGAGACAGTCCACCCGCGGGTCATCCCTGTATTTCTGCTCAAGCGTCCTTGCCAGTTTGACTGCATCATCCCCCCATGCGTGCGCCTCTGCAAACTCCATCACAAGCCCGATATCAGTTCCGGCAAGCGCAATGTTTGCGTGAGGGACTGCGTACTCGTTGCCGTTGAAGACGATCGCAACCCCCATCGCATCCCTGACACGCCCGAGCATCGCAAAGTCGGTGATCGAGTCTCCGACCACGACCAGTTCGGCGGGCGACAGATCGTGGCTGGCAGCGATTCTCTCCAGCGCCGCAACCTTGCGTGCGCCTCCGACCACCCGCACCTCTGAGAAAAGATCGCCAAATCCTGTTTCTTTCAGTTCCTCGAAGTAAAAATCGTTTAGCCGCTTAAACATCGTTTCGTCGTCATCGATGTTGAGAATATCCTCTTCGATTCTCCGGATGCACGCGATATCATCCTCGGTTAGCCGCTTCTGTAAGCTCTCAAGATCAAGTCTCGTGCACGAGATGTGGTCCGTATCCACACCGAGCGCCGCACCGACCTGGTATGCGTGCTGCTCGTAGCTTGTCGAGATGATATGCACGTCCCAGCCGTCGGTTTTCAACCTCGCGATCAGGTCTTTTGCGCCGGAAACGATCCTTGCGTGTGACGAGACCTCTGTGATATCCACCTCTTTGATCCCGTGCGTGAGCAGGAACGGAACGATGAGCGCAAGCGTATCGCCGGGTTCGTAGTTTTCACGACCCTCCAGTGCCAGAAAATCGTCGTAACGGCTCAGAGTCTCGAATATTACGTCCCCGTTCTCGATTAATGATGTTACTTCGTAGGCGTTGTCCTGTGGCGATAGCGGACCTTCCAGATCAAAGCAGATGACGTTCATGCCAACAGATATGGCGCTGCATATTATCAAGGTCTCGCATCAATGCCCGCCACCTAGGATACTGACCAGTACCACGACGAGAACGCCTAATACAACCATCTTTGCAACGGATATGGCGATGTTCTGCTTTGAGAGTCTTCCTGAGTATATTCCAAGCACAACCAGCGCGGAAAGGCTTGCTGCAATCGATGCCACAATCGAATTCGACTCAGCGAGGATAAACGGGGTGATTGGTACCAGAGAGCCTATGAAACTTGCGCCGCCATGCGTGACCGAATCCAGATAGATCTTTCGCTTGGTCACTCTCTCGATCTTTGTGCCGGTCAGCTTGCGGAAGAGCGGTCGTTCCTTCTCAGCCAGCTTTGCGTACTCAACCGTGCTCTCTGCAAGATATGAGCCTATGCCGTTTGTCACGGCAAGTGCCACCGCAACGCCCAGACCGACCTGCACAACCCCTTCGTTTGTGGCACCCGAGGCAGATGCCCCGATTACGCCCCCGAGCACAGCAAGAATGCCGTCGATGCTGCCCAGTATGATGTACCGCCCCTGTTCCGATCCGGTCATTTAGTTTTAGTTTTAGTTTTTGCTTCGCGCAATTTGATTAATGCGAATACGCAGTAATTGATAATGTCCCGGTATTCGGACTCAATACCTTCGGAAACTTTCGGAGGTCCATCCGATTCTTCCAGACTGCGTATCCGGCACACCTTGACAAGTATCTGATCGGTTATCGAGGGGAGGCGCATCTTTCTCCATGAATCGCCGTAATCCGCATTCTTTGCGACCATCAGTTTCCGGAGTTCCCCGAGAATTTCGTCGTATTCCTTGATTGTGTCTCTTTCGTATGACATGTCAGCATCTGTACTTTGATTTACGCTGATATAAGTGTCTTCCGAACATCCGGGGCTGTCACATTACGCACGTGTTCAAGTCGTATCCGTTTGGTGACGTGGCAGAATGTACCCAAAACACAGTATGAAATATCCTGATTCTGATGGATTCTGTGGTTTCCAATCTTTGCGCCCTTGCGTCACCCTCGTCTTTCTCGCTCATCTGATCTAACGCAAGGTCGCAAAGGTGAGAGAGACGAGAAAGTTGAGAGCGCGCAAAGTTGGAGGGATACGCCCGCGTTTTTCCACATACGCGAGAGGGCTACCGTTAGCGACCACAGAAAACAACAGAACCAGCAAAAAACGATCTGCGACGCTATAACAACCCGTCGATCTCCGCACCGCAGTTATAACACTTGCCGTTCTCGATTCGGTTCTCAACAATGTCAAACCCTAACCGCTTGATCAGAAGCTTGTTGCACCTGTAACAGTATGTGTTCTCGTTTCCTGTGCCGGGAATGTTTCCTTCATACACGTATCTTAGCCCCTCTTCGATGCCGATCTCTCTTGCCCTGTGGAGAATTTCGATTTTGGTCGGCGGTGCATCAGGAAACATGTACTGCGGATGGAACCGGGAGATATGCCACGGAATCTCGACGCCGACATCCGCGATGAATCTTGCGATCTCTCGAAGCTCCTCTTCGGTGTCGTTGACGGTCGATACCACCAGCGTGGTCACCTCGAGCCAGATGCCGAGTTCCTTGTATAACCTGATGGTATCAAGGACGGGCGCAAGCTTAGCTCCGCACATCTTTCTGTAGGTCTTATCGCTAAACGCCTTGAGATCAACGTTGCCTGCATCAAGGTATGGCGCGATCTCGCGTAAAGTTTCGCTGCTCATGTATCCGTTCGTAACGAACACGTTCTTGATCCCTGCCCTGTGCGCAAGTTTCATCACATCAAGCGCAAACTCGATGAAGATAGTTGGTTCGGTGTATGTGTAGGCGATGGTCTCGCAGCCATATCCGGTTGCCATATCCACCACAGCCTCAGGAGTCGTGTCCTCGCCCGATATCATCAGGTCACTCTTTAACTGGCTGATATGCCAGTTCTGGCACCATAGACACCTGAGATTGCATCCGGCAGTTGCTATCGAAAACGACCTTGTACCCGGGAGAAAATTGAAAAGAGGCTTCTTCTCGATTGGATCGACACCGCTTGCAACAAGCTTGCCGTACACGAGGCTGTAGAGCGTGCCCTCCCGGTTCTCCCTGACTGCGCATATCCCGCGCTTGTTCTCGCCGATTACGCATAAATGGTTGCATAGATGGCATTTAACCCGATTATCGGCGAGTTTCTCATAAAACATGGCTTCTTTCATGCCAGCACCAGACCAGTATGTAATCGGGGTGGAAGGTTATCAATCTTTCGATTCGGGTGATAACCAGTTCCGTGCAATTCGTGCGTCCAGAAGCACACTATGATTCACGGTTGCCCGGCATAAAACAGCGAAGAACCGGAGAGCTTTTACTCAATAGCGGGCAGATGTCCTGACCATTTTCGTCCCCTCAACCACCAGGAAGATCGTTGCAGAGACAGAAAGCACAATTACCCAGTCCCATGGGACCAGCGCAACCGTGTCGAACATTAACTGTAAAAACGGGACGTACAGGATGCATAACTGTAACAAAGCGCACAACAGAACCGCACCGATCAGATAGCGGTTCGAGAAGAGACCGATCCGGCTCAGCGGATACCGTTCCGACCGGCAGTTGAGCGCATTAAAGAGCTGGAAGAAGACGAAGGTTGTGAACGCAAGCGTGCGTGCGTGTGTTACTACGTCTTCTTTCAAGCCGGGCATCTGCAGCGCATACCAGAACACGAGGATGGTGGCGATGAACATCAGCAGTCCTGCACCGGTGATGAATTTCAGCACGTCCTTTGTGATTATCGGCTCCCGCGGGTCTCTTGGCGGGCGGTTCATGGTCTGGTGGTACGGCTCCATCGAGAGCGAGAGCGCAGGCGGACCGTCCATCAGCAGGTTGACAAAGAGTATCTGCATCGGCGCAAGCGGCAGCGGCATCCCGGCAAGCAGCCCGACAAAGATCAGCAAAATCGCACCGACATTGGTGGATAACTGGAACCTGATGAACTTCTTGATGTTATCATAGATTCCGCGCCCTTCCTCGACCGCATGTACGATTGAAACAAAGTTATCATCCGTAAGCACCATGTCAGACGCCTCTTTTGCAACGTCCGTTCCTGTGACTCCCATTGCGATCCCGATGTCAGCTATCTTGAGCGCAGGTGCGTCATTCACGCCGTCGCCGGTCATCGCCACGACGTTGCCCTGATCCTGAAGTGCTTTTATGATCTGCACCTTGTGAGTCGGCGAGGTTCTTGCATACACGTATGCATCCTGACCTGATCCGGCATCCAGATCTTCTCCGGTCGCCATTTGCTTCAGATACTCCGGATCTTTCGAATTTTTCGGATTAGCTAAATTGTCCGGATCTGCCAGCTCGATACCGATGATGCCAAGATCGAGTGCAATTGCCCTCGCGGTCTCCTTGTGATCGCCTGTGATCATGATCGTGGTGATACCTGCTTCCTTGCAGGTGGCGATCGCTTCCCTGACGCCGGGGCGCGGCGGATCGATCATCCCTGCCATGCCTGCAAGTACCAGATCGTGTTCGTACTTGTGCTTGCGATCCTCTGCCGTATCTGTATCAGCATCCGCCTCATCAGACCGTCTGTATGCAAGCGCAAGCACCCTGAGCGCGTCTGATGTCATCTCCTTATGGAGACGGCTGATCGAATCGAGATCGTCTGCAGCCATCTCTACCACCCTGCCGTCTTTATAAATGTAACTGCATAGTTTAAGGATCGAGTCGAGTGCGCCCTTGACACAGACCAGCCGGGCAGAACCAGACCAGACCTCACCGCCATCATCGCCAACATCACCAACATCACCAACATCAGGATCACGAATCTCATGGATCGTGGTCATGAACTTGCGATCCGAGTCAAAGGGAACCTCTGCAATTCTTGGATACCTGTTTGCGAGATCCTGCTTGTCGATTCCCGCCTTTGCCGCCGCAACTACCAGCGCACCTTCGGTCGGGTCACCCAGAATAGTCCAGTCACCGGTATCAGACCGGGCAAGCGATGAATCATTGCACAGCGCACCTATATTCAGGATTAATTGCGGCAAATCGATCTCAGTCTCCCCTGACATGAACTTCCCGGAAGGCGTGTATCCCTCGCCCGTAACCTCGATCAATGCGCCGTTCACGGAGATCTTCCGCACGGTCATCTCGTTCTCGGTGAGTGTGCCGGTCTTGTCGGTACAGATCACGGTTGTGCAGCCGAGCGCCTCGACAGCCTGCAGTTTCCGCACGATCACGTTCTTTCTGACCATGCGCTGCACGCCGATTGCAAGTGTGATCGTGACAACAGCAGGCAGCCCCTCAGGGACCGCGGCGACAGCAAGGCTTACTGATGCAAGAAACATCTCGTTTGCTGCAATACCCTGCGTGGTTCCTGTGACGAAGACGACGGTGCAGATTATGAGCGCACCGATGCCAAGGTATTTTGCAAGCTGTTTCATCCGTCTCTGGAGCGGAGTCTCCCGTTCCCCGGTCTGCACCATCGCGGCGATCTTGCCAAACTCGGTTTTCATCCCGGTCTCGGTGACCACGCAGGTTCCGCGCCCGTGGGAAACGGTGGTTCCTGTGTGCACGGTTTGCGCAGCCCCGCGATCGACAGGCTGCGACTCCCCCGTGAGCACCGACTCATCCATCCGCAGATCGCCCTCTATGATCACGCTGTCCGCCTGCACCCGATCGCCTGCCGCAAGCAGCAGCAGATCACCGGGCACGAGCTGTGCAGCCTCCACCATCTGCTCGACACCGTCCCGTATCACACGCGCCTGCGGCGTAATCATGGATTGTAGCGCCTCGAGAGCACGTTCAGCCCGGTATTCCTGAATAAAGCCGAGCACCGCATTGAATACGACAAACCCCGTGATCACAAAGCCGTCAAGGCGTTCACCGATCAAAAAAGAGACAATCGCCGCAACAATCAGCAAAATAAGCATGAAGTCGAGAAACTGGGATGCCAAAATCTTCAGGGGTGTCGCCTTTTCGGTTTTTTTCAGTTCGTTTCGCCCATGTTCATCCAGCCGCCTGCTTGCTTCCGCGCCGGTCAATCCGGACATGCCTGACCGTAACCGTTCAAGGACCGATGCGATCTCAGGGGCGGGTCTGTCGGCTGGGTTCATGGTGGCGCATATATAACAATCTGCTAACATCGGTTATTTGCCTGCCAGAGGTTGTAAAGTTGTTGGGCGGCGCCCCAGCGTCAACGGTGCGTCGGGGCTTGGAAAACCGATGAGGCGTATCTCATATATAATCTCCCGGGGTTCACTTTGTCAGATTGCCGCTCATCAAAGTACCTGGTGTCGGTTTTCCAAACACTTTGAGGTTATGCCACCGCTCGCTATTGATTGTCCCGTAATATATATAAGTATAATTAGTGCCCCAGATCCGGACTGGTCCCGAAATATTAGGGATGCGTATTTGTATACCTAACAGACAGAGATACTCCCATGTGTGAACGACCGGACCGGGTAGTCGGGATGCTTCTTAAGATTGCCGGCACAGTGTTCCTGATAATCGGGGGCGTGGGGATCATTCTCCCGCTTCTGCCGACCACTCCGTTTCTCCTGCTTGCCGCAGTCTGCTATGCCAGAAGTTCGGAGCGGTGGCACAACTGGCTCCTCTACAACCGCTGGTTCGGGAGCTACATCAGAAACTGGCACGAGGGAAAAGGGATTCCGATGAGAACAAAGATCCTGTCGGTTGTGTTTCTGATTATGACGATAGGATATTCAGCAGCTTTTGTGGTTCCGTTTTTCATCGGAAAGGTTGCGCTGATCCTGATCGCGGTATGCGTGAGCGTACACATCCTCTCCTTTCCGACGCTGGAGCCGGATGTTAAATTTTGAGCCAGAAAACCTATAATTTTGGCATCTCGTTGTTCGCATCCCCGCATGACCCGCAGCCACACGCCGCGGACCCGGAAGCAGCGTCCACATCGGTTCCGGAACGATGTGTCGCATACTTTCGTACGAACGCGATTACCATCAGGAGCGCGAAAAGAATCGATGCTGCAATGTATGCCCATTCCGGCAGTATTGATACGGATCCGTCCAATCTCGGACAGGTTGTGCCTGTAATCTCGTAAATCAGATCCAGGAGCACGCCCAGCACAATGCTCGTCCCTGCGATGGTTGCAAGATACGGTCCGAGCGTCCGTTTCCCATAACCGACCCAACAACAGAGATTATAATCATATTCGTTGCCGGACCCACCATGAGAAAGACCAGTGCCGCGCCCGGGGTTACGCCTTTCAGCATCATGGCGTAGGCAACCGGAACCGATGCTGTCGAGCACATATAGAGGGGGATGCCCACAACGATCATCAGCAGCATCGAGACGAAACCTGTTCCGATCGTCTCGCTAAAAAAGTTGTCCGGAAGAAAATAGGAGATAACTCCGGTAAGAACGATTCCAATCAGGATGTGACCTGCAATATCAGAGAAAAAATCGATAAAACCGTATCTGAGGGCTGCCCGTGTCTTTGCAGCGAGGGTGTGGTCGTGTTCACACGACGGGTTTTCCGGTTCGTTGCACACATTGCAGTTGGATATCGCGGCATCTCCGCAACTATCATCCGACGATTTAGCATCTTCGCCCCTATCGAGGCTGCCCACCAGGACGCCACCGACAATTCCACTCACAAATGCTGCGATCGCTCTGTAAACGGCAAAGATGGGACCCATGAAGCTGTACGTCGCAAGGAGGGAGCCCGCACCCGTCTGAGGTGTTGAGATCAAAAAGGAGGTCGTGCACCTTTGCTTGCGCCCTGTTTGTACAGCGAGATCGCTGTTGGAATGACGCCGCACGAGCACAGGGGAAGCGGAACACCGATAAAACTTGCCTTTATTACGGAATAGAGTGTGTTTCCCCCGAGGTGACTGACGATCTTCTCTTTCGGAAATGCGATGTAGAGAATACCTGCGATTAAGAGACCGAACATGATCTAGATCGCCATCTCGCTAAATATATGTGCAATCTCCCGGAACAGGTCTATGAGCATCTTAGCTCATCCATGCCGAGACCATAGACGCAACCTTGACCCCCAGAATCACGAATAATGCTATGATAAGCGTCTCCGCGCCCGCCTTGAAGCTGATCCCCTTCATAACGACCGCAGCCATGAGATCGGTCCCGACACAGAAGAGAAGTGCCGCAAAAAGCCCGTATTCTCTGAATATGAGTGCCATCAGGATGATTAGCGGGAGCGCAAGCACGGTTCCGAGAACCGCGATCCTGATAATGCTTAAGTGAGCCCGCACTTGCGATGATATTCGTCATTCCAGCCATCCGTGGGCAGATGACGAAGAGTGCAAACGCGCTGGACGCTATCAGGAGTTCCCTCATCTTAAGTCTCCCTTTGGCAGGGAGTTTTCTGCAAGATCCCTGTCATCCGGCACGTCGAGTGGATCTCTTCTGTCTTTCCACATGAATTGATACTCCTTGTTCCCACTGCCATGAAACAGCGGGATTTGCACAAACCCTGATAAAAGTAGAAAAGAGTGTAAAAACCTATTATTTGAGCCCGATTGTGAATCGGGCTCGTGTTTATCTACTCGACCAGTACCTTTTCAGCCAGACCATGACCAATGGTGATCAACTGCTCTCCTACCTTGGCAAGTATATATGTACCTCTTGTGGGAGCTGGCGCTGGCGTTTCTTTCCTGAGCAGGGTTATATCAGAGCCGTCTTTAAGCCCGAGCCCTTCAAACTTCTCTTTTACATGCGTCCCACCTACGATCTTTTCCACCGTAGCCTTTTCACCATCTTTTAGGTAGTTGATCTGGGTGGATTTTCCCTCCTTGATCGCAAACACCTTCGATGCCTGACCTTCGCCCATTCTCATCTCTCCACCT
>JAIWAP010000015.1:0-23537 GCA_048634345.1 Methanobacteriota archaeon | reverse complement strand
ATATTGTGCCGGATAAACCCTATATTGTTATAGCCAACCACGAAAGTAGTATAGATGTTTTTTATCTTTTGGGAAGATTACCAATAAACATGCGCATAGTGGCAAAAGAAGAATTAAGAAAATCACCCTTTATTGGTGGAGCTATGGATCGTTCGGGATTCATATTTGTTGACACCAAGAACAAAGGCCGATCCATTGAGCATTTAAACAAAAAATTTGAGATTCTAAAAAAGGAAAAACTCTCCTTGATGGTGTTCCCTGAAGGAAGTCGTTTTAAGGACACACTTCTGGGCAAATTCCGTCCGGGAGCTTTCGTTATGGCCATTCAAAATGATATGCCAATTTTACCCGTTGTCATGAAAGGCAATCGCGAAATGCTGCCTCCCGAAAGTAAATCCTTTCACCGAAGTAATATTGAAATTGATATCCTTCCTGAAATTGATACCAGTGAATATACTTATGAAGAACGCAACGATTTACTGGATAAGTGCTATCATTTGATGGACGATCACCTAACAAGCATGTACGAAAGAGAGAATAAATAGCCATATGAACATTAGATATAATCGTTTTACGAATTTGATGGAAAAAAGGAAATATCCTTATCTTATTATATTCATTTTCTTATTAGCACTTGCAACCGTTGGTATGACAAAACTTACGTCTGATTCGAATTTGCTTGTATTCATGCCAAACCATTCTCCGTCTAAAACCTCTTTTGACGAAATGAACATGATCTTTGAAAATGAAGATGAATTGATCGTCATGTTAAATACCGGTAAAGATACGCTTGACGCGGAAATTCGGAATTTAGTCATTGAACTACATGACACACTTGCATCATTACCTTGTATCGCTTACATCACCTCTCCTGTAATGAATCATGAATTCATAGAAATGAATCTTGTGGAAGATCTTGCTTCTGCAAAATTTCATAAAGGTGATTGGAAAATATTTTTATCTCTCTTTGCCGATAGCAATATCAGTCGAAAAGCTATCCAAGGAATAGAAAAAATACTTGATGAAACAGAGATCCCATATAACATAAATGGTACGGCGTACATTCAAAAAAGAATTGTTGATATTGTCGCTTCGATCTCATCCTGGCTCACATTATTGGCCGTTACGCTTGTAGTTTTAGTATTTAGATTTCAATTGAGATCTTGGAAAGCTACATTAATTGCAGTTATCCCCGCTCTGGTGGGGGCCGCATGGGTGATGGGACTCACGGGTTGGGTTGGAGAAAATGTCTCCATCATCACCTCTATGGCGCCTATTTTTACCGTGGTGATCGGTTCCGCGGACGGTCTGCATTTTGTATCACACTATCTTGAATCCCGTGGCGAAGGACAAAACAGAAAAGATGCGACTGCCCGAACCTTACATCTTGTAGGAATTCCCATGGTCATAACGACCGTAACTTCTGCTGGAGGATTTCTTTCACTTCTAGTTATGGACACCGATGCTGTTCGGGAACTTGCGTTTTTATCATCGGCAGGAATTGCTTTTGCAGGTATAGCCACTTGGTTTGTTCTTCCCTTGTTTTTGATCAATTTCGTGGACTTTAAAAAAGAAGATATTCGCCCGCCAAAATTCACAGGTAAAAGCTTTAAGAAATTTTGGGGATGGCCATCTGTCGTTATCGCTATATTAGCTATTGGTACTGCTTTCTTTGGTTTTAGAAATGTTAAAACAGACTTCAACCAGCTTTCATTATTTAAAGAATCAACAGATGTAACCCAAAATGCTGCTGCTATTACAGATGTGTATGGCGGTAGTATGCCCCTATATATGTTCGTTCAACATGATAGTGATATCCTGGATGCCGAACTTAAAACAAGTCCCGGGCTTCGCTGTTTGTTGCCGCCAGGAGCTCTGATCTTAATATGAACGCCTGTAAACCCGCGGCCCTTCAACTGCTCCACTACCTGGGCAACGATCTTCATCGAGATGTAGGGGGAGCCTTCGTCCCGGGCGACCTTGGTGACCATGCCTCCGGATGATTTTGCAATAGTCTCAGCCCCGGTCAGGTCGGTGACCGTGATGATCGTGTTGTTGAAAGACGAATGGATGTGTGCAACTGCCCATTTCTGTTCTGCCATAATCACTGCGCCTCCTCGCTTGCCCCGTCCAGTATGCTCTCGCCGGTAGCAACCTGCGTCGGACGCTCCGGGTGCAGTTCGTGCGCAATCGGAGAGCTTCCGTAATAATCGATCTGCATCGCCGCTTCCTTCGAGACGAGATAACTCGGTATCGTGACCTTGTGACCTGCGACAGCGATGTGTCCATGTGTGATGAACTGCCGCGCCTGTCGCATGGTGTGCGCAAGCCCCTGCCGGTACACCTGGGTCTGCAAACGGCGCTCAAGAACATCTTTGACCTCAAAGGTCAGGATATCGGTCAGTTCCGTATCAGCCGGCATGATGTCAAAACGCTGCAATCGCGCAATAATCTGGTCTGCCTCGGTCTTTATAGGTCCTGCGAAGTTCCCTGCTGCGGATTCGGCAAGCAACCTGCGTGTAGCACGCCTGTACTTCCGAAGACTGCTTTCTGCAGTCCAGACCTCGCGTTTATTCCGCAGTCCATAAGTCTTAACCAGTTCGCTTTCTGCTGCAAGTCTTTCAGCCTGCCATGGATGTTTTGGCGTGCTGTATTGTTTATGACGCTTACGTGGATGTCCCATTCACTCACCTATTATTAATTACACGCGTTTTCTGCTGACGCCGACCGTGGCACCTGATCTTCCGGTGGACCTGGTTCGCTGCCCGCGAACACGTAGACCCCGCTCATGCCTGATGCCCCGGTAACTGCGGGTTTTCTTCATAATGTTTATATCTTCAGTCAACGACAGACCCAGATTCACACCCATGAGATGTTTGTCTTTGCCAGTTGCAAGGTCATTTCTTCGATTTAACATCCATGTCGGCACCACATTTTCAAAATCGTCGATTGTTTTCTTTAGTTTTTCAACGTCAGAGTCATCCAACGATCCTATTATCTCTGTAGAGTCTATTCCAGCGTTGTTCGCAAGAATTCTCGCTGTCCGTATGCCGATACCTTTCAATCCGGTAAGCGCATACTGTACCGATTTGTGCCCGTCCAGATCGGTGTTTACAATGCGGACAAGATGTTTTATCTCGGGTGTTCCTTTGATTTCTTCAGTAGTTTTTTCGACGTCTTCCATATTGTTCCTCCGAGCAGGTAGCCACGGATATGTAATTCGTAATTCGATCTCGGTTTTGATGTAGATAAAGTATTCGTTCACCACTCACCTTATGCGCATGTTCCCGCCCGGTACTTCACTGTGGCACCAACTATCATAGCTGGCAAGGGTTATGGTTAATCAAGGGTTAATGATAAATATATGCAAACCATACTTAGTTATATTATCGGAGGGAAAAGATTTGTTCAAGGCAGTTATAAATGCAGAAATATTGCAGGATGCGATTAAAGCAATTTCAGCGATTATCGACGAGTCGCGTTTTGAGATCTCATCGGATAGATTGTTGGCACGGGCTGTTGATCCTGCGAATGCTGCGATGGTCTCGCTCGAATTGTCAGGGGACGCTTTTGGATCTATGGAAGGTACGGAATGTGAGATCGGCATTGATCTGAGCAGATTCAGCGAAATTCTTGGTATGGCGGACAGAAGCGGCGAAATCGAGCTGGAACTGGACCCGAATACTCATAAGCTCGATATTGCCATGGGTGGTTTTTCATATAAGTTATCGCTGCTCGATCCATCGACGCTGCGGAAGGCGCCAACCGTGCCCACACTCGATCTCCCGGCAGAGATTACGATTTCGGGGGCGGTATTCAGGCGCATGATCAAAGCGGCAGAGATGGTGAGCGACCACATGACTATGGGCGTGCATGATGGAGTATTCTTCATGGAGGCAACCGGCGATACCGATCATGTCAGCATGGACCTCACAGGTTCTGATCTGATCAGCATCGTTCCGGCTGAAGTCAGGTCGCTGTACTCACTGGATTATCTGTCCGACATCAGTAAAGGGGTCGGTAGTGCTGGCGAGGTTGTCATCAATCTGGGGCGCGATCTACCGGCAAGCATCCGGTTTGAGCTTGCCAATGGCGATTGCACGGTAAAGTATGTCCTTGCACCACGGATCGAATCGGACTGATCAATGATGGCAGACAACTATACCACTGCTGTGATCAAAGGGGATGACCAGCCACTGACGTTCACAAGCGATGTCACGATTCACGAGTTGCAGGACATCGAATTGAACGCGCCGGTCATGATCGAGGGGTTGCCTGGCTTCGGACACGTTGGTAAACTGGTTGCGGAACACTTAATCGACGTGTTCCATGCAACGCGGATCATTGACATCTATTCAATCCATTTTCCACCGCAGGCAATCGTGCTTGATGACTGCGCGGTCAGACTCGCCCGAAACGAGATCTATGCATATCGGTCAGAGGATGGAAAGAGTGATATGCTAATTCTGGTCGGGGACAACCAGAGCGCAACGACCCGGGGACATTACATCCTCTGCGACGTTTTTCTTGATATCGCAAAGCGGTTTAACGTCTCCAGAATCTACACGCTCGGTGGATATGCAACCGGTCAGCTGGAGGATACCGGCACCGTGATCGGGGCTGTCAACAATCCTGATATGGTCGAGGAATTGAGTGAGTACGGTGTTGATTTTCAGGAGAGTGAACCATGGGGTGGCATCATCGGTGTCTCAGGGATCTTACTTGCCATGGGCATAGAACTGAACATCGAGGCAGTCTGCCTGATGGGCATCACATCAGGATATATCGTCGATCCGATGAGCGCGCAGGCAGTGCTCCGTGTGCTCAGTCAGGCACTTGATATCGAGGTGGATATGCAGGCGCTCGAAGAACATGCCGCCGAGATGGAGAAAGTAGTCGCAAAACTGGAGGAAATGCAGCAGATGCAGATGTCTTTGACCAAGGGCGATGAGGATCTGCGTTATATCGGATAATTGCTCGCAAATGCTCGAAAAATTCTTTAGACCGGATGGTGTAGCCATCGTTGGCGCGTCCCGCGAGGAGGGGAAAGTCGGGAGAGTCGTGCTTGAAAACATCCGGAAGGGGTTTGGGGGCGCTATCTATCCGATAAACCCGAAGTCTGATGAGATCTACGGATTGAAGTGCTACCCTGATATTACCAGCGCGCCACCCGTTGATCTTGTGATCATAGTCGTGCCTGCAAAGGTCGTGCCCGGCGTGCTTCGGGAGTGCGGGGCAAAAGGGGTTAAGAACATAGTCGTTATCTCAGCCGGGTTCAAGGAAGCTGGAGCTGCAGAACTGGAGATGGAATGTGTCAATATCACCAAAGAATACGGCATGAGGATGCTTGGACCAAACAGTCTTGGCTTTATCAGTACACATTCAGGAATCAATGCATCTTTTGCTGCGGGTATGGCGATTCCCGGGGACATTGGTCTCGCATCACAGAGCGGCGCGCTATGCACCGCGATTCTTGACTGGGCAGAGATCAAGCGGTTCGGATTCTCGATCTTTGTCAGTCTCGGGAACAAGGCTGACATCACTGAAAATGATATCATCCAGGCGATGGCAGAGGACAACGAAACAAGCGTAATACTGCTGTATCTGGAAGGAATAAAGAACGGCAGAGAATTTATGGACATTGCCGGCAGAGTCACGGCAGATAAGAAGCCGATCATCGTGATAAAAGCAGGTAGTACCGGTTCAGGTGCAAGAGCGGTGTCATCACACACAGGAACTCTTGCAGGCTCTGATGTTGCGTATAATGCTGCATTCCGCCAGAGTGGGGTGATCAGAGCCCAATCGATCGAAGCGATGTTTGATTACGGGCTTGCTTTCGCGTATCAGCAGCCACCGATCGGCGACAGGATCGCGATCATCACCAATGCAGGCGGACCCGGAGTGCTCGCCACTGATGCATGCGAAACGCTCGGCATGGCGATTGCATCGTTTACGCCTGAGACGATCGAGACGCTCAGATCGTGTCTTCCTGCGGCAGCAAGCATCTACAACCCGGTGGATGTGCTCGGAGACGCCGTGCCCGAACTGTACAGACACGCGATCGAGGCGGTCATCCATGACGACAATGTCAGCGGCATCATCGTTCTTGCATCGCCGCAGGCTATGACTGACATGGAGCGGATCGCAGAGATCGTTGTCGATGCAAGCCGAGAATCGTCAAAACCGATTCTTGTATCTTTGATGGGCGGGGCGCAGGCACTGAAGGGCGAAAAAATCCTTTCCGCAGGCAGGGTCCCGAACTACCCATTCCCTGAGCGGGCTGCACGGACGATGCGCGCAATGATCGATTATGCAGAGATCACTGCAAGAACGCGCATGTACCCGCCGGATTGTGGCGTTGACAGAATATCCGTGCAGGAAATTCTGGATAACGAAAGAAAACAGGGAAACAAGCGACCGGGAGTCGAATGCCTGCCCCTGCTGGAGCGATACGGGATACCCGTGGCAGAATCGATCGTGGCATCCACCAGAGAGCAGGCGATTGAGGCTGCAAATCGCATCGGGTACCCGGTGGTCATGAAGGTGGTGTCAGCAGACATATCACACAAGACCGATGTCGGCGGGGTGCGAACAGACATCATAGATGCGGATGAGGCAGGTGTCGTCTATGACGGCATGATGCACCGGATCCACCGTTACATGCCCGGCGCCCGAATCGAGGGCGTGCTGGTCCAGAAGATGCTAACAGGCGGCAGGGAGGTCATCATCGGCATGAACCGGGACCCCCAGTTCGGACCGATGATCATGTTCGGGCTTGGCGGGATATCGGTGGAGGTGTTAAAGGATGTGACATTCAGGATCGCGCCACTCACTGAAAAGGATGCAGACGAGATGATAAAGGAGATCCGGGCGTATCCAATGCTCCTTGGCATCAGGGGGGAGAAACCGTCAGATATCGATGCGATAAAGGAAAGTTTACTTCGTTTTTCAAAATTATGTATTGATTTCCCGGAAATCGTGGAGATTGACATCAATCCAATGCTTGTTTTTGAGAAGGGGTGTGTAGCGGTTGACATAAGGCTTACACTGGAGGAATGAATATGAAATCCATATTAATCGGGTCATGCGAGGGACATTCAGGAAAAAGTGCTATCTGCATAGGTATCAGCCTCGTACTCAGGGATAAAGGGCTGAAGATTGGCTATATGAAACCGTTTGGGAACCAGTTCCGTGAGATAGGTGGCGCGCTGGTGGATGAGGATGCAAGGAACATCAGGGATGCAATCGGGCTTGACGACCCGCTGGATGCGATAACTCCTGTAATGCTCACGCATGATTTCTACCACTGCGCGCTTACAAAAGGTGTGGACGTCAGAGGTAAGATCAAGGAGACCTACGAGAAGTTGTCGGAAGGCAAGGACGCAATGATCATCGAGGGCAACAAGGACCTTGCCGGCGGAATCATGTATGATATGTCTGATATAGACATGGCAAAGCTTCTGGACACAAAGATCCTCCTTGTAAGCAGATATCATGACCTGCAAGAGGTTGATAACATCTTAAACGACCTCAAGATGATCGGGGACCCTGACATGCTCGCAGGGGTCATATTAAATGACGTGCTTGATCCGGACGAGGCAGCCGATCTTGCAGTTCCGTTCCTTGAACGCCATGGAATACAGGTATTCGGGATAATACCAAGAGATCCGATGTTAAAATCCGTCTCTGTCGGAGAGATCGCGGACTATCTCGGAAGCGAGATCCTGATCAGGGATGACATGCGCAGTGTCCTTGTGGAGCATTTCTTTGTCGGTGCAATGGAGGCAAACACGGCTCTTCGGTATTTCAGGCGTGTAAAAAGCTTTGCGCTGATTACAGGCGGCGGTCGATCGGATATTCAGATGGCTGCACTTGAGGCGGGCGTAAAATGCATCATACTGACCGGCGGCATGTACCCAAGCTCCACGATCCTTGGGGCGGCGAAGGAACGAGGTGTGCCGATGATGGTCGTCCCGGGTGATACCATGAGCACGGTGGAAGAGATGGAGATTATCATGGGAAAAGCCCGGATTCTTGGCGAGAAGAAGCTACGCCGGATCGAGGAACTGCTGGACAAGTATATGGACATGAGCGCTCTTGAAAGCGTGATCGGAGTGACGGCATGACGACTACCGCGAAAGTGTAGTGTATGCCAGATGCTGCATGCACAAGCTTCCGGTTCATGCGGGCACCATGGCTGGTGCCATCTGCCAGCTTAAGAAGGAATATACGTACTTACTCGAGTATTGTGTGGATACCCACATATAAAACCACGAGATTACACAAGATTAACACAGAAATCTTGTGGAGATGGCTGCGCCGCTGCTTCGCAGACTGTGTAATCTTGTGGTTCCTACCACAAGTTACCCGAGCATGTACGAATATACTGATTATACGAACTTAGCGAAACACAGGGTGGGGCTATGTGCATCAGCCCATCTGTGCCTTGAGTTTCTCTACCAGTTCTTGCTTGATCACGGCGTTTCGGTCGCCGCCACAGACCATGCCGCGGATGCCGATAATATCCGGGTTGATGCGCTTTACCATCTCCATATCTTCAAACCGGATGGCGCCTGCAAGCGCGGTGCGCAGATTAAGATCGCGTGCGGTATCTACGAACCTGGTCAACTCATCCTCAGTCATGAACTCAAACGCAGACCGCCCGTCTTTGATGCCGGTATCGATCATCACCACATCAGCGCCGACCTTTGCGCCGATTTCAGGAAGTAAAAGCGGCGAAATTGAATTTATACGTCTGTAATCAGCATAAGCGGATGCTACTGCCATCTTGTTTGGATCACACCGCTTTACCGACTGCACAACCTTTGACAGCAGGTCTTCTGCCTGCTCCGCAGTCTGGATGTCGTACAATCCGACTTTGACGTAATCGGCACCTGCCGTTGCTGCACCGAGTGCGGCAAGCGATGCTGTGCCTGGTTTGTAATTAAAATCGCCGATCGTTGCGCTGACCGGTTTTTTCGATTCGATCGCCTCGATGACTGCGCTGATCACCCAGGGAAAATTCGCGCCAAGCGACCCTTCCTTAGGATTTTTCACATCGATAATATCTGCGCCGCCAGCGAATGCGGCTTTTGCCTCATCTGTGTTGATTGGACTGACCAACAGTTCCATAATATGCCTCCGTTCCTGCGCCGTTTGCCGTTTGCACCGGTGCAGATGTGCAAGTATAGGTTTGATCACTGTTTCTGTATGTATTTAATAGTGTCGATGAGGTCAACCGTTCCACCGCCCGAAGAGCTACATCAGCTAAAACCGGCGGGCTGGTTGAGATGCCACGATGGGGCTAACCTTTAAATTGGTACGAGACCATACCGTCTCATGGAACGTGAGGCATGTATCATCTGTCACGGCGAACTGGATTCGACGCATTACGAAGGCTACAATATCTGCACAGCGTGTTTTGACCTGATGGAGGACCTGATGAGCGAATACTTCCTCAAAACGATCACGCGCAGGGAATCCGGCGCAGCTGATATGTATGCGAAGTATTTAAAAGATAGCATTGAATACATGACAGATTATAAAAAGATTCGTGAGAAATCAAAGGGATATTTCAAGGATGTCAAAGACCGGGTCGAAACCGCGATAGAGGCGGAATCAAGCGAATCGCAGCAGCGGTATCTCGGGCGTCTACTCTCGGTCCTCCACTGGCTGGATGACAATCCAACATTTTATAATTATTATTTTAAAGAACATTATTCGTGTCCGACCTGCGGGGCGTCGATCTTTGAGCACTATAACAAGCAGATGGTTGGTGACTGGCTCATGATCACCTGTTCGAAATGCGACACCGTGATCAAGAAGTACTTCCTGCCAAAACAGATATAGCAAATATAATGTGACTTGATGATCGATGATCGCGGAATACGATTTTAATCTGAACCATGTCGCGAGCGTGATTAAGGAAAAACGTGCCAGAATTGTAGGACTTCAGTTTCCAGACGGTTTCAGGCGAGAAGCGCTCAGGATATCCGCGGAAATCAATCGGGACACCGGTGTGAGGTGCGTAATATCTGCAAATTCCTGCTTCGGCTCATGTGATGTCGATACCGGGCTTCTCGAATCGGTAGATATCATGTTTCAGTTCGGACACGCGGAGATACCAAACATAACCGTGGAGGATACCTATTTCATTGAGGCGCAGTCACTGACCCCGGTTCTTCCAGTGATAAGGCAGGCAATCGGTGTGATCCCGGATCGCGTCGGGCTTATCTCGACCGCTCAGTTCGTGCATACACTTGCCGATGTGCAAAAGTATCTTGCAGATCACGGCATAACCGGCGTCATCCACGACGGCGACAGGCGCATCGCATACCCCGGGCTTGTTCTCGGATGCAACTTTTCTGCTGCTGCGCCCGACTGTGATGAGTATCTGTACATCGGCACAGGGGACTTCCACGCGCTCGGAGTTGCGCTTGCAACCAAAAAACCCGTCCGGATCGCGGATCCTGTGATCGAAGAAGTCCGGATGCCGGACGTTGATCGGATGCTTCGGAAGCGATGTGCTGCGATCGAACGATCGCTTGACGCGCAGGCAATCGGGGTGATTGTGTCCACAAAGATCGGGCAGTGCAGGAAGGAGCTTGCCTTTGATCTGTGTGCCATGGCAGAAGCGCATGGGCTGGACGCGCATATCCTGATAATGGATATGGTCACGCCGGATGCGCTGCGCTCGTTTGATCTCGATGCTTTTGTCAGTACGGCATGCCCGCGGATCGCAATCGATGGTTCTGCGGGCTTCCCTGCGCCGGTGCTGACTCCGGTTGAATTTGAGGTCGTGGTTGGTGCGCGGAGATGGGATGATATGGTGTTTGATGAGATATCGTGATCAACTCAGATGGCGCCCACAACCCGCTTGAACTCATCATCCCGCCCAAGCGGCATCGTCGCATCGACACCGATCTTTGTGGTCGTGCCGTCCGGGGCACAGCTCGGATCAAGTGAACTCCCCCGCACATTCGTGATCAACAGAATATCCCTGTCGCCAAGCACTCTTGTTGCGATTGCAAACTCGACATCGTTCGGATCGTAGATGTCAATGTCAGGATCGACTACTACCACATTCTTGAGACTCGGGTGTGCAGCAAACGTGGCGAGAATTGCGTTCTTTGCGTCGCCCTCGGTCCGTTTCTCGATCTGCACCACTGAATTGAAGTAGCAGCACCCGCCTTTTGTCAGAACAACATTTTTCACGTCAGCAACCCCGCTAACTGCACGGAATATCACTGGTTCGTACGGAATTCCCATCAGGAGTTTGTGTTCGTCGCCAGACGGTATGATTGCATGATATATTGGGTCTTTCCGGCGGATCACCTTTGTAAGCTTGATCACTGGTTCGCTTCGCACCCGGTCATACGTTCCAGTGATATCAACGAACGGACCCTCCGGCGCAGTCTCATCCCCTATGTATCCCTCAAGCACGATCTCGCAGTGCGGCACTTTGATTCCGTTCTCGCACTCAAAGACCTCAAGCGGCTCTCCACGAAGCGCGGATGCATATAAAAACTCCATGCCCTCAGGAACGCGTGTAGAGACTGCAAAGAGGATGATAGGGTCCAGTCCGATCGCTATTGCAACAGGGAGCGTCTCTCCACGATCAAGTGCTTTTTTGTGCAGGAGGTATGTGTGCCGCGGCGCAACGAGTCTTGCTGCGAGTTTATCCTTCCCGATGACCATCAGGCGGTGGATGGCTGCGTTAGTCACTCCGTCCACCTCGGTTACGACGACGCCTGCAGTGATATAAGGCGCGGGATCGTCTTTGAAATAGGTAATAATCGGTAGTTTCGTAAGATCAGGTTTTTCTGCGATTTCTTTTGTTGGAGAATCACTCACAAGTTTTACATCGCCAGATATCCCCCCCATTCCGGCGGACGCGAGATATTTCACCAGATCATCTCTCTTGACCTGCAACGCTCTGCAGAGGGCATCTCTGGACGAGAGAATGTTCACAGCGACCCGGTGACCGTCTATATCATGGAAGAGAGCTGGCTTCCCATCTCCGGCAATCCTCACAAGATCGTGTTTCCGGGATACTGGCGTCTCGATCTCGGTTAGCAGGTTATCGGTTTTTAACTGGTCTATAAAACTTCTGAATGACATCGTTTCACCTGAGCGTCTTCACCTGTTCATCTCGCCTTCGTTTACTTAATTTTGCTGCACCAGTGCTTCTTTCCTTCGAGAAATTTGTCGATTCTCTGTTTATCGATCTTTCTGAAATTTTTCAGATGGGCATCCCTGTGAATCCGCATCTTCCTTCCGGAGAACCCGGGCGCGGGTTTGCCCACCCCCACTATCTCACTGCAAGCCGTTTTTCGCTACTGTGTGCTTGCGCACTTACCGCCTGCCACGTTTTCTGCTGCGAGGCTCAGGCGTTTTGGTCGTAAACAGCCTGTACTTGACCGTGCCGATCAGCTCGTTCTCGATCTGGCGCGCAAAAACGGATTCGGGTTTGTGCAGCCCCTTCACCCGCGTGGTCAGGTCCTCAAAACTGGTGAATTTGCCTTTCTTGCGCTCATCAAGTATCGTCCACATCAGTTTCTTTCCTATACCCGGAAGCAGCTCAAGCATGTGCTGTCTGGTTGATATAGGATAGGCTTCGTTAATAAATCCGATAAAGTCAGTCTCGTCTTGCACGGTGATCTGTTCGAGCACGTAATGAAGTTCGGTCTTTGCTCCATTTGTCAGGGAGTCATATTCCAGCCTGCGCTTCACATGGTCGATCACATCGCGCTCTGTACCCCCGATGTACACACGTTCGCCAATCTGCGGCACAACCCCTTCTTTCGGAACCAGTTCCATCAGGACACAGTATTTCTCACCTATCGCGTGAATGGATGGTTTTTTCTGGTACACAGGTCTGGAATCATTTGGATCGCCGTAAGGAAGGTAATCCAGCACCCAAGCGTACTCCTCCTTTCCAGATACCTTCTCACTAAGTGGCATTAGATCACCCTTGTCGGCTTTTCACTTTATATCGAATCAGCTACCCGGTCCAGCATCTGATCAAGATCTTCGGCAGTGAGCACAAACCGTTCCTTAGCATAGATGCTACGGAGTTCGTCTCTTGTCTTAGGAAGAATGTCTGCGATTCTGATTGCAATCTCAGGCTTCATTTTCTCCATATTTAGCAAATCGTTCGCGAGATCTCGTGATTTCCCAGCATCCATCTTTGCGAAAGTATCGACATGGCGGATCGCTTTTTTGAGTTCGTAACCAAGTTCCTCCTCAGATCTCTCTTCCTTGACACGATCCAGCATCTCTTTTGCTTCCGATACTGTTAACCATTCTTCACCGATGACCTTCTTTACAATCATGCCTGGATCTCCCTTTATTTTGACGTTTCACTGCTGCAGGCTCAAGTGTTGTGGATGTACGATTACTTCCTTCATGGCTCTGCCATCTCTTACGCGCAGAATGTATGCGCGACCACGCTGTGCCACGACCTTGCCAGTGCGCCCATGGAACTTGGGATTCGGCATCCCTTTGTGCACACTCGGATCGATAGCGATGTGAACCATATCCCCGGTCTCAAATTCAACAATTGCCTTGCTAATTGCCGATAAGCCTCTTTTTCTCGAAGATTTCTTCAATTTGTATCTGGTTTTTCTTCGCTCGCCGTGTGATTTTGCCATGTTCGTAATCATACTGGCTCAATGGATTTAAGTGTTACGCAGAAAAGCATATAAGCATCCGAACATAATGATGAGATGTTGATTTTATATCATGAATCAAAACAAGGATGTGATAGTAGATGAGAAGTAAATCTTGTAACGCTCTTCTGGCAGTCATAATATTGGTTACATTGACCGCTGCGGTGACTTATGGTGCAGAGGTCGAGACCCAGTTTGAATCACTGACGCTTACAGCAGACACGGTCAACTGTGCAGACTGCCATAAAGAGAATCCTCACATCCTCCACAAGCAGAAACTGGACGCTGGGAGGGTGACTTGTGAGGCGTGCCACGGTGCGGCATTCGAGATCGGCATACCAGAGTGCATTAAATGCCACTCAGGTCCGATACACGAGGTGCACATCGGCAGGGTCAAGACAGAAGATTGTACATTCTGCCACCAGGATCTTGAGGCTGTGCATTACACTGTTTTCGGAGGTAAGGAACTCGTGTGCGCACACTGCCACGGAGAGATCGTTGCAGTGCACGGCGAGGGCATGGACAGTTGCGTGAAATGTCACAAGACCGCACCTGATATTGTAAAGCCAGTGAAGTCAGGAGGCATGGCGATTACATGTCAGGTATGTCACGTATACGACGATGCTGCAACGATACACGGGGATCTCTCAGATCCGACGGGCTGCTACAAGTGCCACCGGACCACTCCGAATGCAACGGTTGCCGAAATCCCGCATAATCTGCATCTGCCGATCGGTGTGACATGTGAGATGTGCCATATCCCATCAGGCAACCAGATAATCATTCCGCCGTGCAGCAACTGCCATGATGCAGTGGGGATACACCTGCTCTCAAATATCGGGATCAGTGCTACCGCTCCGGAGTGTTCGGTCTGTCATGGACAATCTCCCGAGAAGGTGGTGAAAGAGACGCCGACTGTTGCAACAGCAACACCAGTCGACGAGAAGCCGCCTGAGGTGGAGACAACACCTGCCGCTGGCGAAACACCCGGTTTCGGAGGACTGCTTGCGGTGGCGATGTTAACGCTGACTGTGATGTACACTATGTACAGGAGACGAGGATAGATACATAGATAAGTAGGCTTTCCGCCTACTTTTCATTTTATTTTTTTAGCAACTACGATTATGGATATTTACGATCTTATTATTGTTGGAGGCGGTCCGGCAGGGGTCACCGCGGGAATATATGCTCAAAGGGCGCGTCTGAAGACTATACTCCTGGAAAAACTTGGTGTCGGCGGGCAGATTATACTTTCAGACCTCGTCGAAAATTATCCCGGATTTCAGGAGATCAGCGGGTTTGATTTGATGCGGAAGTTCGAGGAACAGGCAAAAGCGCTTGGTCTTGCGATCGAAGACTGTGAAGTGACCCGGATAACGGACGAGGGCGAGTATAAATTGGTAAAAACCCCTGATCGCGATTACAGGGCAAAGTCGGTCATCATCGCATCAGGTTCAAAGCCACGACGTATCGGGGTGAAAGGCGAGGAAGGACTGATCGGAAAAGGCGTATCCTTCTGCGCAACCTGCGACGGTTTCTTTTTCAGGGGCAAAGATGTCGTACTGGTGGGCGGCGGAAATTCGGCGATAACAGAGGCTCTATTTCTGGCAAAGATTGTGAATAAGGTCTATGTCGTTCACCGGAGATCGGAACTCCGGGCAGAAAAGATTTTGCAGGAAAGAGCGCTTGAAAATCCGGTGATTGAGTTTGTCTGGGACTCGGTGGTCGAAGAGGTCATCGGGCACGATGTCGTCGAAGGCGTGGTGCTCCAAAACGTCAAGACCGGAGAACGTTCGGAGCTTGCAGTCGGAGGCGTATTTGTGTACGTGGGTATCACGCCGAATACCGAATTTATAGACGCCAGAAAGGACGAAAATGGTTTTATTCTTACGGACAGGAGCCTTGCAACCTCGATTCCCGGTATCTTTGCTGTGGGCGATTGCAGGCAAACAAAGCTTCGGCAGGTCGCAACCGCGGTGGGGGATGGTGCGCTGGCTGTGACATCGGTAGAGCAGTATCTCGGTTAGACGTCTTCTTCTCTAAAACACAGATGCCCAATCGCTGATGGTATGTGTTTAGCTGCGGCGAAAAAACCACGAGATTGACACAAGAAGATGGTAGTACATACAAGATATTGGTGATATATTGCATTTTATATCCTGCTACCTCATACTTTCTCGTGGAAATGTCGAGTAGAGCCCATAGCGCACCTCTTGTTAGGGGTAATAGCCCCGAGGTTACTATGAGCCCCCTCACAGAACCGGACTTGAAGATTTCCCTCATCCGGCTTTCCAAGCACATCCCCTACGGATTCAGGTTGTATAGCGAGTGATATATCTTCGGCTTCGGGAGTGGATTAAATAGGATGAAACGGAGAAACTGAGCCCAGTTATAGCTTTTCCTCTGGCTGCGCCTGTTTGTCCATTTGAAGGCAAGTCTCACGACCTGATGATAAAAGTTCTTAAGCATTCGGAAGTTGCCGCTCACTTTCGTAGTAGCGGTAATGTCCAAGCAACTTTAGCCCCAGCACATTCCACCATACTTTCAGCTCTACACGATTTCGGATACGCTTCAACCATATATTCATATCCACCATCTTCTGTCTGAACTTCTTCGAGTGACGTTTTTCCGCCCAAGCTTGAATTTGCCGCGTCTGGATTTGTCGCAGATAGTTGCGTAAAACCGAGGAAATCGAAGGTTTCGCATTTCCTGCCATATCGCTTCGCTCTCGTGCATGGGCATCGTCCGAACTCGATGATCTCACTCTTCTCTTCGGAGATCGTAAGTCCGAACTCACCCATACGTTGTCTCAGCGCGTCTCCAAACCCTCTGGCTTCAACTTCTTTCTCAAAGCAGACAACAAAGTCATCCGCATATCGAACAAGCCGGGCGAAGCCAGTTAGCTGTGGCAATACCTCCGTCCCGAACCATAAGTCCCGCGCATAGTGAAGATATACATTAGCGAGTACGGGGCTCAGCACACCACCTTGCGGCGTGCCCATTTCCGTCTCAAAGTATTTTCCTTCCTCCATTATGCCAGACTTGAGGAATCTACCGATCAGTTGCAGCAAAGAGGGTCTACGATCCTCTGTTTCAGACATTCCATCAATCGTTTATGATCCGACTCGTGTCAAAGAACTTCGTGAATGCGAAGCATCGCCGAAGGCACCATGCTACGGTCTTAGACGCCCGCTCGGACTCACATCACCTCGCAATATCCCAGAACTCTCTGCTATATTCCAAGACCGGAGGGTTGGACTAACGGTGGTGTGAATGCAGCGTTTCCGTCACAGAAAACGTCGGCTTCCAGGATTATCGAAATTTCGGGGCTTATAACCTTCACTTCCGTTGCGGCCTAATATCCCGTCCCCCCAGCTTCACATCAGCCGGTTACCAGGCTGGGTGTGGGGTTCGGTTCTGAGGTGGTGGCTAGCCTTTCCTCAAGGCTTGGATTTTCACCAGCTGGCGAGTATGAATTTATCTCGGCACGCCTGTGTAATCTTGTGGTTAGCTAAACACGTACAATCGGTGTAAATCCGTGTTAATGGCTGCGCCGCTGCTGTCACAGTCAGTGTCTAAAAACCCTTATCATGCACAGATTTACACGGACTGCGAAGCACAGCCGCTGGCATGAACACAGATTAAGGTTTTTTGCGTAACCAAGGATTTGCACAAAGACCCCCTACGACACTGGACTATGTCCATAAAAATCGCAGGTTATGCCGTGTGCCCGGGTATAGCAAATTCAACCATTCGTTCCCTTAAGTTTTCGCTTCGTATTCTCAATCAATCCAACGTCAAGCAGTTTCATCAGGAAATCAGGCAGTGGCGGAAAGGTGTACACGTCACCAGTATCCACATTCACGATCTTTCCGTCCTCAAAATCGACAGCAAGAACATCGCCATCCTCCGCATCGACATCACACTCAACGAGCGGGAGCCCGATATTGATACTGTTTCTGTAAAAGATCCGTGCGAAACTCGGTGCGATTACACACACGATCCCTGCGCCGAGAAGAGCGCGGGGCGCGTGTTCCCTTGATGATCCGCTGCCAAAATTCTTCCCGCCAACGATGACATCGCCTTCCCGGACCTCGTCTGCAAACTCGGGTCTCACATTCTCAAATGCGTGCTTTGCAAGCTCGCGTCTGTCGCCGGTCACAAGATATTTTGCGGGGATGATCTGATCTGTGTCCACGTTGTCAGAAAACTTCCACACCCTGCCTTTGATATATTTTTCAACCATATCTAGCACCTCACATCAACTAACTCGACTCAAGATCATTCGGATCGGTTATTCGCCCGGTCACAGCGCTTGCCGCAACCACTGCCGGATTTGCAAGATAGACCTCTGAGTCCTTGTGCCCCATCCTGCCGATAAAGTTGCGGTTCGTGCTGCTGATGCACCGCTCGCCCTCCGCAAGGACGCCCATGTAACCGCCGAGACATGCGCCGCACGTCGGTCCTGCGACATAAGCATCCGCGTCCATGAAAACCTCGATTAGCCCCTCGCGCAAAGCCTGCTCAAAGACGCTCTTGCTTGCGGGAACCACGATCATCCGGACATCGGGATGCACTTTCCTGCCTTTAAGTATCTCCGCTGCGACACGCATGTCCTCGATTCTGCCGTTGGTGCATGAGCCAAGATACGCCTGGTCGATCTCCACATCGATTTCAGACGCAGGAACCACGTTCTCAGGAAGATGCGGTTTGGCAACCATTGTTTCAATCTCTCCGGCATCGTACTCAAAAGTAGCATCGTATTCGGAATCCTCGTCCGCGTAAACCGGCGTATACTCACCGATGACCCGGTTTTTGAGATAATTGAAGACCGCGTCATCCGGTGGGATGATGCCACACTTCGCGCCAGCCTCGATCGCCATGTTTGAGATGGTGATCCGGTCAGACAACTGGAGCGACTCGATTGTGGAGCCATAAAACTCCATTGACTTGTAGAGTGATCCTGAAACGCCGATATCTCCTATGATGTGCAGGATGATGTCCTTTCCCATCACATACTTCCCCAATTTCCCGTCAACAACGAATTTCTGGGTCTCAGGAACCCTGAACCACAGTTCTCCGGTTGCCATTGCGGATGCAGCTTCTGATGACCCGATGCCTGTCGAAAGTGCGCCGAGTGCGCCATAGCTGCATGTGTGTGAGTCTGCGCCGACGATAAGCCTGCCCGGCGCTGCAAAGCCGTGTTCGATCATGATCTGGTGGCAGACGCCGCCCCGCCCGACATCAAAGTGGTTCTCGATTTTGTACTTTCCGGCAAAATCGCGCATCGACTTCGCCTGTTCTGCCGACGCCACGTCCTTGTTTGGCACATAGTGATCCTGGATTAACACCGTATTCTCGATGATCGAACTTGCCTGGAACTCCTCAAAAACCTCGAACGCAGGAAGCCCGGTCACATCGTTCACCATGACATAATCGATTCGTGCATCTACGATCTCCTTTGGCGATACGCTGCTTTTGCCTGCGTGGATCGCAAGGATCTTTTCAGCGATGGTCATTCCCATGACTCTGGTGTTTGGCGATGATCCGATATAAGGAAACTCACAAGCGAGGAGATGCCTGGACTTGTCACACTACCATCAGGTAAGATGCCCTCGCATTCTGTAGCAAGATCGATTAACGGACAGATGTGAAATCAACGCTTATGTTTAAGTATTATGACGACTGCATTGCTAATCGCATGAAACTTATGCGATCCATAAGGCAGTCTTTCAATAGTCTTGTTGGTGTGGCTACTGACGAACTTAATCTTGAGCGCGACGGCGAGGTGGATGGTATGGGATCGCTATGTACAGGCTCTGGACTTAAGTCCGGGGTTTAGTGACTTTAATATGATGCCGTAATGCCTGTCGATTATGGCGGATTAAAAACAGGCAGGAGGAGGTGAAAAGGAAAAATGGCAAAAGTCTTGTTATTTCACTACACCGAAGGAGGCAGAGTTCCAAAATTGAGCCAAAAGGAGCTGGAAGATATCATGAAGCAGCTCTATGAGGTGCTTAAGGGCTATCCTGAGGTGAAGTTCAATGGCGCCTACTTGGACGAGAACGGGATGGGAATTTGCGACTGGGAGGCTCCGAATGCGGAAGTTGTGAAAGAGATAGAAAAGAAAGTGATGGGGGCTCCGCCTGCCGACCCTGTGATTGTGGTGAAGCGGGTGTTGTAGTAGGCACAAATTCCATGTCGGAGGAATAAGAAATGCCTATCACAGGCTTGAAAATGTGCTATGGCGATTTGGGGATCCCGAATTGCCCTCTTTTTCTTTTTTCCAAAGCGCCTTTTCATGATACGAGAGTACGAAAAGACGAACGATATAAGCAAAGCCTGTAGAAATGTAAAAGAGGATAATTCCATCCTACGACTAACGGATGCCTCGGAATTTATTCCGAGTGTGGCGCGGACGGGGCTTCTTTGATTTCGACATCTCTGAGGTTGTCCTTCTCTGCGAGGTGGAATGCCTCCCAGTTGTGGTTGTCCTCGAAAATGTGTCGGACAGTGAGTGGTGGCAATATGGGGACAGAGGGGGAATGTGATATGTATGTTCGGGGTGGGAGATGTCGAGGTACACCGGATATATGTATGGTTGATCTTAGCAATAAGTGACCGTAATGGGGGGTTGAGTTTATAGTATATACCACATTAAAAACCTCCTATACCTCAAACCGCTTTACTCCATGTTTCCTGATATGGCTATCGGCTTCGGTTGTGAATTCCAATTTAGCGCGCCTCCAATCGACCATGTTGCCACATATCCCGAACTCTGTCACGGATGGTCGATCATACCTTACTCAGTGCAACCATCATCTCTTGTGCGAACGCGCTTGCACCCGCTCTCGGATAACCGGCGAGACGATGCACTTCAGTATCGTCCGCACGCAGGAATATGACCACGGGCACACCACCACGCGGGTTATACTTCGCCGCAAGATCCCTTCGTTGATCCGCATCGATCTTTATGCACACGAACTCATCCGACAACTCGATAACATCAGGATCGATATACACAACCCTATCCAGTTCCTTACACCATGTACACCAGTCGGTATATACATCGATCATCACAGGCTTCTTCTGTTCCTGTGCGATTCCCATTCCCTCCTCATACGAGTACCATACAATCCCGGCGCCATCTGTACCGGTTCCCTCGTCCGTGGCTGGCGGCGCGTCAGTCGGCGCGGTGTCGATGCATCCGCAGACACTACATGCGACAAACATCAGCAAGATAAATATTGTTTTATTTCTATTCACATCATCACCGTTATTATCCATGTATTCCCTGTGCGTTGTCTGTTATTGCGGATTGCGAGTGGTTCGCCAATATGTTCTTTCGCGAACACACCTTTATGTTAACCTTATCACTATAAAAATCTACATACACTGTATGCCTACGGACGGGGCTTGACATGAATACGCACGGAACAGATGAAAAAACCGTCGAATCGATATTGAGTGAATTAAAAGGCAGGGATACGCCTTACGAACGCATTTTAAGCTCGATGTGCACATATCCACACCCCATCGCAGCAAAAGCACACCAGCAGTTCGTCGAGGCGAATCTTGGCGATCCCGGTCTCTTTGCCGGGACCGCGTGGATCGAGCGCGAGGTGGTGCGGATGCTCGGGGCGCTGTACAACAACCCTGACGCGCATGGTTATATCACCACTGGCGGCACTGAATCGAATATTCAGGCGATCCATGCGATCAGAAATGCGCGAAATTTGCGCGAGCCAAATATCATCGTCCCTGCATCAGCGCACTTTTCATTCGACAAGGTTGCAGACATTCTCAGGGTTGAAGTGAAGAAAGCAGACCTCACTCACGAGCTCATGGTTGATATCTCATCGGTAGAGGATTTGATCGATGATAACACGATTGGTATAGTTGGGATCGCAGGAACTACGGAATTCGGACAGATAGATCCAATCAAAGATCTTTCAGATCTCGCAATGGTGTCAAATCTATTTTTGCATGTTGATGCTGCATTCGGAGGATTTGTGATCCCGTTTCTTCAGGAGAATTACGAGTTCGACTTTACGCTGCCCGGCGTCACATCGATCGCTGCCGACCCGCACAAAATGGGCTTCTCAATGATCCCTGCCGGTGGGCTTTTGTTTAGAGATCCTACGTACATGGACCGGTTATCGGTAGATACACCATACCTGTCGGTTACTGCCCAGCAGACCCTCTCAGGAACCCGGAGCGGAGCATCGGTGGCAGCGGCTTACGCTGTGCTCAAGCATCTCGGTAGAGACGGTTACGAACGGATCGTACGTCGGTGTATGGAACTTACGCGCGGGCTGCTCGACCGGGTTCGTGAAGCAGGCATCGAGCCGGTGATCGAGCCGGTGATGAACGTGCTGGTGCTCGATGTGCCTGATGTTGATTTGGTGCGCAGTAAACTCAAAGACCGCGGATGGATAGTATCGATCACCCGCGATCCTTATGCGCTCCGTCTGGTGATCATGCCGCACCTGACTCATGAGAACATGAACCTGTTTGCAGACGATCTGTGCGATATCGTGAGTCATGGCTGACGTCCATGGTTCTGGTTTCCGGTTTCATGCGTATCGGTAATCTCATCAATGACCTGATCGACGATCCGACTGGCGATCTGATCCGGTATCTCGGCGGAGAAGTCGTGGATTTCTCAGGATATCGGGTTGATCTGTCACATCTTACTGATTTTGAGCAAAGCGTCCTTTGCGAGACAAGAAAAATCGGGTACGGCTCGATGATCACTTATTCAGAGCTTGCCCAGGCGATCGGACGCCCGAAAGCCGCGCGGGCGGTAGGAAACGCTCTTCGGAAGAATCCTGTGCCGATCGTGATCCCATGCCACCGGGTGGTTGCAAAAAGCGGGATTGGTGGGTATGTGCTCGGTGTCGATCTGAAACGGTGTTTGCTTGAACTGGAAGGGAACACTATACTTCACACCGCCACAAAATGAGCTTTTTGCAAATGTGTCAGTGGGATTTGTTGACACACGCGAAAGACGTGACGATAGAGATGACACCCTTCGCGTCTCTCTCGCCTTTCTCGTTGAGACTTTTTAATTTGTTCTGGTCGTTTGGAAAACATGACGCCAACCCGATAAATGCAAGTACGATTAGATAGGCGTAATCAGTGAAATTTGTGTTAATCCGTGGCTAAAATTTTTATCCGCCACAGATGGACGCTGATTACACGGATTAATGAGGTTAACGGCTTTGTAGCTCAATAGCGCTCCATTTTTGATAGTTGTGCTTACCCGAGACAATCCGGCGTTTCCAGAGAATAATGAAAAGTCTCTTCTCGTTAAATCAAGAACGTAAAGACGCGAGGGTGCAAGGACGAGAAAGATTAAATAAACCTCTTGATTGGCTATCATGTTGTATGTGCCCCGGTCTTGTGTATTCATGGTCAAATTGGCAATTACAAAAATCGCAGTTTATGCCGGTGATGAGTATATCTAAAAATCCGGGTAACTACTCACCCCCCACTGCAAAATTTATTATTAATGAGATTATATTTCCCATCGCAATGGTTGTAAATAAAACATTTCATTTGATGGATGGAGAACACGATGTGCATACCTACTCGCGATGAGATTCGTGCTGCTTACTGGCAAGGGGAAGAGGCTACCATTAGACTTGTTGCCAATTAGCGTTCATCTCCATCAAAAAGCTTTAAATTAAATGAGATATATCTCATAAAGTATGCTGAACATTGATCGAGCGTTAGGTGACGATAGGCTGATAAAAGCCATCACAGGACTCTCCGCATCAGAACCAATCGCTACTTGATGACGATCCTGAATCGTTTGATGTCGTCCTGTCGATGGTCGAAGAGCGGTCAAATTATTATAGCGAC
>JAIWAP010000014.1:0-26064 GCA_048634345.1 Methanobacteriota archaeon | reverse complement strand
GGACAGTGAGCGGTGATCCGGCGTGGATCACAGTTAGCCCGACAAGCGGAACAGGTGCAGACACTGTTACAGTGACGATCAACACCACATGGCTCTCTGATGGCACGCATACCGGAACCGTAACCGTTGCTTCAGACTATGGAACGGAGACCGGAACGATCACTGTAGACGTCCAATCAACTCAGACAGACCCGCAGCTCTGCACCACCCCTGACCCACCGTCGCACGACTTCGGAAGCGTCCCTGAAGGCGAGACGCGGACATGGACGTTTGACGTAACCAACTGCGGCGGTGCAGGAACACTGACCTGGACTGTGGGAGCTGATCGGTCGTGGATCACAGTTAGCCCAACAGGTGGAACAAATACAGACACTGTTACAGTGACGATCAACACCACAGGGCTCTCTGATGGCACGTATACCGGAATCGTAACCGTTGAGTCAAACGGCGGAACAAAGACCGGAACGATCACTGTAGACGTCCAATCAACTCAAGAAGACCCGAAGCTCTGCGCCAACCCGGAACATAACTTCGGCAGCGTCCAGAAGGGACAGACGCGGACATGGACATTCGATGTAACGAATTGTGGCACAGGAATGTTGACATGGACCGCAAGCGACAATCGAGATTGGATCACAGTTAGCCCAACAGGTGGAACAAACACAGACACTGTTACAGTGACGATCAACACCACAGGGCTCTCTGATGGCACGTATACCGGAATCGTAACCGTTGAGTCAAACGGCGGAACAAAGACCGGAACGATCACTGTGAAGGTGAAAGGATCACAGCCGCCACCACCTCCTGCGGATGTCCCAACGTTTACACCAATCGGAATGTTTGCGCTGGTCGGTCTGCTTGGTATTGCCGGTATTGGCGTGATCAAGAGACGATAGCTGTTTGAACTTGTGGTGGGACTGTGGCGGCGTTGCCCCACTCCCACTACCCGTTATTTTTCAGGAAAGTGTAACTACCAGGGATGGACGTGAGACCTTGCAAAATTATCGGCAACTGTCGTCCATTGAGAATATCCATTACCAGACAGAACAGACAGAAATTAGGTTTTTTTCCAAAACCTAAATCTTTTAGGGCAGGATTCTTGTGTACCTAACAGCCAAACGTGTTTGTAATATAATACCGCACAATAACATATAATGGTGACATAACAACATGAAAATAAATTTTATCGGACAGATAACAATAGTAACACTACTTATTCTCGCATTGCTGACAGGAACCTCGGGCGCTGCACCCGCATGTGTGGCTCAGGATGGCACCGCATTCTTTTGCGGAGATACGGTATTTATGAGCTGCGCACTCAACGGAAGCATGGTCTGCCCTCGTGAAGGTCTGATCATAGGCGCGGATGGTGTCGTAATCGACGGCAACGGTTACGCGATGACCGGATCCGCAACTTCCTCTGACTGCGAGTGGTGCAGCGAAGTGGAACCATGCAGCGTAAGCGGGATCTATAACGTTGGTTATGACGATGTGGTGATCAGGAACATGGAGATCAGCGGTTTCTGCACCGGAATTGCACTCATAGGTAAAGGGGCGGATGCGGTTCGTAATATCACCATAACGAAGTGCAGGATACACAACAACGGGTTCAACACTACCTCTGGCATCTCAGAGATTGTGACCCACGGCATCCATGCCTGCCGTATAGAAGGTAGCGAGGATGAGCCTGCGCTTACGATAACAGAAAACAAGATCTATAACAACGAGGGAACAGGCGGTGGCTGCGGAGATGGCGGTAACGGTATATTCATCTACGCAGGAGGCAGCGGCAATGCTCACGAGTACTGCAACATAAGCCACAACAGATTGTATGGCAATGCGAAGGCGGGCTTCTGGACGAAGATGATGCTGAGCATGGCAAGAATCACCCATAACGAGGTATGGGGCAACGGCGATGGCACAGGCATAACCGATGATGTGAGAGGGGGAATCATACTCCGGTGCAAGAAGTCGAGTTACAACCTCGTCACAGAGAATAACGTCTCATGTAACGCCGGCGGTGGCGATTACGGATATGGAATATACGTGGGTGGCGCACACAACATAATCAGGAACAACACAGTAAACAGGAACACCGCCGATGGAATATCCATGGGCAGGAGCGATGGCTCATCCCATACCCGGATATATGACAACACAGTATGCAAGAATGGGGGTTATGGGGTATATGCAGCAGATAACACGTTGAATAATACCATTCATCGCAACATCATCCATGGCAACGGGCAGGCGGATATCCAAGATATCTCTGATGGTCTCAGCGGTGACGATAATACATGTGACACGGCATACCAGTACTGCGATCGTTCAGCCAGCTGCCCGCCGCCATGCGTTTACCAGAGCCCGGGGCTGGGTCCTGACCTCGTCTTGAGTAAACTTGAGCCATCATGGATCGTTCCGGGAGTGAACTACACAATCGACTATATGGTCTGCAACCTCGGCAAGGGGGCGAGCGCAAGTGCGAGCGAAACAGGTGTCTATATCAATGATGCGCTGCAACTATCCGATCCGGTTCCGGCGTTGGGACCAGGTGAGTGCTACGAGAGCAAGCTCGGACCATTTCCGAGTTTTGGAATCGTTGCGATAAGACTCTTTGCAGATGTCCTGAACAACGAGACCGGGGATCACAAAAAGGCTAACAACAACCTGACTGATGTCTTTGGCGGAGCCGACCTCGTAATCACCAGCTTCGATGAGATATGGGTTGATCAGGGAGAGAAGAAGTACAATCTGACATACACGGTGGAGAACGTCGGGGATCTACCGACATCGGTTAATGTTTGGACAAACTTCACAGAACTTCATGGAGAATGGAGTGGCATCGACCCTGTACCAATCCCTGCGGGACTGGGTGTGGGCGAGAGCGTGACACACATCGCAGGTCCTTTTACGATGGAAGGGGATTCTGACTGGCTTGAAGCATGGGTCAACTTCAATCACACCCTGGATGAGAATGTTGAGGACGATCTTCACGGAAACCGTGCCAGGTTCACGTTTTCATCACCATCCCCGCAACCCCCGCGAAAAGGCGACCTGGATGGTGACGGTCTGATCACTGCAGCTGACGCTGTTATTGCACTGCAGATGGCTACAAGTGGCGATTATGTGGAAGATGCGGATGTCAACGGCGATGGGGCTGTGACCTCTTATGATGCGCTCATGATCCTTCAGGCATCGACCGGGGGTATGGACGTATGAGGACGATTTTGGCATGGCTGCGGCTACCGCTACAACTATTATCGATCCTCTTCCTGCTGCTGATGGCAGGAAGCGTGAGCGCAAATGACTGCGGCAACGGAATTGCCCCATGCAAGTGCGGCGATACCGTTGTTTCGGACTGGACATTCACGGAAGATTTGACCTGCCCGACTGGAGTTGCAGGTGTGCATGGCTTAACCATCGGAGCAGACGGGATCACAATCGACGGTGCGGGTTTCAAGATAACGGGAAGCGAAACCGCGGAAGTTTGCGATTGGATCGATGAAAACAATCCCGGAACCGGATACTGCGGGATCTTCAATCTGGGGCATGACGATGTGGTAATAAAGAATCTGGAACTCACCCGATTCTGCACGGGAATCGGGCTTCAGGGTTCGGGAAAAGACCCTGTTGTGGGAAACACGATCGACAACTGCGAGATACATGGCAACGGTAATGCGGACTGCTCAACCGGCACCTCTACACACGGGATCCATGCCTGTTACATAAGCGCATCCGCGATAAGGAATAACCGGATTTATGAGAATACCGGTGCAGGTGCGGGCTGTGGTGACGGTGGCGCCGGCATCTTTCTCTATGCCGGAAATAAAGCTTATACAGGAAACATCATTACCAAAAACGAGATCTACAACAATAGAAAGGGTGGATTCTTCGCAAAGAAAAGTCTTAACCGTGCAGAGATCACCGATAACCACGTCCACGGAAACGGTCAGGGCGGAATTATACTGCGCTGTCGGTCGTCAAACTACAACCTGATCGAGGGCAACAACGCGTCAGCAAACTTTGGGGACGGGATCTTCATAGGCAGTGAGAACAACATCATCAAAGATAACGTCGTTATGGGCAACATCGCCGGTTTCAGGATCAGTTCAGGAGACGTTGTTGGTGATGGTGACGGGATAGAGATGGGTAGGGGCCGCGAATCAAACAACAACACCCTGACCGCAAATACGGTATGTGGAAACGCTGGAACCGATATCGAGGTCGCTGATGGGTGTTCGGGAAATCACGGTAGAGACAACACCTGTGACACGGTAGGGAATTACAACGACGAGGGATCTGCAGGGTGCAGTTATGGGTGTGCAAGGGATACCGCAGCAGAAGCCGACGACCATGCAGAATCTACGGAATCCGTTCCGGGATTTGGAGCGGCTTTTATGGTAGTGGCGGCAGCAGCGGCGATATGCGTGTTGCAATCGAGAAAGAGGATTTAATGAAAGTGATATCGATAATATCGATACTGCTCCTTGTACTGGTGATTGCATATACTGTCCCTCTTACGTCGGCATCAGGCGCGGATTCCCGCCCCAATCTGTTTGTAAGAGAACAGTGGTGGAAAGACTCCTTTAAGGAATGGGTCGATTCTGCAAACGGGAAATATCGCGTCATCTACCGGGTAGAGAACAATGGAGATGCTGACGCTTCCAGAAGCAACACAACAATCAACATCACGACTGTTTCAGGCAACGGCAGCGGTTCTATCTCTTATAGTATCAAAGATCCTGTCCCGCAACTGAGTGTGGGCGAGGCTTACGATGGCACTCTGGGACCTTTCACCTGCTCGTGCAACGATACCGTTGTACTCACAATCTGTGCGGATGGCGATTATGAAATTGGAGAGACGAGTGAGAATGACAACTGCAGGGAAGAAACAATCAGTTGTCCTGCGTCTGCGTGTAAACCCGATCTTGTGATCGAAGATTACGCAGTTACATGGGTCAATCGCAGTGATAAGACCTTCAATGTCAGTTGCACGGTAGCAAACATCGGAAACGGGGACGCTTGTGAGAGCACAACTTGCATACATGGAACTAATCGATTGATTCTGACACTGGCGCCCGGCGAGAACTATTCCTGTACCGCTGGTCCGTTCATACTGAGCGGTCATGAAACCGGAATTGAGATCTGTTCCGACACTCACAACAACGTTTGGGAGAGTAACGAGGATAATAACTGCTACGCAGGTAAACTTGGAGTACCCGACCTTCAGATGTACATCGTCTCAAAGGACTGGATCGACGCATCAAACCGGACATACAGCATCACCGGAACAGTCTGCAACAATGGGGGTGCAAAATCTATGAACGCCACTGTGAGCGTGTATATCGATTGCAATCTCATCATGGTAGCCGATTATCCCCCGGTAGAGGGATATGGCAATTGTGTGGAGAAGACGTTTCTTCCGTTCATGATGAGTGGAAATAACGACACGATCAGGCTATGCGTCGAATGGGAGGATGGTACACGCTGTGATGAGAGCGTACTCGTCTATGGTGGATGCCTGGCAACGGATGGCAGTGGCAAGCTCTTCACGTGTGGTGACCGGGTGGATCGGAGTTGCACGTTCACTGGCGATATATACTGCGCTACGCAGTGCTCGGGGAAGGATTACCCGCACGGACTGTTCATAGCAGCGGACGATGTGACAATCGATGGTAATGGTTATGCAATTGTCGGGGATCGTTCTGCCTGCTTCAAGCAGTATGCTAACATGGGCTATGTTGCGTGGACCGGGATCAGATGCGATCGTTACAACAACGTGACGATCAAAAACCTTGAGATCAGGAACTTCTGTAATGGAATTTCCATCAAAAACGGAGATAACAACGCCCTGAAAGACTGTGATATCCACGATAACGGCGCTACCGTCCAGTACAACTATGGAATCACGGTTGTTAACTCAAGTTACACAACGATTGATGGGTGCAGCATCAGAAACAGCACAGGCATTCTTGCGGATATGAATGTCTGTGGCGGTCATGGCGTCAACCTCGATTGCGGATCCAACAACTGCGATGTCACAAATAACACGATCTGCAGCAACAATCTATCAGGAATCTGTGCATCACCCACCTGCAAATACCTGAGCATCAGAGACAACCTCCTCTGCGATAACGGTCGTCAGCGGCAATCAGGGTTCTGCACCGGCATTAATCTGCACTGGAAGGGCGGACATCTTGAAACGAACTCGACTGTTGAGAGAAATGTGATACGAAACACCACAGGATCAGGGATCTATGTGGCTCAGGGCGCAACCACAATCAGGGACAATATCGTCACCGGGAGCAGGAATGGAACAGATGTGACCGGCAATGGAATACTTGTTGACGATGGAAAGCTAACCTTCCTGTACAACAATACGTGCTGTTGTAACGAAGGCGCAGACATCGTGGACGCCGGGTTTGCGACCTTTGGTGATTGTAACACCTGCGAGCAAGCAGTGGATTACGATGACTGCGGCACGATCGGATGCATCTACTATTGTGATGGTAGAAGCGGTTCCTGTGTGGGCGAGCACTATAACTTCAGTTGCGGGATGGCAATAAACGAGAGTTGTGTCTTTAGCAGGAGCATGAGCGGTTGCGGTGGGTTGATCGCTGGTGCGGATAACATCACAATCGATGGTTGCGGCTATACGATAACGGGACTCGGGAGAGGCAACGGAGTCTTTAGCAATTATGCAAACGTTACGATAAAAAATCTACAGATAAAGAACTTCCGGACAGGGATTGTAGTCGAAGAGACGACTGAGAACACAATTGAAAACTGTACTCTCCGGAAGAACCTTCTAACAGGGATTAACATCAGTTGTGATGATTGTAATCTTTGTAACAACAGAGTCTACGACAACGGAGGCGATGGCATCGTTGTTGCTGGGAATAACAACACCTTTGAAGACAATATCGCAGCACGAAATTGCGGTCATGGCTTCTATCTCGGTTCAGGCGCATCAAAGACCGTCCTCACAGAGAACGCGATCGGCGACAATTGTGGAATCGATATATACAACAGTCAAAGCGCCGGAACAATCGGCAATAACAACACCTGCGGCACCACCCATCAGTACTCCGATGCCGGTTATAGCCTGCCAGACGGGTGCATCTATCCATGGAGACCGCCTGACCTCATAATCTCACGGAAGGAGGAGTACTGGGTCAACGTGACCAACAAGACATACGTTGTCAAGTACACGATTGAAAACATCGGGGACGTAGATTCCCGTGAAGCAACTCCGAGCACGACATACCTCTACATCGACGACCATCACAACAGTGGTGCGGATGATCGTATCGGTTCACTTAAGCCGGGTGAGAGCCAGACGAGAACATTTGAGCACACTCCCGAGATCTCCTGTGAAAAAGACAGAATCAGGGTCTGTGCAGATGGTCTTGACGAAGTGAGAGAGCAAAATTGTGCTGACAAATTCTACTGCAATGGGGTGGGCTGCTACATCGTGGAAGAGCTCTTTTCGGATGGAGAAGCGAACAACTGCCGTATAAATACGTTTAAAGAGGACGGGGATGAGCTCAACGCTGATTTGAATGCGGCATGTGTTGGTTCGGGTATCGCGTACAGGTGTGGCGATACCGTGGAAGGTAGCTGTACGTTCAACGGGAGTATGAGCTGCCCTGCCGGACACGGGCTTGTAATCGGAAAAGACGGAATTGTGATCGACGGCAACGGCTATGCGCTGATCGGATCCGGGAACGCGTCGTGTGCACATATCTCCGAGTCAGATCCGGGGGATGGAGACTGTGGAATTCTTAACAATGGATACGACCGGGTTACGATAAAAGATTTGACAGTTGAAGGGTTCTGCGATGGTATTGCGCTCCGTGGCAGCGGGTCAAATCCTGCCAAGTACAATACGATTGAGACCTGCGTGATACGCGAGAACGGCAACCCCAACGATGGCATGAGCCATGGAATCCATCTCGTGAGGGTGGAGGATTCTACAGTCAGTGGAAACGAGATATACGGCAATACCGGTACTGGTGAGGCATGTGGAGATGGTGGTAATGGCATCTTCACGTATCTATCCACTAATAATATTATAAAAGAAAACATAATTCATGATAACAGTAAAGGTGGCATCTTCATGAAGATGAAATCAAAGGGTAACGAGGTCACCGGTAATACTATCCACGAAAACGGGCAAGGGGGAATCATACTCAGATGCGCAAATTCAGATGAGAATACAATCGCCGAAAACGCGGTCTTGCGAAACTATGGGGATGGGATATATATCGGCAGCAATCGTAATACCATCAGGGACAATACCGTGGAGGGCAACAGCGCAGGTCACAGGGTAGGTGACACTCCTGTTGAGGATGGTGACGGGATCGATATGGGCAGGAGCGATGGCTCAGGTGCCAACGAGCTGTATGGGAATTTTGCATGTGGTAACGAGGGTGTGGATATCCACGTATGCCATGCAGATGGCGGGGGGAATCACGGCAGAGAGAACTGCTGCGATGAAACAACGAATTATGATGACAATGGCGTGACAGGATGCGCCAATTCATGCGAAGACCGCTCAAAACCAGACCTCACGATAACCGAGCAATTGGAATCATGGAATAATCCGGAGAATCCTGATGATCGAAGATACAACATCACAGCAACAGTTGCGAACATCGGAAAAGCGTGTGCACCCGAAAGCATAATACGCCTCGTAATCGACGGGGATTGGAGCTATTATCCGGTTCCAGCCCTGAATGAGAGTGAACTGCATCCACACACGATCGGCACATTCACGATGTCGGGCGATCGCGATGAGATCACGATCTGTGCAGATCCCGAAGGCGCAATCGATGAAATTTGTGAGGATAACAACTGCCTTACAACGGTCTGGTATGCCATGCCTGATCTGATCGTAACCGAAATTGTCCTACAACCACCGTTCACCCTCGGAGCTCTGGATACTGCCACAGCAACGGTCAAGAATGTCGGTACGATTGCAACAGTGGAATTGTTCGAGGTCGCGCTCTCTATAAACGGTAATAAGGAGGACATAGACGAAATAGAGGAAAATCTTGCACCTGACGAGACTAAAACGGTTTCATTTGAGTGGATTCCACTCGCATCGAATCGACTGACCGTATTTGTCGATTCAAAGGACGAGATTGAGGAGTGGGATGAGACGAACAACAAAATGACGATAACCGCGTCCATCGGGGCATGCCCCCCGCCGCCTCAAGCACAATCGAAAGAAGGTGTACACAGCAGCGGAATTTCCGCAAGAGAATATGATTATGCTGCGAATTCTACGGATGTGAATGTGGATTTGAAGATGCATCGTGCTGAGACGAAGACTCTCGGAAACGAGAGTGAATCTGTCATGAGCGCCATGAAAAAAGTTTCTGCCCGCCTCTTCAAGAGTACGCCATTCTTCAGTGAGTCCGGAGGCGAGGTGAACACTCCGGAATGGACATCTGTTGCGATTGCGGCTCTCGTAGCGAGTCTCTTCTGTGCCGGATTTTATGGTGAGATTACGCGGTACAGGAGAAAGAGGAGATAACAATCTGATAATCATGGTAATCGCATCCATCACATCAACCATCACGCATCTGCCGCAGATATTGCAATCCGCAATCTACCTCATCTCGACGTCACTTCTCTATCCGGTGATCATCGTACTGCTCGGACTGACCTTATGGCTCATAACCGAGATTGGCGTCTTTTCGGTTGAGTATCTTGCGAGAACCGGAAAACTGTCTTCGAAGAAACCGGAAGAGGTCGAAAGAGAGATTATCGAAGCGAAAACGCTTGTCGAAGATGGCAAATTCAAAAAAGGAATCGAGGTGCTCGGCGGCTGCACAACAAGCCGATTCGTACATGTCTTTCTGGATGGGCTCCTCGCGATAAAAGAGAAAGAGAAAGAGATCGAGCTTAAGAATCCGGGGACCCACGCAAAACTCTTTCCGATAAACCTTGTGAAGCTGCTCCAGAAGTGCGATCTCCTGATCTCAAAGCGGCTTGAGAAGTCAAAGTCGATGGCAAGGCTTGGTCCGATGTTCGGGCTGATGGGAACCCTGATACCAATGGGTCCGGCACTGCTCGCACTCACGAAAGGCGACATTGATACGCTTGCAGGAAGCCTGATCATAGCGTTCGGAACAACCGTAATCGGGCTTCTGATCGGTTCGGTATCCTATCTGATAACAGTTGCAAGGACGCGCTGGTACAGGCAGGACATGAATGACATACATTATATTTGTGAAGTATTATTCGGAGACGAGTAATGAAATATATGAACCGAAGAACGGAAGCAGTGGATGAAGACGAGGACCCGCTCTCAGGCGTTGCAAACCTCTTTGACGCGGCGATGGTCTTTGCTCTCGGACTGATGGTGATGCTCCTGGTCTACATGAGCGTGCCAGAGCTCCTGACGCAGTCGGATGTTACGATCGTCAAGAACCCGGGAACGCCTGAAATGCAGGTGATCGTGAAGCACGGCGAGAAGATCGAGGCGCTGAATCTTACAGAAGAAGAGGTTGAGATTGAGATATCAAAGGTGATGGGGGTGATCGGCAAGACGCCGGATGGTGCGATGGTGTATGTGCCGGAGGGTGGAGGTGGAGGGCAGGAATGATTGAGATCAGTCGACTGGCGCTTGCTGTTCTGATCGCTCTTGCACTCTCTGCGCCATTGCAGACAGCATCCGCGGAGGGCCCCGAGGATCCGGAATACTGGACCGATATGGGAAGCGCGTCGATTCACAAAGGCGAACGATACAGTACAGGGGGCTACACAGTCGAGTTTGTGGATTACGAAGGCAAGACTGATTCTGTATACCTATCACTCTGGCGAGAGGATGAGTTACTCGATGAATTGATGCTCAACGCATCCTGTGTGAACGAGACGTTCCGTACCGAACTGGACACTCACGTGTGCGACTATCTAAACTGGGATGATGAGGTGATCGTCGCAATCAAGAACGAGACAGAAGATCACCCCGAATCCAGGAGCCCGAGTCACTGGGAGGATCCGCTCATACACATCGATCTCTATTCCCGGGCAACGCCAGAGATATCGCTCAAGATTAAGACCAACTGCGAAGTGTACACTCCACTGGATTCGGAGATTCGTGTCACAGTTGAGATTGAGAACGTCGGTGACGCTGTAATCGAGAATACGACCGTTACAATAGATCCTGGTGACCTTCAGGCGACAAGCGGTATCATAAGCCATTTCGGCAGCCTTTTGGCAGAGGATGAGGATTCCCGGTATCTCTGGTTCACCTGGAATGATGTCCCTGGGAATACGAACGAGGAGGATAGATTCCTGAGATATCTGTGGGATGATCTTGGTTTCGGCTGGACAAAGAATGCGAATGCATACATAAAGAGATCGTCTGATGGCGATACCATCAGAATCAGGAGGGGCAACGACTCAGCCGAGATTGCGATCGATAGCAGAGAGGAAGGAGCAACCCTCAAGATCGGCGGAGAGGTCCATGCATTTGATGTTGTTGAGGAGGGCGGCGAACTGAACGTATATATCGCATCGGATGATGCGGTCGATACCGAGGAGATCGTTTATGCACGCTTACGCGTCCCGCAGTCGATCACTGAAACGGAGGGACAACCGTTCACAATCTCGGTTAATGCCACAGGATTTGATGAGAAAGGCGTGATGTATTCCGAATCTGCCTCAACAGAGATTCTTGTGCTGCCGAGATTCGATCTCGCAATCAAGAAGACTGTGAACAGCCACATATCGATGGACCAGACGGTATGGGTGCGTATCGATCTTGAGAACACAGGGATAAGAGACCTCAAAGTTAAACTGAATGACACAATTCCGTCCGGTTTCGGACTGTGCGGCAACGAGACATTGTTATGGAGGTTTAATATTACATCAGGAGAGTCTCTGCATTGCTCATATCGTATAAAACCGGAGAGACCGGGGACATTTGATGTACCGTGTGCGGTCGCAGAGTTTGAGATCGGTTACGAAAGAAATGTCAGTGTACGTTCGTATGCCTGGGAGATTGTGGTGGACGGGGCATGCATAACCCTGAACAAGACCGCACGCCCGGGGCGGATATCCGAAGGCGGAAGGGTCACTGTCACACTGAACATCGCAAATACCGGGAACATGGATGCAATCGTCAATCTGACAGACGTCATACCAAAAGGCGCGGAACTGGTCTCAGGAGACCGGACGATACATACCATTCTTGGGGCAAACCAGACGAATGAGACCGAGTATGTGATGTCAATCTTAAGTCCCGGGACAATGACGCTTGGTTTACCAACGATATCGATATCAGGCAGCAGTTACTGCTACATGACCGCAACCGAGATGCCGGTAATTGAGGTCATAAGTGAAGAATTGTCATCCGGACCTGAACCGAGACGCACTCAGGAATCTCTTGCCACCAGCGGGGCACCGCCACGATCCGCGGATGTGTCTTTCTACGAGACCGCGCTTGCGATCTGCATGTTCGGTGCTGTGTTTCTGATCGGGAGGTTTATGCGATGAACACCGGAGGGATGAATTCGGTTTTTTCTAAAAACCTAACTTTGTTAGGGCAGGATTCTTGTATACCTAACTGGCAAACGCAGTTGAGATGTGAGAACATCCGATATTGATAAATGTAGGTGAATTATGAAAATGAATCTTATTACGGTGACAATAACCGCAATGCTTTCGCTATTGCTGATAGTATCGCTGACAGGAAACGCTTGTGCGACAGATGTGAATTTAAATTCCGGAATCGATGCACGCGAACTGGCTGATGAATTGACTGATGATGGCTGGGTACTATATGGAACAGATCAGTGTCCATGGTGCGTCAGGCAGAGGGAGGAGTTTGTTGATGCGTTCGGGAACCTGACGTACATCAACTGCATGGAGAATAGATCAGCCTGCATCGACGCGGGCATAGAAGGCATTCCGTGTTGGGCTTCACCTAACGGCACGCTTCACCCTGGTTATCACAACCTGACACGACTTTCAGGACTGGTGAGCGATTACCGGGCAGCACATCCCGCCCCAGCGGAATCTCAGACGACTCCTGAGACCGCGATGTCGACATCACCGAGCACACCCGGATTTGAGCCACTATCTGCGCTGATTGCGGTGTTCATCGTCTTTCTGATGAGAAGAAGATGAAACAATCGATATATTCCGGGATCGTCGTAACCTTTCTTATGCTGCTGCTTACAGCAGCGAACGCAAACGCGGGATGTATCGGCGTTGTTACAGGCACGGATTACGGGTGCGGGGACACGGTTATTGAGAGCTGTAAGTTCAACGAGAATATGGACTGTCAGACACGGTACGGTCTCGTGATCGGAGCGGACGGTATCGTAATCGATGGCAATGGCTACGCGATCACCACGAACACCCATAGCGACGATGGAGAAGGAATCCATAACGAGGGGTGCGATAGGGTGACGATAAAGAACGTGAGAATCGGTGGGTTCTGTTACGGGATCTATTTCAAAGACGCTGATAATGGCAGTATAATGGATAATACTATCAACTACGGTCAAGGAAGTGGTATCTGGCTGTTTACATCAGCATACAGCAACGTGAGCAGGAATACTATCGATCGTAGCGGTGGCGGTCAGGGAATTCACCTGTCCGGTGGTGCGAATAACAATATTATAAAATACAATAATGTGGCAACGAAGGGCGGCATAGGGGTAAACATCGATAACTCGAGCAGGAACAGACTGTACCATAACATGGTCTGCGGCAATGTACGCGGCGATATTGTGGTTGAACCGGGACTTGCGAACACGGGTGATGATAATGCCTGTGCGACAACAAAGGGCTACAACGATTCCGGTGGAGACCCATGCACGCATTCCTGCCCACCGTCTGCGCCCCCATCTTGTGAAGAGGGGGCGGGAGGTGGAACAGAACGCTGCATCCCAACATGCGGATGCGTCTCTGTCACGGATCCCAAAACGATATTTGCGTGTGGCGATACCGTTACTGAGAGCTGCACCTTCAACTGCGATCTCTACTGCTCGTCGGGGCATGGTCTCGTAGTCGGTGCGGACGGCGTCGTGATCGATGGCAACGGATACGCCCTGGACGGCGTGATCTCTGGAGATTGCACCGATAGCGAGACCGAGCGTGCAGGAATCTTCAATTCAGGACATGATGATCTGGTTATAAAAAATTTAGAGATCAAAAACTTCTGCAATGGGATCCATCTCAGAGGAAATGACATCAAAGGAGATGTTGTCAGGAACAACACGATCGATTACTGCGATGTGCATCACAACGGCAACGACATCGATGATACGACGACTCACGGCATCACGATGCAGCATGTATACGAGAGCATGATCAGCAACAATCTCGTGCATCACAACAAAGGCAGGGGCACGAGTTGCGAGAATGGGGGAAATGGGATTTTTATATATGGTGGAGAGTATAATATACTGGTCAATAACACAGTCTATGACAATACGAAAGCCGGTATCTTCACACGAATGAAGCCGAAGTACAACAATATAACCGGCAACAGGGTGACCGAGAACGGGCAGGGTGGAATCATTCTGCGGTGCAAGCTCTCAAGTTCCTTTGCTATCGAGAACAACATCGTAAACAACAACAAGGGTCCTGGAATCTATGTGGGAGGTCCTGGAAACACACTTCGGGCTAATACCGTATCAGATAATAAAGAAGGTTCCGCATACAACGATGACGCCTCTGTTGCCAACGGAATCCGCATCTCAAGCGAGGCTTATGACACCACACTGGTCGGAAATACCGTCACAGGCAATGATGACGCGGATGTGTATGTGAAGAATGGGCTAACCGAGATCGCAGGCGCAAACAACACCTACGAGACCGCCTCAAATTATGTGGACACTCCGGAAGACGGTGAGATGGTTCGCGGGAAGAAGGTGATTGAAAGGGTGGAGACGCTCAAAAGGTTCGATTCCGGAATCGAGATTCCATCAATCAAGGCAACGCCCTTGATGGCGACACTGATCGTGGTTGGGTTATTGGTGTTTGTGGCATTCGGATATTCGAGAAGGAAGTGATGGGATAAAGGGAATATTATTTGTGCTACTTCTGATCGTCTCCATCTCAGCGACGGCGATTGTAGGCAGCAGCCAGCCGGATGGCGGTGCAGGCTCCGTGGAACTCATCGAGTATGCCGAGCGATTATCGGAATTGGAAAATTATGATGGCGCAGGCGCCCTGTACAATAGAATTGCCTTGCACTACAGAAACACAAGCGACCTTGCGAACGCATCGGCGTATTACGTTCTTGCAGCCGAAAGTTTCGAGTCAGCGGACGATTACGAGTCTGCTGGCGCAAGCTACCATCTCGCAGGCGACTGCTGTGCCGGGCAGAAGGAGTGCGATACCGCTCTTAAATACTACGAACTCGCAAGAGATAACTACAGAAAGAACGATTCCGATTATGACGATTCATGGATCGATAACAAGATACGAGAGTGCAGGGAAAAGTCCCTCATGAGTGGCATTGTGATCTTCGGGATATTCATCGGGATGCTCAAGTTCTCAAGCAAAGCAGCGTTCGGGATGGGGTTTTCCAGACTGAATACCCGTGAGATTCTCGCAGTCGCATCGGTCTACCTCGTTGTTCCGCTTCTGATGTGCGCAGTGATCAGTGTTGCCGGTGATTCGCTGTACGAATCGATAAATACCCTCTTTGGGCTGGGACTTGCATTTGGAGTGTTTCAACTGACGATAGCGATATCACTCCTTGTTATTGGATTTTACACTGTCAGGAAGTGGAATCGTACAAAAAAGGACGTTAGCAGGAGAACGTTTCTCTTGATGGCGCTGCCATGCCCTGTATCGCTTGCAACGATCTTTCTGACGTGTGCATTTCTTATGATCGCGGGTATGAGTGCTCTCAAAGCTGGTTTACTCGTTGGAGGTGTGTTCTTTTCGACGATCATCGTGATAACCACGGTTTTACGAAGAACCCGGTTTGCCAAGAAGCCCTCGAATCTGGGAAGCATGATGATATTCTTCGGGCTTCTCTATTTCCTCTCAATCCTGCTCGTCCCCGCGTATCTCCCGGTAAACGAGATGGAAATTGCAATCGGGGACTTCCCGGTGAGCGATATGATTCCCGGATTTCTCTTCGTGCTTGTCATGATCGTTATCGGATTTGTGCGAGGGCGAATAAGAACCACTGATAGGGGCATGGGCGGACGATGAAGCGGAGACACATCGCTGTTGAGATTCTACCGAGGGCGCTATGGATTATTATGGCGATCTGCCTGTATCTGTTCCAGCATTTCGCAAACGAGCCGCCAATATTAACCGAGAATATCCTGATGCTGTCCTCCGGAATCCCTCTGGTGATTGGTGGACTCCTGATCCGGATGTATGTGGGATACTACATGCGGCGTGCGCTCTTCGACAAAACGCTTGTAACAGACGGACCGTTTAAATATGTCAGACATCCGATGTACCTCGGAATATACATCATGCTCACTGGAATCGGGCTTCTCTTCTTCTCGCATCTCTGGTTTGCGGTGATGCTTGTGATCGTTTTGATCTGGTATCTGGACGGCAGGGTGGAGGAGAGGCAGATGATCGAGCTACATGGATCAGCATATTTCGACTACAGAGAACGAACCGGGATGTTTATACCGAAGATATAAATGTTGGAGTAATAAAATGGAACTACTGCCGGAAATGATGAAAGTACTACTTACGATCAGTAATGCGATGTTGTATCCTGTACTGATACTATTAATAATACTGGTTGCACTCTGCTTTGTGTTTGCAGGAGATATGATCTCGGAATATTCGAAACGGAGCAAGGATTTTGATGACAAGTTCAACGGGGGTCAGCTGAGTGGTTTTTGTGGTGCGGTGAAAAGACTGGTCGCAGAGCACCGGAACCCCCGCGATGAAGACGTGCTCTCTGTGAAAATCGGACGGCTACTTCAGGAGTATGAGGCAGAAGCCGGGAGGAAACTTGGAAATACCCGCCTCCTGATACGAGTCGGTCCGATGCTCGGGCTCATGGGAACGCTGATTCCACTTGGTCCCGCACTCTTAGGCTTGAGCGCCGGAGACATCGAACAACTGGCAAACAATCTGGTGATTGCGTTCACATCGACTGTGGTCGGGCTTCTGATTGGTGCAGTCTCGCTAACAGTTGCAAGCGTCAGGCAGCGGTGGTACTCGCAGGACTTGGATGACATGGAGTACATGGCAGAATTATCGATTGCGAAAGGGGGTGACTGATCGATGAAAACAAGATTTATGGGAAGGAAACGACGGTCAGATCTCGGCGGACGTTCGGGCGTGGACGACGACCCCTTAAGTGGCGTGGCGAACCTATTTGATGTGGCAATCGTCTTTGCGGTTGCTCTGATGCTTGCGCTTGTGACGTACCACAGCCTCCCCGAACTGGTCTCGTCCACATCAAATGTCACGATCGTCAAGAACCCGGGAACTGCGGATATGGAGATCATAATCAAGCAGGGTGAGAAGGTAGAGATCCAGAAGATAACAGACGAGGACGTTTACGGCATGGGGCGGGTTATGGGCACAACATTCCTGCTGGATAGTGGCGAGGTGATCTATGTGCCTGCAAATGCGACTGAGTAGTTACATCCAATCCAACATGGAAATGATTATGCCGAATGTTATATTTAAGGATATTGGGAAAATGTCGGATGCAGAGATTCTTATTCCCCTATTTCTGTCTGATAGATATTTCGCAGAGAAATTTATGGAAACCTACCTTTATTAGGTTTTTGATCCAAAACCTAACATTATTAGGGTATAGTATTTATATGCCTAACTACCACCTCTGGAACGCTCGGGACATATACTCGATGCAGTATCAGGAGGAATATAGGCATAACGAAACAATATATTAATGTAAATGTTATTTTGCTTGCAGTAATGATCACCTGCGTGGGAATCGCGGGTGCAGGCACATCTTCAACAGACTGGCATGCCGATGCCGGTGAGTTGACAACCGGCATTGATTCAGACAGCAACCAGACCGAGATCGGTGTCCTCATAATCGCACACGGCAGTTCGAGTGAGTCATGGTGTGCACCGGTCCGTGCAACCGTCGCAAACGTGAGCCTGCCGTATCCGGTGGAACTCGGGTTCCTCGAGGGAGTTTTGGGTGAATCAATCGAGGATGCAGTCGATAAACTCAACAGCCGTGGTGTGAGCGAGATTGTCGCAGTTCCGCTCTTTGTCTCATCAAGCAGTAACCACATAAGCGAGATTGAGTACATTCTCGGACTGGGAGATGCGATCCCTGACGAGGATGACCTTGTTCAGGTGAACACCACGGCAAACATCACTCTCACCGGAGCAATGGACGATCACTGGACAATCAGCAGTATTCTCGCTGATCACGCCGCAGACCTGAGCGAAGATCCGGGTAACGAGACTGCTGTGCTCGTTTCGCACGGTGTAAGTGACGACGAGGAGATATTTGCAGGATGGAACGAAAGCAGTGCGTCGCTTGCTGAACAGACGATTCTCAGGTTGAGACATCTCCACAACCTCGATATCAAGGGCGTGCGTTATTCATTCATAAACTTAAACGAGACGCTCCACCCTAATCTTGCAGCAAGAGTGGTCGTCGAAGAGATATCGGGCGGTTCGACGCCAATTGTCCTGCCGCGTATCCTAAGCCCGGGCTACCACACAAAGAGAAAGATTCCGGCGCTGCTCGAGAATCTCACATACGTCTACGATAACGAGACCACGCTTGCAGCGCACCCGGCTCTTGCGGAGTGGATCGATATATCGGTTTACGAGGCGGTATCCGATCTATCATTCTCAGTCTATGATGGCGAGAACGGAGAGGTCGTTGATCTGACAATCGAGGGGGCAGTAGCAGGTCACGAGGGCGGCAAGCTCTGTCCCTGTGTGGCGGTTGCGTGGAGAGCGTCCCAGTTTGCGTTGTCGGAGGTCTGGGGCTGTGTCCCTCGAAGCGATCTCGAAATCACAAGCGCCCATCCGTCTGACGGACACGAGGAAACGTTCCTCTACATCCTGAATAACTCGACCGCAGACTACACGATTGAGATGCCGGAGGGAACTGACCCCAAGAATCTTTCGAGTGAGAACTATGTCTACACCTTCACGAGAAAATCGACCGGAGACTCTGTTATGGTTCGTGTGAAGGATGACGTCTTCCCGGATAAGCTATTTGAGCTTCGAAAGAAGTGCAAAGCAGGAACTGCAACACCGGACGAGAAGAAAGCGTTCAAACTGCTCAAAGATGAACTTAAGGACGGATTCCTGTATCTGCCTGTGGACAAGCTGTTCGATGCAGAGGTTACGTACAGCAAGTTTGATACGGGAATCCTTGTCGTTGCACACGGCAGCCCCCAAGAGATGTGGTGCGCCCCGGTTCGGGCAGCAGCCCGTAACGTTGACCTGCCGTACCCTGTGGAACTCGGGTTCCTCGAGTTTGTGCCTGGCGAGACGATCAACGCCGCTGTTGACAGGCTTGATAACCACGGCGTCAAGGAGATAATCGCAGTCCCGCTCTTTGTCTCATCAAACAGCAATCACATCGCAGAGGTCGAGTACGTGCTCGGACTGCGGGACTCGATTCCGGGCGCACACGATGCAAGTGGCGGGCATGTCGCACATAGCGCATCCGAAATGGGCGTTATGAGCAGCGCCGAGGAGCGTGCAGGCATGACCACGTTTGCTGACGGAAAAGAGGTCAGGCGATCGGTCGTTCAGAAGGATGGTAGGTACTTTATATCAAGAGTAGCTGTTATGGGACATCCCGGAGGGGCTGAGGAAGAGGAGCTCGTGCCGGTTGAGACCGGTGCTGCAATCACGCTCACCGGAGCGATCGATGATCACTGGCTCGTCGGCGAGATTCTTGCTGACCGGGTGCGGGCGCTCTCCACAAACCCGGAAGGCGAGACCGCTGTTCTTGCCGCACACGGGGCAGACAACGAGACCGACATTGCAGGGTGGATCAATGACTCTAAGTCGCTTGCAGAACAGGTCGATCTCAGGCTGAGGTTCATAAGCGGCGAAGAACCTGCGCTTGATCTTGCGGGTGTGCGTTACTCGTTCTTATTCCACAACGAGACACTCCATCCCGATATCAAGACGAGAGCAGTCGTTGAAGACGTATTCACCACTTCCGATGCTCTGGTTGTCCCGTTCATGGTCAGTCCGGGCTTCTTCACAGGGACGTTCATCCCGCAGATGGAACTTGCCAACCTGACGTACGCCTACGATGGTGATGCTCTCCTACCGCATCCGAAGATTGCGGACTTAATCGAGATTAAGGCGAGCGAGGAGTTTACTGACCTTGCGTTCCCGGTCTACGACAGCGAGAGTGGCGAGAACGTGAACCTGACAATCAAGGAGGCGGCGGCAGGTCACGATGGTGGAGAACTCTGCCTCTGTGTGGCGGTTTCATTCAGGGCGTCGCAGTTCGCGCTCGCCGGGGAATGGGACGGAATCCCTGACCGAAACGATCTCTCAATCGTGAGTGCGCACCCGTCTGACGGGCACGAGGCAGTATTCCGCTACATCCTGAATAACTCAACAGCAGACTACACGGTTGAGATGCCAGAAGGAACAGACCCAAAGAATCTAACGATAGAGAACTATGTCTACACCTTCACAAGAACATCGACAGGAGAATCCGTCACGGTTCGTGTGAATGACGGTGTCTTCCTTGATGAGTTATTCAAACTCAGAAAGAAGTGTAAAGCAGGAACTGCAACACCGGATGAGAGGAAGGCGTTCAAATTGATCAAGCGGGAACTCAAGGACCGATTCATGTATTTGCCGATGGACGAGCTCTTCGAGACGAAGTCGCCATCGCTCAAGGGCGATGTGAATGGTGATGGCGAAGTAACGCCGGCAGATGCCGTGATCGTGCTTGCGATGGTTGCCAGAGGCGAACAGAGCACAGAAGCGGATCTGAGTGGAGATGGCAGGGTCACCTCACTTGATGCGCTGATGATCCTGCAGGCTGCGGCTGGCAAGATCGATGTGTGACCGGTGGTACCTGAACATGTGAGCTGTGAGATGCGAGATGGGCGATTCTTGCTCGTCTCTGCGTCTCCTGACTTTTTTATGCGCCATTTTCATCTACGAAAAAGTATATCGCCAGCCCCACCCGAAGGGCAGTTTTTACTCGATTTTTTGTTAGTCTGATGAACGACCACAAAATCAAACCCCACCCGAAGGGCAGTTTTTACTCGATTTTTTGTGAAAAAATCGTGGGTCACACGTCGTCCGTGACCAGATCCAATAGCGGCTTGTGGACATGCCCGTTGGACGCAAGCATACTCACCCGCGATGCGATCGAGAGCTCGCCGGTAAGCGGCATTCCCGTGGTAGTGGTGATCTTACCACCAGATTCCTCGACAATGAGCTTTCCTGCGGCGATATCAGTGATCCGCAGGTATCTGCGAAAGTCAACAAAGGCATCCAGGACACCTGAGGCAACATAACAGAGTTCGAGTGACGAACACCCGAGAACCCGAATTCTCCGCACAATCCTTCCGAGATCGACCACTTTTGTTGAGTCTGTCCGGTATGCATAAGCAGCCACACTTAATTTTTGCATTTCACTGACTCCCGACACACTGATACGTTTTTTATTGCAGTAGGCTCCCTTACCAGCCTCTGCGTAATACACATCACCTGAATGCAAATTCTCAATGAAACCAAGTGAGATATCAGAAAGATCGGATCCACCAATGGCGATGGAGACCGAATAAAACGGAATACCAGCCACTACGTTGAAAGTCCCGTCGAGCGGATCAAGCACGACTGTGAAATCGATGTCGCGCTTCCGAACATCCGGACTGCGCAGGTCTCCGAAAATAACTTTTTCGCCACACTCTTCGCTTATAAGTAATATCTTCCGCCCATCAGCCTTCAAAACGTCGATTGCGGCATTCTCTGCTATTTCGTCGATTTTTTTTGTAGGAGTGCCGTCTGCGCCGGTGTACAGTTCCAGCCCCGACTCTGGCGTGCCGATGACGGGTTCAATCGCATCGGTGATCGCGGCAGAGATCTCGGTGCAGAGTGTCAGCAGGTCCATATCTAATAATGGGGTACATGAATATATAAGGAGGGCAGTCAACAGATGTGTCGATGAAGGAAATACCTGGTGGTGTGTGCGCTGTCCGCGGTGTGCGTGCTCATGGGATTAAGGAAGGGAAGGACGGACTTGCCGTGATCACGGGCGAAGGGGCATCTGCCGGGGTTTTTACGAAAAATAAAATCATTGCAGCTCCGCTTGTCATCACCAGAGTGCACCTCGCGGAACACTGGCTATGTGCGGTTGTTGCGAACAGCGGATGTGCAAATGCACTCACTGGGAAGAGTGGGTTTGCAGATGCAGCCCACACAGCAGAGATGGTTGCAGGTAGGTTCGGGGTTCCTGCCGATTCGATCGGTGTTGCATCGACCGGTGTCATCGGTGTGCCCCTTGACATGAACTGGATCGAAAACCGGATCGATTCCGTGATCGCCGGATTATCCGACACTCGTGAGGGAAGCACGGCAGCCGCTCGAGCCATCATGACAACAGACACCATGCCCAAGGAGTTTGCAGTTGAACTCTCTTCAGGCGTGCGAATTGGCGGCATTGCAAAGGGATCCGGCATGATCTGCCCGAATATGGCGACGATGCTTGCGTTCATCTACACCGACGCGGATCTACCGCATGAAACGCTCGATTCGTGCCTGAAACAGGCGGTGGATCGCAGTTTCAACATGATCGTGGTGGATGGCGACACCAGCACCAACGACGTGGTACTTCTGACGGCGACTGCTGAATCGGGCACGCCGGACGGGGATGAGTTTCAGGAGGGACTCGATCTCGTCTGCACCGAACTTGCGAAGATGATCGCCCGCGATGGCGAGGGCGCAGAGAAGTTGATCGAGGCAAGGGTTACCGGAGCAGAGACCGAGGAGGATGCACGGAAGGCAGCGAAAGCAATTGTCCAGTCGCCGCTTGTCAAGACCGCTGTTCATGGCAACGATCCGAACTGGGGGCGGGTGATCGCTGCTGTGGGATATTCCGGCGCTGACATCGATCCTGACCAGATATCGCTTGCGCTCTGCGGTGTGTCGGTCATGGATCGTGGCAGGGCGGTTGATGGTGCTGATGTGGACATGAGCGGCGAGGATATTAGGATCGCTGTCGATCTGGGGCTTGGTGCTGGCGAGGCGGTTGCATGGGGCTGCGATCTGACGTGCGAATACGTGCGGATCAATGCGGAATACACGAGTTGAGGTGTGCGGGGTTGTTGATTGCGCAATGACCCTGTGACGGCTTTGGGACAAAATTCACGTACACCCCTGCCTACGCCAATGTGGTACCACGTCGCATGACCTCCAAATATCCCGCTCTTCGGATATTGTGCCCCACAAGCTTCAGCCGAGTCTCAGTCTCACATCCGCCGAATCAAGTCTCTTCCTCGAGCGGCTGCGCCAAATCGGCGCTTCACTATCGAATTGACCGTTTCAGAGATTGAAACGCATACGATATTCTTCTAACCACTCCTGAGGATCTTCCCGGAGTAAATATTGCATATCATACCATCCCAGAGCGCCTTTGCTCTTGAAAGTCACGAATGCTCGCGGGGTAGAAAGTGTGGCGTGGCGTGATTTGCCGAAACCGTGTATGTGATCCATCGGCATCCGTAAATACCATCCCCAAGAACGCCGTCCAGATTGGGATGACAATTGAGTGTCTGATTAAAAGCCTCCGGAAACAGCGTAGTTTCTCCAACCGAGTGATTCGGGCTTATGGATATGCCTGAAATTAACTTATATTGAACCCCTACACCCATAACAGCATAAGAGAACCTCTTCTTTGCAGATGAGTTCGATTCAGGAAAACTATCGTCTGCCAGCTCTTTGTTTGCAGACTTTGATTTCTTATAATTCTTCTTAGAATTCTGTTTTTGACGTGTATCCGCATAGTTCTCCTTATTGGAGGCACTAAATCCCGTACCATCGAACGAAAAGGTCATTTCTTTACTTTCTACGCTTTCATTGGTTATTACTACGATCTCGTCTATAATCTCGTTTACTGGCTCTCGGGCATACCCGCGCTCTATCGTTTTGTAAGAAAAATGGCGGCTTATGTCTAATTTCTCCCGAAATAGAGGCAAAAACCCCTCGGCCACTCTATTGGACGATTCTGTGTATGTTTGCAATAACAGTGTTTTAGCGATATCAGCCGGATCTGTTGGTGGTCTGCCAGATCCCCGTTTTTTGGGCGGCGTTCTTTCTTTTATCCGTTTATACGCCTCATCAACAAGATCCCGTATGTTATCCAGATAATTAGCCATCTCGTGGATCTGCGCCTGGTCATATTGTGCCCAGTTGGTCAATACTCGCTCTTTACTCTCGTATACGGATGTCCCATCCCGGATATTCTTGATAATTATTCTCTGGTTCCTCGCCACGCTGTTTGGATGGCATAAGGTGAGATCAACCGACAAGTATATAAACATAGCGGTACATACTCTTATCAAATGGATCGCTTGCTCACCACTTCAACGGGGTCTACAGGCAAAAATGAGTCTGAACTATGCACATTTGTCAAAGCGCTCTGTCTTGTGTGGCCCGAACTTGCAGAGGCGGGTCGCGGAGTGGTGAGACTGTCGGTTGAATGATATTGTCCCAAAGCCGGTGGGGGGAGTAGTTACCTGTTCTTTTTATCAGCGATCGTTTGTCCCGGGTGCCTGATGATGTGTTCTACCTCTTTCCTATCTATTTGACGCCGTTTCATCTCAAAAACTGCATGATCTGAAAAAATAATTTGCATTCGTTCACCTGCTGCATTATGTGCCCCCTTCGATTATCTTAATCCACTCATGCCCCCGGATCCCCTCGATTTGCTTTTGAATCTCCCCATCGTTCTTCTTCCAGTCTTTAGTTATAAAAGGCAACCCCCATCACGGTCGTAATGTCGCCTGATAGATGTATGCGAAGTTTACTTTAGTGGCATACGTGCCCTATTTTCCCGGCTTCTTTGCACTCCTCGCATTCAAATTCCAGAGTTGAATGTTTGATATTAAATTTCTCCAGTCGCTCCTTGATAGATCGTTTCACCTCCTCGATCCTTGACATATCCGGCTCCGTAGTATAGATATGCGCATCAAATACATTGATATGCGAACATAAACTCCAGATATGGACATTGTGGACCCCCTCCACACCGTCGATTTCTTCAATCATCTCAACAATTTTATCAAAATCAACATCCTCTGGTCTGAACTCCAGTAATATCCGGACAGACTCCTTCAACAGTCCAATGGAACTATAGAGAACGATCACACCTATAATCGCCCCTATTATAGAATCCACCATCACTTCGCCGGTAAAGAATATCACAACCGAAGCAACAATAACAGCCATTGAGGAGACCGCATCGGTAACAACATGCAAAAAGGCACTTCTGACGTTCAGGTCATGGCTCCCGTGTAGTTTAAGAGCGACATATAAATTTACTGCCAGACCAATCAATGCAACAATAAACATGATTGTGCTCTCAATCGGTTCTGGCGCAAGAAATCTGAGGTACGCTTCCCAAAAGATCCATCCACTAATCCCAACGAGTAAAATTCCATTCACAAATGCAGCGAAAATTTCTATTCTATGGTAACCAAATGTTTTTGTCTTTGTGGGTAACTTTTTTGCAATATTAATAGCACTTAATGAGATAAACAGGGCAAATACATCTCTAAACATGTGCCCAGCATCGCCTAACAGGGATAGAGAACCTGAAATTAGCCCACCTGTAACCTCCACAACAAAGAATACAGAAGTCAATACGATGGCAATTTTCAATGATTTCTCGACGTCATTGTTTTGCATATCCCTGTTATGCTTTCCATTAGTGTCCAACATATTCCTCAGGGTTCTCCTCAAACGCCTTCTTGCACCCGGGCACAACAGTTGTGATATGTCTCGCCCTTATACGCAGTCTTAAACTTCGCAGTCATCTCATCAACATCCATCTTACATACAGGATCGATCGCCATAATTTTTCACCTCCTTTCGGTTCTTTTCTTTGCTGGCGGCATATAC
>JAIWAP010000013.1:18173-26081 GCA_048634345.1 Methanobacteriota archaeon | reverse complement strand
TGACGTGTCAGCATCAGGGCTCACCGATGCGACCGACGGATACTCAGGCGCCGACATTCACACCGTATGCCGGGAGGCTGCCATACTTGCGCTTCGAGAGGTGATGTCAGGGGCGAGCAGGGACGACTCTGATGCTGATGTGAAAGCACTCGTAAGCAGTGTCCGAATCACGAGGGAACACTTCGATCAGGCGATTGAGTATGTGCGATCTGCGCAGAGCCGGACCATGCCGGAAAGTCGTGCGTGAATGGACGCATCATGATGGGGGTGTTTTGGTTGTGGCTGCCTCTGCAGGATTAGTATGATCATGAAGTTACCCATATAAACAGGGAAGAACCACGTTGAAGAATGCTGTTACTATATCGAAATTCACATCCTTTGAATCCTTGAGCGCCTCTTTAATAACGGCTAAGAGCTTGTTATCTTCGCTGTTATCGATTATCTCGCGTGGTACTGACATATTAGACTTGTTGCGATATAAAATTCTATGAAATGATATCTCCTGAGGCAGTCATTACTCCACGCACACCGCTCCTTTTTACGGATATCCGTTCTCCGGGCTTTTCAAGTTATTTCGCAACAAGTCTATTTAATCCTCTGTAAGTTTCAGTTGAACGGTTCTTTTTGGGTGATGTTGAGCGGGCGGGTAGAAGATTCCTATGATCAGCCATGAACCAAATCGAAAATGCGTTCCCATGAAAAAGTACAGGTCTCGCGTCTTCATGAAATCGAAGAATCTGGTTCTTACCTTCTCTTCTATGACCTTCAGATCTTTTTCTCTCCGCATGACGTTTCTTGTCAGTTCGTTTAATTCCCAGTCGATCAAGATTATGTTATGACCTTTACATTCCGGTTCACCCCTACATCTAAAGCGGTATCTCAGTTCTACGGGCATCTTTACCCTTTCCCGCCTCTCCAGATAATCGCCTGCAATGGAAAAATAGGTCTGTTTATCGTAAATATCAGTGCTGTTCACTGTTACATCGATTCCCTGTAATTCGGGCTTGATCACGCCAAGACTGGCGTTCGCTTCACTTAATTTTTCGATGGAAGAAACCAATGGTAAAATCCGCTCCCGCACCACATCATTGCGCAATGGTGAGTTCAAATTCCGGTGATGGGTGACCTTTCTGCTCTCCCTTCTTTTATCGTTGTCCGGATTCGCAAGAGTAACTTCGATTGTGTCTTTTTTCCTGAAATCGATCAATCCTTCCCCGTAACTGAACCTGAAAGGATACAACCGCCTCCACTGGTCGTTCTCATTTATTCCAGCCACGCATACCAGCTGGTCGTGTTTTCTGTTTTCTTCGGGCGTTGCTCTGACCAGCACTAGAACTTTCTCGGTCTCTACGTTCAAAGGTGGATTACCTCCTTTTTCTGCTGCTTTTCGATATCTCTTGCAATAACCCCCCGGTGACACAGGTTTACATCTGATTCAAAGCATAAGAGCGCCGCCCTATGATCCTTACCAAGTCCAATGATTCGTTTAACCTCTTTGGGGTGCTCTTTCAGTGTTGTGGCTTCATATCGCTTGAATAACATCTGGTAGTCTCTTCTGGTTACGAGGTTTTTTCTTGATCCGCTGTCAATCCCAAGTTCAGGGATGTGGGTGTATTGGATGTCCAATTTCCCCAGATAATTCTCCAGTTTGCTCTTTACAAAACTGAAATTCATGCTGAAAGGGTTCTTTCTGACATCGATCAGCAGGTCTATATTGTTTTGTATCAGGATATTCAGGAAGGAATCGATGTCTCTTCCCTCGTAACCGATGGTGAATAGACCGGGGGGGCTGTATTCTTCTGCGGCAGGAACAATCTCACTCTTCACCGTGTATTCGTGGTAATTCCGGTATACGTATTCTCTTATCTCGCGGTCGGAGTTGAACCTGTTGGTAACTCGTTTTACCCTCATAGCCGCCCTGCGGTCTGCACTGGTTGCGGCTTTTCTTCCTGCTTCAGTCGGTGTCAGGTGTGTATCGTCTTCTGTCAGGAGCCCAGCCTGTTCAAGTTTGCAGAGGTCGGCGTAACAGACATTGGAAAAAGGACCGTACCTGTAGGGAAAGAAGTTGTAGAACTTAATGAGGCGCCCCATGTTCTCCTCACGAGCAAGCAGAAATAGAGTTTTTACGAGCATAAATCTGGATGCGTTTTCGTTCTCTGATAGGCGTTCCACGACCGCCAAGAGGATTCTCTGTTTGTGGGTCAGGAGTTTCATTTGTCATTTTCTCCAATAAAAATTGTCATTTTATGAACCGGAATCTCTTTGCTATCTCCAAAACACCGGAAATTTATTAAACGAAGTGATTTTAATTCCAACTTACCTCACCCTCATTGTAGGATATTCATTCTTTATAAAATGGTTGAAATACCTGCCATGCGATGGTGCATTCATTAGTCCGTTATAAATGCTTTCTGGGACTTGGGAATACTGATAGATCCCTCCGCTGTTAAACTCTACCTCAAGAGTTTGGGTAGATCGGTCATAACCAACCGATCTCAGGTTGCTTGAATTTACAGTTTCTCGTTTCATTGCCGCACACTCCTCGCCTTATCGAGCCTGTTCTTCACCAGTTCAGCCACAGCCCAGTAAACCTCTTTCCGCTCATCATCCGTTAAGCCGATAGCGTCAAAGACCGCGTCGTCCAGTGTTTTTCTGTCGGGCAGCGGGTCGGGCTCCTGCTCGCGGATGGGTTTTGCGGAGTCGAACCCCTTGAGGTCTCTTCTAAAAGTCGGGTCGAGGATATAACTTGGGGGATAATCCAAGCATCTGACTAAGTCAAACACGTCTTCGGGAGATTCAAGTCTCTCGATTCTGTCTTTTAGCTGGTATCGAAAGTCCGCGTCGGAAGATTTTTTCGAGTGGTTCTCCATCTTCTTTGCCCTCTTTACAGATTGGGGTTACTATGGCTTTAATAATACCTTTCATAGAGCGCGGTGAAAGTGAAATGTATGAGTATGCCCTTGCGCGCACCGATCCACGATTTTACTTAAATCCCCATGTATCCGGGGTCTTTATAGCAAACCCATCTCCCGACATCCGCACCTCTTTGTGATCGGCAGGATACCAATCGTCTTTCACCCCGAATTCTGAAGCGCGATCCTCCCTGCAAGCACGCAGCCACCGCCGCGGTTTCCGCCGATCGGGTTCTTTGGGACGCCAAGCGAATTCATGCACCGTGCCATCACCGCGGCACCTCTCGCAAGACCATCGTCCACGAAGACGACCTGACTCGGAGGATCCTCAAAGAACTCCATCTTAATGATCCGATCGAGTATCAGGGCGGGCTTGTTTCCGGTGATTCCGGCTCTGCCCGTGATTCCAACGGCAGTCTCCTTTGTGACAATCCCCGCGTCGATTGCCGTCCTTACCAGCCGCTCTACAGAGATCGCAGCGATCGGATCCATCACGGCTGCAATCATCCCGATTCCATCGCTCTCATGTATCCTCTTCCCGATCTTTGCAAGCGCAGGCAGATCGCTTCCGTCCTTGCCGACGTCGCAGCCGATCAGGACGACACCGATCGTCTTTGCAGCGTTCGCGTCCACAGGGACGCTGCCGTACTGATCTCTGCCCTCAGGGACGACCTCGATTGAGATATGCTTATGTATCTCTTCCGCGTACTTCTCTGCCTGCTTTGCCTTCTTGCCGCTTGCCGAAGTCTTCTCCTTAAAGATGTCAAGGGCGGTTCCGGTCCCGGGGTCCACAAGCCCGGTTCCCTGCACGATCACGTCCGGTATCGCTCCGGCAAGCCCGCAGAAGTTTCCGATCGTCTTTGCATACGGGGTATCGCTGTTTGTGATCCTGCCATCGAGCGTCGTTCCGAAATCGAGCGAGAGGCACGGGTTCCTGAAGTCGACGCCAGCCCATTTTGCACCCTCCTTGATGCCTGCCGTCGCAAGCTCGCCCTCCATCTCGTTTGCGACGATCTCAACACCGGTTGAACCGGTCGGCGGCAGCACGCCTGCGACAGCGCCAAGAAATGCGACCTTCTCGATCAAGCTGTGTTTCTTGAAATGCTCAGGGATCGTGTCGATTGACATTGCCGGAGTCATGTGCTTTGGCGACACTCCCGCTTTCAGGCAGCCATCAGCAAGCGCAAGGACGAAATTTCCAACCTCGTCAGGCGACGCAAAACCCGCGACAACGCCTGTTGACCGCACCACGAAATGGAGGTTCGTATCGATATCGAGGTTCGCCTGATTGAGGCAGTCTGTGATCGTCCCGGAAACCAGTTCTGATACCGACTCGCGGGTGAACTGAACTCCGGTAAGCGTCTTTCCGAAGACCTCCTCCCCCGCTTTCGGAGGGCGAACATCCCGCGTCATCCGCACGGTCTTGTTCACATGCTGCGCCATGCCGGTGCTCATATTGGTTGCTGTTAGTATACACTTGGTCGTGGTATTCCCGACCTCGACTGATGCGGCGATGTAATAATCCTCAATCTCCTTCTTGTAAATCGACATCGGGTCGGGTTTGATGCGTACCACGTCTATAGGATCGCTCTTCGCGATCCTTGGTTTTGGTCCAAGTATCTTATCGAAAAATCCCATATTCACACACCTCTGAATTGTTTATTGCAGTGGTTCTCGCGTTCTGCCGTCTCGAACCGGATAATCCCTGCTTGTTCCCTTTAGAATCCTCATAGACTCCTCAACACATCTTGCAAGCACAATCTCTGCATCGCCGGACACCTCCATCCCGGCAGCCCCTGCATGTCCGCCACCTGAGCCGTGGTGCTCGATGCCGATGTCACGCAGCAGCACCCCGAGATTGACGCCGCACCGGACCGCATCCCGGTTCGCACGCCCGCTCACCTTCAAGACATCGTCCTGCACAGTCCCCACGAATGAGACGTCAGCACCGATGCCGGTCAGCGACGTGGCAGCAGACGCACCGAACAACTCTGCCTCGGATGCGGCAACGACCCAGTCGTCAACTGTCCTGATCTCTGCCCTGTTTGCAGCTTCAAGAACCGCAATCCGCATCGAGAGCTCCTGCGGCGTGCCCGCAAGCAGGTCCATCGCCTCGCTGTAGCTGACCCCACTCTGCTCGATTAAGTATGCGATCGCCTGAAACGAGCCCGACGAGGCGTGCTTGAAGTGCCCGGTGTCTGTAACGATCCCGATCATGAGGGCTATGGCGATCCGCTCCATGATCGGGGCGCCCATGCACTTCATGATATCGACGATGATCTCTGCGTTTGAATCGGTGTTTTTGTGCAGGTAGAACGATGCGTCATCAAGCAACTGCGAGACCGAGTGGTGGTCAATCACGCCGTAGTCGCCCAGCTTAATGTTGTTTAGCTGCGATCTGGTCGATGTGTCCACGACCACCGTGAAATCGTAGTCAGCAGGGTCTGGCGTATACACGGCATCGATCTCGAGCTCCTCGACCAGAATGGTAGCCACCCTGTTGCATCGATCGACTACGCCGACTGTGCCGCCGAAAGCCTCAGCGAGCGCAAACGTGCTCGATATCGCGTCAGGGTCTGCGTTGCGGTGACCGAGAAAGAGGACGTTTTGGTAGTCGAGCAATCGGTCATAGAGCGCGGCTTCGTCAACGCTTGCGGCGCTGTCTGTGACGTTGTTCGTAGTACGGTTCATAATTAATCAGATGCGGTCAGGGTTCAAAAGGGTACGGCTCCATCTCGCACCGATCCTGCGCCAGAAGACCCAATCTGTGGTGCGATAGTAGCGTCGTGCCGGAAAACCGCAACACCGGCGCAATTCTACTTTTCCCCAAGCGCCATGAAGAGAGATGGGTTGTTTGCAACTTTATACGATAAAGATGTGTTTTTATTTTCAAATTCCCTGAGTTTTTCGAGATTATTTACTGACACATTCTTAAGTCCCGCCCCTGCAAACAAATTGACAACGTCACCCGGTGTGCTTCCATTAAAAAAAGGCAATTGATCCTTTATACGGGCGTAATACCCCATGAACGTAAACGGATTCTTCTTTTCAGTTATAAAAGCGATTATACTGCCAAAAAGTCTTCGCAAACGCATGTTTGCCGCAGAATCGTACCAGCTTCCGTCGATGAGCAGAATCTTGCCGCCAGACTTTACAACGCGGCGCCACTCATCAACAGCACGTCCGGGATTTGGCATCGTCCAGAGGAGATACCTGTTTATCACAATGTCGAACGTTTCGTCTTCGAAAGGCAAGTTTTCCGCATCGCCGTGCATAAGACTGAGAGTTAAATTCAGTTTGCTGGCGTTATTCCTGGATTTCTCAAGCATGTGTTTGGATATGTCTATCCCGGTTACGTTATGCCCCATTTCTGCAAAAATCAGAGCCAGAAACCCGGTGCCAGTCCCGACATCCAGGATATTGAGATTTCTATCGGTCCTGATCGCATCGTTCAGCACGGTCTTCCAGAATCGTTTCGCCTCAATCTGCGATTTATATACAGTTTCATCATACGTCTGACTCCTCTGGTCCCAGTATGCCCTGACAGTACTCTTTGTATTCATTAGCAAACACCTTTTATATTTTGATACCACTTGCTTTGTTGCTGCGCGCTGTTATGAGTGCGTGTTACAATATACTTAAAACTTTTGATTTGGTGATGACTAATGTTTTTATACCACTACGTAAGTGTGATTTTAAACATTCACATTTCAGATGATGTATATGTTTAGCTCCCCTCGTCATAACCATCGCACCACTTTGCGTTTCTCCCGGATCAATCTAAAACGCATTTTTGACCACAAAACTTCTGTAGTATAACAGCATTCCACTCTTAAGAGGATGATGGATAAAGATAAGATCATCAGGCAACTTAAGCGTGAGAACAAGTCGCTTAAGACCGGTATAAAGGAACTCGTTGCCAAACTGGCTATGCATGATGACGCACATACTCCACCAAGCCTGAGGCGTGGCGGCAAGCGCAAAAAGGATCAGAATAACGACAGTGGGAAAGCCGGGGCAGAAGAGAGGACATAAGGGTGTGACAAGACCTCCCACAAAGCCTGATAAGCAGGTGGAGGTCACGAAAGACAGAGACTTTTGTCGTGATCCGGAAGAGTGGGACACGTTAGTCCTGATGGAGGTTTTGACGAGGAGATTCAAGGGGATAATCGTGTGTGATGGCTGGAAACCGTATTCCAAATTTACAAACCGTATCCCGCGTTGTTGGGCTCATCTACTTCGAGAATCAAAGGATATCGCCGAGAAGATTGCGGAAGCGGTTTCTATACGCCGAGCACTCACAAGAAGATACGATAGAAAAAGAAAAAAAGAACTCAGGTCTGACCTGAGTTCACCTTTCGTTGTTCCTTAACGGCTAATCCTATGTGATACAGAGTTCGCCGTTGTTGTACTGATCCAGTGTCTCTGCCAGCTCAAGCGCATACGCATAGTCATGGTCTTATGAGATCAGGTAGCTGCCTTCACCTATAGAGTCGTACATCTTCGTCACGGTGAACTCGGCGCCCGATAGTAATAGTTGGCATCATCCGTGTCAGAGTACGTTTGCCCGCCAAAGTTCACTGTCGCGTTCGCAGTGTCGGTATGTTGAACTTTCTCCCACGGATCGGTCACGAAGCACTCAAACGATGCACCCACAGCCAGCGGAGGCACCGTGCAATCTGACAGATCGAATTCAGAGTCCGTCAGGGAGATACCCGTCAAATCGACGTTTCCGGTGTTAGTTACCACGAACTTGAACTGCGGATCATACGTATAACAGATCATGCCCGGACCGGTCGGATCATCAGCATCCACCCAGTTCGTACCATTATCTAGTGAAACGTACTTCTCCACATCTATCGACGGGTTTTGGTCGATCGGCTGCTCTTCACTATCGCTTTCATCCGGAAGCTCGGTGCTGCTGACAGTGGCTGTATTATCGATGTCACCATCGCCGCCACCGTTATCGTTGAGATCGGATTGCTGCACCGTGTAA
>JAIWAP010000013.1:0-18074 GCA_048634345.1 Methanobacteriota archaeon | reverse complement strand
ACACTGACACCTGTCAGATCCACGTTGCCGTCATTGGTCACCACGATCTGGTAGTCGATGATCTCGCCAGCATTGTTGATTATATTGTCACCAGCCGTATCTGCACCGGTAATGGTCTTGTCTATGCTGTAGTTCAGATCTTGGTCGATCGGCTGCTCTTCACTATCGCTTTCATCCGGAAGCTCGGTGCTGCTGACAGTGGCTGTATTATCGATGTCACCATCGCCGCCACCGTTATCGTTGAGATCGGATTGCTGCACCGTGTAACTGCCGGTGTAGGTCCAGGTCTCTACTACTTCAAGGATACCGTCTGCATTCATAGACTCGACAGGTCCGGTAAGGGTTCCCAGTAATGGGTCTGTGACACTGACACCTGTCAGATCCACGTTGCCGTCATTGGTCACCACGATCTGGTAGTCGATGATCTCGCCAGCATTGTTGATTATATTGTCACCAGCCGTATCTGCACCGGTAATGGTCTTGTCTATGCTATATTGCGGGTTTGGCGCAATGTTGGCAATCACCTCGGCAGTGTCAAAGGCTATCAGTGTGGTTGGTTCGATAATGGAGTCATCGCCTGTTGCTGTGGCGTTGTTGATTATCGTGCCTGCCTTGTTTATCGTGACCGTCACATTGCCATAGGCAGTATCGCTTGCGTTCAGGTCGTCAGCGGTGCCGTCACCGTCGACATCTGTCAGCCCCGCCGATAGTGTGACCGTGAAATCATCGCCTGTGTTGCCTGGTGTACCATTGTCGTCGACCAAATTCACGTTATACAGAGGCGCGCAGCTACTAGGATTGGTCATCACGTAGCAGTACTTGACTGTTTCACCTGCATAGATCGTGAGCGTCTCTACACCGGGACACGTACCGTCAGAAGTGTTAACGGTCTTCTCGATATTCAGTTCAGGGAAGCAGATGTCGCCGATCTGTTTGAAGGGGACGGTCTGTTGGCCGACTGAAATGGCTTCTGGTGGATCCACGGGTTCTGTACCATTAATAAAGGTCAGCCGTGCAGCGGGTAGTGCCCCTGCCAGATTGCCGGTGGGGGCGCTGCCCGGATCGCCGAACAGCTTCACATCGATTCGGACCACTACCACCTCGTTTCGTTCCAGATCGTCAAGCTCAACAGTACCGTGCAGCTCAGAACCTGACTGGAATAACGGTCCGGTGAGGTGTTCATAGGTGAGTGTGGCTGTACTGCCGCCATCATCATTGATGCCGTCGTCAGTGGTATTCTCGCCAGTGATCAGGTCCTCAATTTCGCCGTAGTTCACCTGCACGAGCACGATGTCGCCAATTGCCGCACCGGATTGACCGGTGGAGTCAGCCAGAAACGAAACGTTCAGCTCTATGGTCTGTGGGGCGTCAGTATCTGCTTGAGTGGTATCACCCACCGTAACTTCGGCTAAGTACGTCACGATATCACCGCACGAGAAATCGCCGCCCACCAGTGACTCAACAACGTCTTCATCCACACCGATGGTGCCGTCATCAAAGGCGCCGCCTCCGGTCAGGTGGTTGTATGACTCCGGGGCTGCTGCGACAAGGTCGATGCTAAAGTCTCCACTGGCAGCTAACACTCCTGGTGTCGTCACAAGCAGCGCAAAGAGCACGCTTAACACCAGTAATAGTGCCAGATGCACTCCATGCTTTCTTTGCTTGAGTCTCTGATCTGTGTTCGCCGTATCATTCGTCGTTGTGGCACGAGCCATTTCCGGCATTACAGCCAGTAGTCGCGTGGCTAACTGCCACAATTTTCTTAGTGTTTTCATTGTTTATACCCCTGGTATCTATTCGATCGCAGTTCGATCCCCCAAATTCAACCGGTTATCGAATTACACCGCATTTCAGAACCCGCAAATTATAAGTATATATTTCCGCGGGTTCTCACGAGGGATGTGGCTTTTCTATGAACCGGTGTACATAATCAACATCCGGATCGACGATGCCAACGCCAGAGCACATTTACAGGTTGCACAAATGACACTTCTGCAAAATTCATCGCTAACAATATGTGGGTCACGATGTTGCTTTGTTGGGATGCGGATTATGCAATGTTGGAATTACAACAATATCAAATTGCCGTATGTTGATTATGGGGGGGTACTTCTACATAAGCTTATGGGCTATCAGGAGTTTTTCGTGCTAACATATTGCCATTAAATATTTCATGAATTGGAGTGTATATTGAAAGCAAAAATAGTTATGGTATCTATTCAATCACATTTGAAAAATTACACTCGAAGTACTTTTTCACGTCGCTTATGAGTCAATCAGTATTCAGTTCGGGGCTGGTCCCTATCCCGACCCGCCGTACTTCAAGCATCCCCCCCTTACAGTATCTCCGAAAGAAATCGCCCATATATTTGATAGGGATACCTGGCACTCTCGGAAAATCCAGTGATTTCCGCAATGGTCAGTTGGATGTACAACAACGCAAAAGACGTGAAGACCGAGATTGACAACACTCTTCGCGTCTCTCTCGTTAAATTGGAAAACAATAACGCAAAGACGCAAAGACGCGATGGCGCAAAGAACAAAAGTCTCCGGGTGTATTTCACTGGAATTTCCGATTGTGCCCGAAAATGCATAGCACCAACCCCCCCGGAGGACATTTCTCACTCGCAAACTTTTCACAAAAGTTTGATCAAAAACTGACTTCCAACCCGGAGGGCATCTCCCACTCTATTTTTTGTGAAAAAGTATATCGCCAGCCCCACCCGGAGGGCAGTTTTTACTCGATTTTTTGTGAAAAAATCGTTTTACTCGATCAGGATCACATCGACCTCATCGCCGCAATCAAGCCCTTCCAGTTCTTCTTTGATGATGACAAAGCCGTCCGATTGCGTGACTGAACTGAGGATGCCTGCGCCCGATGTCATGACCGGATGCGCCACATCGCCGTCCACCAAAACCCGTGTGTATGTGAGATACCCGATCTTTGAGGCGATCTTTGAGGCGAGGCGTGCACGGAGTATCAGGTCCGGCTTTGCGGGCACGCGCCCCAGTTTCATGATCGCCGGGCGCCCGAACTCGATTAATGCGATCAGACATGCGACAGGGTAGCCCGGAAGCGAGAGTGCTGGCACGCTACGTGTGTGCTTGATCACACCGAGCGCAGCAGGCTTTCCCGGGCTCAAGGCAACGCCATGCACGAGCAGATCCCCTGCCGACTCAATCACGCCCGGCACATAATCCCTTGCCCCGACCGATGTGCCACCGCAGAGAATGATCATATCAGCGCCCGCATCCACAGACGCAAGGATCTCATTCCTGATCAGGTCAGGATCGTCGATGACAATCCCCCGGTGGTCAGGGATTCCGCCCCATTTCTCGACGTACATACTGACCATCAGCCCGTTCGTCTCCCGAATCTTGCCTTCCTCGATCTTGCCTGATCGCGGGACAAGTTCCGAGCCTGTCGGGATGATTGCAACCCCGGGGCGTGCAAATACCCAGGGTTCAGTGATGCCAAGCATGGCAAGCATCGCAACATCGCACCCCCGGATCTGATGCCCTGCCAGAAACACGGTATCGCCCCGCGAGACGTCCTCCCCGATCAGGCTGACGTTTTTGTTCGGATGCACTGCGGCACGGATCTCGACCACGCCGCCATCCTCACCACCCCCATCCCCCCCTGCCGGCAGGGTGTCCTCGATCATCATCACCGCATCCATCCCGTCGGGTACGGGCGATCCAGTATGTACCCGCACGCAATCGACGCCTTCCCGGAGAAGCACGGGACTTGCCTCTGATGCGCCCGCAGTATCGTCTGCACGGACTGCGTACCCGTCCATCGCGGAGCGCCTGTGATCAGGGACGTCGACCTCTGATACGATATCCTGTGCAAGGATCCGGCTGGCAGCCTTTTCGATTGGTATGCGCTCTGTTCTTTCGATCGGGCTGATGTGTTCGAGAAATGTCTCTTTTGCGACACCTGCGCGGGTACGTTTCCTGAAGACCATGGTGCACCATCTAAAAATCCAGTGATATTTAATCTTTCCAACTGTAGGGCGTCATATCGTTTCAAAGCAGTACAGATATTATTTTATAACTATTGCACAGCACTTATCTTTTATCTGCTCAAGTTTCAGGTTTTCCAGACCTTCACTTATGTATTTGTGCATAAGTGGTGAATAGTCCTGTATTAGCGATTCGTTATCCTTGAGGAGTTTTTTCAATTCATTCCGATCCTCGCATGACCATATCTTTTTGAACAAATCTAAAAAAGCTTGTGGTTTATCTTTTTCAGAGTTAAGAATCTCATTTTCTTCGAATATATGAATAAGTTTCGTGAGTATTGGTGTTTGAGCATGCTGTGTATCTCTTGCAGCAAAGAAGTTCATATTTAATGATGATAGCAAAACAAATTGTTCCTTGATTTTCTTTTCACCAACTGACTTTATTATTCCATCCTCTTGTTTGTCGCGAGACGCCTTGTCAAGTGTTAGAATCACCCCAGAATCCCCGCCCATGATCCCTTCGTCATTACCGAATGTGAATATCCCACTTGCCATGATGTATGCCTTATTCCCACTGCCTCTCGGATTGTCGATCTCCATTTTTCCAGCACCATGGAATCGCCATGGCACGGGGTTTGACTGAGGAACCAGAATAATGTTGCATGCATCCGTAATACGCTGTCTCAAGATGGTGTCTAAAAAATCGAAGCATATCATAATGCCGCACGTTACATCATCGCGTAATTTGAATATGCGGTTCAAATCACCGTGTGCCATGCCTTCTTCAGAGAACAATGCACGTTCTACCTTCGCAGCCAGCACTTTTTCCGTGTGCAGTATCTTCTTTGACGAAGGTATGATGACTGGAGAGATATTCTTGAGAAGGTCTCTCGCTCCAAACTCCCCAAATTCCGAATCGAAGAGATCGCCGTACTTATCGAGGTTAGCATCGGTTACGTAATGAGAACCCGCGATGATGGCGATACCGTTAGCATCGGAATATTGTTTGAACTCGGGGAGGTAGTCAAAAGGTATTGAAAATTCAGGGAACACGATGAGATTTGCTTTTCCCTTCACGGCATCGAGTATCGATCTGATCTTATTGAGATATTGTCCACCGTGTCTGACTTTGATGGCAGAACCTTCTTTGTACAGATGATATTTTAACTGGACGATTGCGATATTGAAATAGTCACTTGTGCTACCGTGCTCGCAATCGTGTTGGAGGATGTGAACATCAACATAACCATCGTCGCACTTGATCTCATCAGAATAGTTTATGGGTCGCGTTACAGTCTTACCGGTTCCATCTGTAAACGTGATCGTCTCCTTTTTTACGCGGGGTCTGTGTTTTTTGATACGTATTGTATTACGTATGCCAAGAGGTTCGTCAAACAGGACATTATCTCCTGCGTTTATTGTCAGTTTGCCAGTTACCTTGTCCGGCTCAGGGAACGTTATTTTGAGATTCCAGTCACCGTACTCAACCTCTGGACTGAACGGTTCTTTGAGGTATGATACTATCTTTTCAGATATATGGGTAAAATGTGCCCCCAACGCGTAGTAATCTATTTTTGTTATGCATCGGTTCAATTTTACAAACATACCCGGGTCGACTTTTACACATCCCATCTCAAGAAGCAACTCGATCTCACCAAATGCAGATTTTATGGTCTCATCCATCTTTTCGGGAAGACCATCGATGGCTGTGTGAAGCAGTCCTTTCAGTCTTGTGATTGCGGCATCGTCGAGCACCTTTACGCTTTCAAGTTCCAGCAGAACTGTATAAATACAATAACATATGTTGGCATGTTTATACCGATCCTTTGCACGTTTAAACTCGTCAACTGCCTGCTCTGTCAATTCTCTATCAGGTGGCTCGAATTTTATCGCTTCGTTTATAAGACGCCTGCCTTCAAAGTAATGCATGACCGATAACAACAGTTCTCTCAGCCCAGCATCGTCCTCTGTTTCTGCAAGCTCTCCGAGTTCCTTCGCGCAACTTGCATATTCGCCAGTGCGCTTACCGGCATCGGTCTCGGCTTCTGCATTGAGCATTAGGTACTGGATGTGTGCACCGAGTCCTGCCTCTCTTACCAGCAGGTGCTCATATTCCAGATTATAGCTGGTAAAGAACGCTTTGTGCCGGTTATATACTGCGTATACCTCTCCAAAGTGTTTTTGCTTCTTCACTCGATTTGTCTCTTCTTCTGCAGATCTGAAGGTCAGTTGAATGATGTTGATAATCGCCCTTGATTTGGCTTGTACGGTTATATGCTGCATAGGTTCGGTATAGATATCAAGCGACCTTTCGTACCGTCTTCTGGCTTCATCGACTCTGCCCATATCCGCAAACAAGTTTCCGAGGTTGTTCAGGGTCATCGCAACGTCAGATTGGTACGTAATGTTCTCAGAGTCGCCTTCAAGCAGTATTTCATACATCTCAAGTGCACTTTCATACCGCCCCTCAGCCTCCTCGATTCTGCCCAGATCCACAAGCGAGTTTCCGAGGTTGTTCATGCTCATGGCAACGCATAATTGGTACGTAACGTTCTTAGGATCTCCCCCAAGCAATCTTTCGCGTATTTCGAGTGCGCATTCGAACCGCTTTTTGGCTTCAGCAACTCTGCCCATATCTGCGAGCAAGGCTCCGAGGTTGTTCATGCTCGTGGCAACATACGATTGATACGTACCGTTCTCAGGGTCATCCCCAAGCAGTCTTTCGTACGTTTTGAGTGTGCCTTCATGCATCTCTCGGGCTTCATCGACTCTGCCAATACGCGCAAGCAAGTTTCCGAGGTCGTTTAGGGTCATCGCAACGTCAGATTGGTACGTAACGTTCTTAGGGGCACCTCCAAGCAATCTTTCGCGTATTTCGAGTGCGCATTCGAACTGCTTTTTGGCTTCATCGACTCTGCCCATATCCGCAAGCAAGTTTCCGAGATTGTTCAGGGTCATCGCAACGTCAGATTGGTACGTAACGTTCTTGGGGGCACCTCCAAGCAATCTTTCGCGTATTTCGAGTGCGCATTCGAACCGCTTTTTGGCTTCAGCAACTCTGCCCATACGTGCAAGCAAGGCTCCAAGATTGTTTAGAGTCGTTGCAACACAGGTGTTGAAGAACGGTTCCTTCTTTGCCAGTTCTTCCTGAATCTTCAGAGCAATTGTGTAGCTTTCGAGTGCTTCATAATACATCCCTGCAAACTGCATGGCACGACCGACAGCCTCCATAACAATGGAGAGAATATCGGACGACTGCACATCATTTGCGAATTGTTCTGCTTTTTCAAGAGTCATGAGTGCATCGCCATAGTGTCCCCGCGTAATCTGTGATTCGGCTTTTATAAGATGCTGCAATGCCTGATCTCTCAACTCTCCTGACATAATCCTAATGCACCTCACTTTAATAAATACTTATCGATTTTAGAAAACCTTAACATCCGCCACACCGACTATTAAACATGGAATTTGATGAATGGGAGCCGCTCTACCGTAGAATCCTTGCGGATTTCGGCTTTGATCGGTCGGAAGACGAGCGTAGCGCCAGCATCCTTGCCGACCTGCTGCACGAGAGAGCAGGCACGCCTCAGGACCTGCAGGATATAATCTCAGGAAGAGACGTTGCAGTCTGCGGAAATGCGCCATCGCTTGCATCGGACATGCGATCGATCAGGCAGGATCAGATCATCATCGCAGCAGATGGTGCAACAACTGTCCTGATGGCGAACCGGATGATTCCTGACGTGATCGTGACCGATCTGGACGGAACAATTGAGGATATCATCTCTGCAAGCGAAAAAGGGTCATTCGTGGTGGTACATGCGCATGGCGACAATATCCCCGCGGTCCGGTCGGTTGTACCGCGTCTTTTAGGCACGCGAGTACTCGGCACGACCCAGTCAGAGCCGTTTGGCAATATCCACAACTTTGGCGGGTTCTCAGACGGGGATCGGTGCGTCTTTCTGGCAAAAGCACTCCATGCCGCAAGCGTGACGCTTTTCGGGTTTGATTACGACGATCCCGATGTCGGCGAGATCAAGAGAAAGAAACTGGTCTGGGCAAAGCGATTGATCGAGGAGTATCTATGATGGTTACGGGTCACGCGGTCTCAAAAGGCGTTGCATCAGGCAAGGTACTCATCTCTGAGACGCCGATATCGTTTCTCGGCGGGATCGACCCGAAAACCGGGATCATCATGGAGAAAGACCATCCAAAGAAAGGCGTCTCGATCGCAGACCGTGTCTTCATCTTTCCCCATGGCAAAGGCTCCACTGTCGGGTCTTATGTGATCTACAGCCTCAAAAAGAATAATGTAGCGCCGTGCGCCATGATCAACCTCGCAGCAGAGACGATCGTCGCTGTCGGGGCGATCATATCAGGCATCCCGCTTGTTGACCGGCTGGAGCAGGATCCGTTTGCGATATTTCATGACGGTGATTATGTAGAGGTGGACGGGACAAAAGGGGCGGTTGCGTGGGGTGTGTGGATGAATCATGAGGCGTCGGTGGCAGCTAAATTCGTGTAATTCATGGCATCCCGAATGCACTTGTGATTTATACCACTCCGCAAGTGTAATTTGGAATTTTCGCATTTCAGAGCATGTACGTGTTTAGCTGAGGCGAAAAAACCACGAGATTTCACGAGATTGACAGAAGAAGATGGTAGTACATACAAGATATTGGCGATATGTTTGCATTTCATATCCTGCCTCCTCCTACTTTCTCGTGGAAATCTGTGTAATCTTGTGGTTAGCTAAACACGTACCAGAGCATCATTTCAGAGGGTGGCATTTTCAATATGGAATGATTTTATCACAAATCCAATGATCGATAAACCACCCGGAACCTTTCAGATAGTGCCACTTGCATGAAATAGCAGAGAACCGAATAGCGACGGCACATGTCCACGCACTATCATAAATGTTTTATGTCAATCGCACCAACAAATGTATGATGGGGATCACCATCTACAGGAGGCTAGTGATCTGGTTCGTGTTCGTCTCGCTGCTGTCACTCGGTTTTGCGACCCTGATGGGCGTTCATTCCATCGACAAAATCGTCATGAAACAGGCGCAGGACGACGTTAGATCGGATCTTATCGTGGCGCAGGAGGTATACAACTACAAGATGGAGAATGTCCTGGATTCGGTCCATTTCACAGCGAATATCGAACCAATCCAGACCGCGCTGGCTGATAACGATACTGATGTGCTAAAATACAAATTAAGAAGAATAATGGATGGTGGGGGGCTCGACTTTCTTGCGATCACAGATGCTACCGGAACTGTGGTGGTGCGTGGGCAGAGCAGTGCTTACGGAGATTCGCAGGCAGACGACCCACTGGTGATGCGATCGCTCGCCGGCATGACCGTGGTATCGACCGGGATCGTTCCGAAACCTAAACTGCTGCTTGAGGGCGGGGACCTCGTAGAACGTGCATACACAGAGTTCGTCGATACGCCAAGAGCGAAGCCGACATCAAGAACCAGCGAAACCGCCGGAATGGTGATCAAGGCCGCGTCCCCTGTCTATCACAACGACACCCTGATCGGGGCGATCTATGGCGGATATCTGATCAATCGAAACTATGAAATCGTGGACCGGGTCAGGAGTATCGCTTATGAGGATGAAAAGTACGAGGATCGAGATATCGGAACAGCAACGATTTTTCATGGCGATTTGAGGATTTCTACCAACGTCTACGAGAGCGACGATGATCGCGCAATCGGAACACGCGTTTCGGAAGAAGTGTACGATGCAGTGCTAACATCAGGGGAGAAATGGATCGGTCGTGCTTTCGTTATAAATGAGCCATATATAGCAGCTTATCAGCCGATATACGATATCGATGGCAACATAATTGGAATATTGTATGTAGGACTGCTTGAAAAACCGTTTATCGATATGAAACGCAAGATGCTTACGAAATTTGCCATCACCGCCATTTTCGCGATTATACTTTCTATCCTTGTTGCAAGCATTTTTGCGCGCAACATATCAAAGCCAACCTCTGAACTTGCACATACCGCCAAAGCAATCGCTGGTGGCGACCTTACAAAGCGCGTGAACATCGAGCGGGCTGATGAGATCGGCGAACTCGCGGTTTCGTTCAACTGGATGGCTGATGTTTTGAAGAAGAATGCCGACGATATCAAGGGTAAAACGGCAGAACTGGAGCGCATGAATATGCAACTAACAGAACTGGATCGGATGAAATCCGAATTCATTGATATGGCATCTCATGAGCTGCGAACCCCGCTTACCACGATCAAAGGCTATCTCGATCTCGCGCTTGATGGTACACTCGGTGAATTCACAGATGCCCAGATAGCAAAGCTGGAAATTATGGATAGAAACGCGGATCGACTCACCGGTCTGGTTGGCGATCTGTTGAACCTGTCTGAGATTCGATCAAAGCAATTACGCCTCAACAAAGAGCGATCGTCGCTCAAACGGCTGGTGGAGGACGCGATGGGACACGCAAAGCCGCTTGCAGATTCAAAAGGGCACAATGTGGTGGTGAACGTCCCTGATGACATAATTATAACCTGTGATCGGGAAAGACTCGTCTATGCGATATATCATCTGCTCGATGATGCAGAGCGGTACACTCCGGAACCCGGGACGATCCGGGTCGAGGCAGGCGTCGAAACTGACGGCATACATATCAGTGTCAGCGATACCGGGATCGGCATCCCTGAAAATGAGCTTGGGAACGTTTTTATGCCGTTTTATGAACTGAAAGACTTGATGCAACACACAACAGGCACGACCGGCATCGGGCTATCGATCGTTAAAGGAATTATCGAGGCGCACGGCGGCGTGATCTGGGCAGAGAGTGAGGTTGGCGAGGGGACGACGTTTCATATCGTGCTGCCGGGTGAGGGTGAGCAAGACGAGTGATGGCAACCTGCAAGAATCCGGGAGATGCCCGGGGCATGTCCCGATCACAGCACCAGTTCCATGCCATCGTATCCAAGATTCCACTGCTTCACAGCCAGGTCATGCGGCGGGAACAGGTGGCTCAAGTGCGTCATCACCATCTTCTTTGCATGTAGTTCTGATGCCAGCTCCTCGGCTTCCAATGTGTTCATGTGCTTCTCGAGATTAAAGATCGGCGGCGCAATCGCATCGCATATCAGGATGTCGGGGTCTTGCATGACCTCGATACTACGCTTCGGAATCTGTTTATTGGTATCGCCTGTGATAACGAGTTTTTTATCACCGTCTCGCACAATAACACCCGTGGATTTTGGAAGTGGTGGATGACAGACGAGAAACAACGTGAATTCGAGCCCGATGAGATTGAATGGCTCATAAACCGTCACATCGTTCCGCACCGGGTTCATAAAATACAAATATTCTAATATATAATCTAATGTATCTTTTAATCCGTAAACATTCACATGATCCTGGACCCGGTAGAACTCGCCGAACCCGGCATAGTGGTCGTAATGCCCGTGCGTCCAGATTACGGCATCGATATGATCTATTCCAAACCTCAGGAGCTGATACCGTAGATCGGGTCCCGTATCGATCAGGACACGTCCCTTATCGGATTCGACCAGAATCGAAAAGCGCGATCGTGCGCTCCTGCCTCCTGCAAGCGCATCGAGACATGCAGGGCACGTGCATCCGATCTTTGGCGTGCCAACGGTGTCTCCGGTGCCAAGCAGGACGATTCTCATGCCGTAGCATACTCCTTCATCATCAGGCGCACCCTGTCGCTGAAGTCGCCGACAGCAGAGACCAGGTCCGATTGCGTGATCGCAGTCCGGTTTTCCGTCAATGAATGGAGTACAGCCTCCCTGATGACCATGCGCAGATCAGCACCTGTGAACTCTTCAGTCATCCCGGCGATCTCCTGCGTATCAACGTCACCCTTCACCCTCAAAAGCACAATATCAAGAATCTCTTTGCGCATTTCTGTGTTCGGCAGCGGAAAATCAACAATTTCGTCAAAACGTCTCCACGCAGCACGATCCAACAGGTTAGGATGGTTTGTGGCACAGATCATCAGGACTCCGTCATCGATCAGACTGATTTCATCGATCGCTTTTAAAAGAGTGTTGACAGCGCGCTTTAATGTGGCGTGTTCATCAGACATCCGCGTTTTCGCAATAAAATCGAACTCATCAATAAACAGGATACAGGGACTCAATTTTTTAGCAAGTTCAAAGACCTTATCGACGTTTTTCGACGTTTCCCCGAGATACTGTGATGTGATCATCGAAAGCCTGACTTCTACGAGCGGAACATTCAATTTTTCAGATAACGCTCTGGCTGCCGATGTTTTGCCTGTGCCGGGCAGTCCGATGAAAAGCATCTTCCCGATCTCACGAAGCCCGATGTCGCGGAGGTAATCCCGATGTTTGATCGCCTGCATGATCCTCTCGATCTTTGCTTCCTGCTCTGGCGTGAGCACCATCTCATCCATCGGCTGTCGCACATCCTCCGGCGCAACCAGGTGCACCAGCGTCAGCAGATCAACATCATCGTCCGATGCGGCAATATCTGCAATGAGCGAGTTGAGATACTCCCGATCTCGTTCTTTTGGCTGTACCTGTGCAGCCGCTTCCTCATAGCTCACATCTATGCCACTCTTTTCGTAAAATGATGCAAGTACAGGGTTCCTGCGGATCTTATCCATGGCGCCTTCCTGTTTTACAAACCAGTCTTTTGCGAGGTCAGGAATGGTGAATCGTATCTCTGCCCCGAATTCATCGAAATCGATGAACGGCAGGGCTTTGATCTCCTGTTTGGCATTGTTGCTCCCATACAGCGACGTGATATCTTGCACACGGACGCTGATCGGGCGCTTGACTGTTTTCTCCCCGCTATCCCAGTAATGTTTCCGTATCTCGGCGGGCAGATCGTCCTCGGTCAATGTTTCGGATTGGTTGTATATATGTGCTGTAAGGAGCAGTTCAACGATGTTGTGCAGGTTGGTCGGGTCTGGCGTGTAGTCACCTCCGAAGATATCGATACCAGCTATTTCCACGATGCGATTTATGCCACATCCATATTTAACCTGCCCCCGGATCATCCAATCGACGGTGATCGGAATGGACGGGGTATACGAAAATACAATACTGGATATACTAAGTGATTTTGAAGAGTTTATTGGCAGGCGGGTGATAAGAAAAGCTGAATTGGGGAAGTCCGGTGAAGGTGTGGGGTCGGCAGATCAGCAAGAGTAATGATGTCGGTATGTGTTTAGCTGCGGCGAAAAAACCATGAGATTTCACGAGATTGACACAAGAAGATGGTAGCACATACTATGTCCATTCATGGCTTTCTTCATCCCTGTTATCGCACATATACACACTTGAGAAAGATATTATGCGGATTTCAGGATTTTGTTCTATTCTGGGTGGCGGAACCGGGGTTGCCACTGATATATTTGTGGTATCGTTATGTAGTGATTCCGGTTCCGGAGCAACATCCCTTTCCTCGATGCATCCGCTGAAAGTAACCCTGGTTGTGGCTATCAGAAGCAATATCACAATTTTGGTATCTAATTCCATATGTTATTCACCCATCATGGTTCTTCAGTCATAACGCATGTCGGATCGTTCCAGTTCAACCGTCTGCCACCCATCGTTTAAGGGTGCATCGTCGCAACGGCAGATCAACAAGGTGTCCAAGGACTATATGCCTTCTTTTCATGCTCATGGCTCCATGAGCGTTATCGGATCCTCACCCCTCGCCCCCGATCCCCCACGTCTCAACCACGCTTCCAGTCTCCATATCGACAAGCGCGGAGACCGATGCATCCACCCATGTAACGCTTATACACGTCTTCTCAGCATAGAACTCTGCTGCGGTCTCAGGAAGGATCCTTCTTACAGTCGGAGCGCCAGCGCCCGCATCATCCGGTAGCACGCCCGCGATCTCCGGGTTCTGCATCGCAATTCCGATCGCGTCCTGCCTTGTTGCGTCAGGGATCGCCTCAAGAAGATAGCCGGTCCTGGTAAGCTTCTGACCAGGGTATGCGAAATCATAGAGATCTGGATACGGGCATCCGGGTGACGTAGCAGATACACGGAGATACGTAACACTATCCTTCTCCGATTTCGAGATTGTCACGTTGTCATACACCACTCCCTGGTACGGCGCAATCTGGCGCGAGACCTGCGTCTCAATCGTCTTATGATCGTCTGGCTGCGTGCCAGCCCATGTGACATTGTAGGACTGACTGTTCTGCCCGGTATCTGTGATGCAGCCAGCGCCGATTGTTAGCGCAATTGAGATCGCGAGTATGAGTATGATCGATGTCAGTGTTGGTGTCAGTGTTGGTGTTTGTGTCGATGTTTTCTTCATGTTATCACCGGAAATTGAAAGGAAGTGAAAGGGGGGATAGGCACGTCAGATCCGCGCCCATCCACCTTTCCCAAGCTCCACTCGCGGTTCAACCCACCTCCCCGATCTCTATCGTGTAATCGAACTCTTCGACGTAGTGCGGGAGTATTTCGAGTTTCCAGGTCCCGACTGCACCGTTCGCTGTGTAGCGCTCAATGTAACTGGTGTGACCTTCGTTATACATTCCGCTGCTGTCCATCTCCCACGGCGGGGTGCAGTCGCTGCCACCAAGATGTACAGAGCCATGATATTCAACCGCTGTTTGGGTCAGTGTGACCGCATCTCCTGTTAGTTCCCTGAGCACAACGTCAAACGACGGCTTCTCGTCGTCACCGCTTCCACCGCTTCCGCCCCCGCACATATCATAGCGGTACTGATCCGACCTGATCTCAATTGTTATGGGCGCGGCAGTCTCTGTTGCGAACTCCTTCACATAATGCTCTGTCGGCTGTGTCCAGACCTCAAAGTTCAGTTGCACCGTTCCAACGTCCTCATACCAGCCTCCACTCGACGAATCAGATACCCAGATCGAGTCGGGAGTGGTACCCGCCCTTCGCGCCGATGGGTACTTCAAGATGGATGTTCACTGTGGCAGTTCCGTTCGCAGGCACAATCGATGGCGCAGTTATGGTGATTGCGTCATCCTCGAATGCCTGCCCCATCGTCTCGTAGTGGTACCATCGTTCAGGTTTAAGCTCGGGATCGATCTTGATATCGCAGTCACCGGTGTTCTTCAGGTTGATCGTATAATCGTACTCCCGGTTCGATTCGACCCGGTCATGGATGTATCTTGGCTGAATCTGCATCACAGGCGGCTTCCACACGCTGATGTGGAGGTCGAACGCATTGATATACATCGGATATGGCGAGGGGTACGGGGTCGGCATCACATCGTCTGTGAATGCGATCTGCGTGCCGTATTGCCCGCGCTCGGCGTCATCAGGGATTGCAACCAGGATCGTGAACTCCACTTCAACGTCCGCTTCGAGTTCTGCGGATGCTGGTGTTATGGTGATCCACTCTTCGTCAAAGATGTATTCGCTGTAAGGCTGATCCACGACCATGGGATACGCCGATACAGTCTCGTTGTTCGGGTTTTTCACCGTTACGGTGAATTCGTCGCTCTCGCCTGGCATCAACTCTGTATGAGCGTAACGTGGGCTGATCTGAAGCTTTGTTACGTCCATATCAGATACGTCTGGCACCTCCCCCGTTGGCAGCGGTGACTCAATCAGTTCTGGCATCGGTACCGGAACCGCTGCTGCTACTGCGGGAATGCATGCTGCGCTGACAAGCATCAGCATGAGAGCCAGCAATGTGCTCACTGTTCTGTGTGTTTTGGTTTTCATTGTGTTGTCCTCCATTTATTGTTATTATTTGTCGATGTATCGGCAAATACAATTCATTATGTGCAAGCCTTCGTACTTAAATATTTCGGTTTATCGAAAGGAGTTATGATGAACTGTGGTATCTTGCGCTTCCATGACCCGACCCGTGTGGATTCGCGATGGTTCGTCCATTATCCCGCACGTTTTACCAGAGAATACGCTCACAGCAGACAACAATCGACCAGAAACGCTATGGTACACGAATGAACGAACAAGTCGTCTCAAGCCGTATCACGCCAGTCCGAGTAACGTGAACGTCGCATACGCAATCGCCACCATAATAATCGAGTGCTTGAACCCGGAATATGCGTTCCCTTCACCCATCGCACCTCCGACAAGCCCCGAACAGAACCCCTGGATCAATGTTGCATGAAACATCAGGAGGATGTATTTCTCGGCATCGTACTGTGCAAGCATCTCCATGCCCTGACTGAGGTTCTCAGAGGCGTCGCCTGTTGGAACCATGCTCACGAAATGCGCGGCAAGCACGTACACGATGAACAAGAAGACAAAGAACGCGAGGTACACGATCATCACATACTCGGTCATATTGCCGAGCCGGTCCTTCTTCAGCCGGTACGATGCCTCAGAATCGGCAGCCGCAATCTGGAGCACCTGCCTGATGTCGCTGACCGCTTCGTTCGCCTTTATGATCAGCGTGATTGTGCGGGAGATCATTGCGGTTCTCACCCGCACCTCAAACCGTGTCATCGCAACAGACGTGGACGCGCCCCACTCAATATCCCGCCACATGCGTCTGATCTCGCTGTCGAGCACGCCGAGTTTGGATCTGAGAGATGCTTTGATCGAACTGGTCAGTGTGAGTCCTGCCTCATTCATCGATGCAAGCCTTCTCAAAAACTCCGGCATCTCGCGCTCCATGTTCTTGATCCTCCGCACCCGCGACTCATAGAAGAACGTGAACGGGACAAGCAGGATAAACATCCCGAAGACCGCAACATCATCGAGCACACTAATTGATGGGAACTCCAGCGCTTGGGTGCCGGACGCTGCACCGGCTGCACCAGACAACACAGCAATGATCGGTCCGATTGAGAGGTGTCCCTTCATGTAAACCGCCATTATGGAATAGATAAGCGCTGCAGGCACGGTTATGTACAGCGCGTATACGGGATTTTCAAAAAACGCCTTGACCGGGTTTTTGAAGAATTTCTTGTACTTTTGGATCTTCTCAGCAGTTTCGAGCCGGGTGAATAACTCATCTTCCGCGACTTCCGCGGGTCTTACCTCGATTCCCTCAAAAACGTTCGACTTTTTTGTAACGGCGGGGATATGGTACGCCTCTTCCCGTGAACCAGCCATGGTGCTCAGGAGAATTACGCACAATATGGTGGCTCCGGGGATCAGCCCGTAGACCAGTGCATTTAGAAGGATAATCGAAGAGCTGTCGATCATCCCGACCACCACCAGTATCGTCATCATGAACAGCGGACCCGCAACAAAGACCGTGATGTAACCCTCAGCGATCATGCCAAGCGAGTTTAAGTATTTCTCCTGATCCGCCCCTGCCCGCTCATAATAGTAAGATGATTTGATCTTGAAATATTCGGTGAGGCTGCCACCGCTATCGATCACCATGACAAGCCCGTCAAGGAAATCCCTCATATTCCGTGATGGTGACCGCTCGCTCGCATCGTGCAGAGCCTTTATGATATCGATATTGAGATACCGGATATCCCGAACAATGTATCCAACATGATCCGCAACACCCCCGTAGACGTGCCGCTGTCCGGCAAGCGACTCAAGTACCTCGATTAATTCCAGACCGCCGCGGGAGAGCGCATACATGTATGTGATTGCGGATGGTAGCGACCGATCGATGCTTGCCGCAATCTCATCGCTCCTGAACTTCGGATAGTAACTGAACAGGTAGTAGGCGATTCCCCCGAATACTAACGGAACCGGAATTGCGAGCAGGAATACTTTCGCTCCGAAGAGCGTGTATAACGGGATGCAGATGAGAACGGACAAGAGCAACGCACCGGCAGCAACCAGCAGCGAAACAACTGCCGATCTCGCGAGGTATTTGTCAACCGGTATCGGTATCCGTGCCTTCCTGAGTGTGGCTATAAGATCGGCATAAGAACTGCGTCTCTCTGCAAAGTATGTGCCGAATTTCCGTATGGATGATATATAGGTGTACAAACTCCTCGCCCCATGCAACATTGGTCGCTGATTATATTTATATGTTGGTGTCTCGCTCAGGTGGCGTCCTGGTTTTTGTAGGGGCGGGCGGTTCGGGGCTATGCTTCCTTAAACTCCATGCAGATGAGAACATGCTCGGGTGTCTTGTGGTGGGAACCACAAGATTACACCGTCTGCGAAGCAGCGGCGCAGCC
>JAIWAP010000012.1:0-27103 GCA_048634345.1 Methanobacteriota archaeon | reverse complement strand
TGTCTTCATCATCCAGCTCCTGAACCAGTTTGAGCAAGGCAACGAAAGTCTGCTCGATGGTCACCTGATCCTTTTCACGGTTGTATCCTGCAACAATCTCTTCGTAGTGCTGCTGGAAGTCGGTTCGTAACGGGTTCTGTTTCAACAGTCACCGCACCAGGGTCACCGCGTCGACACGATCTTCACAACATCCCCGTCCTCAAGCTCTCTTCCCATCCGCATCTTCCGTCTGGCATCAACTGCGTGCAGAAAACCCTCTCCGATGTCGGTGTGCACCTGATACGCAAGATCGTGCGCTGTGCTGCCCTGCCGCATCAGGAAAGCATCAGGAAGGACGTTTCCTTTCTTGTCTGCGAATTTTGACTCATCTTCGACCGGATACGCCACGATCTGGTCAAGAAGATCAAAGACTGCCGCATTGATACACTGCTGTATGCCGGTTCCGCCCATCATCCCGATCATATCCTGAATCTTACCAAGAGCCTGAATCTGCGCATCTGTAAGATCTTTTGAGACGATCTCAAAGCTTGAATCGCCGGGTATGTAAGAGATCGCGCCGCTCCGGTCTGCCATGCGCAGCGCAAGTTCTGCTTCGGCGGATGTCGGGATCACGGTGTAACCAAGGTCGCACAACCTCCGGATATTCTCTTCGGGTGCGATGTCCGCCTTGTTTGCTGCGATGATCATGGGTTTGCTCTCTCTGCGGAGCAGGTCTGCAAAGTCCTGCACATCCGAATCCTCCCATTTATGTATGGGCTTTGCGCAGGTCTCGTTGAAGTGGAATAGGGCTGTTTTTGCCTGCGGGATGCTCACACCTGTGCCGGCAAGCTGGTCCGCGATCACAACCTCCGGTTTCAGGCTTTCTGCGTGTATCTTCTTTGATAACCGGTTCCAGTTCCGGCTAAGTATCGAATACATCCACATTGTGAACTCGCGCTCAAGAAACTCGATATCCCCAACAGGATCATGCTCGCCGATCTTCACAGGGTTACCCTCGATATCGGTTCCGCCTGAGGCATCGACCACGTGGACGATCGCCTGCGCCTGACGCAGGTTATCAAGAAACGCATTACCAAGCCCTCTTCCCTTGTAGGCGTCAGGCACGAGACCCGCGACATCGATTAGCTCGATTGGCACAAACCGGATGCCGTTTCGGCAGTTTGTGCATGTGGCATCAAGGTCGGTACACGGGCATTTCGTGCGCACATAGCCGATTCCGTGATTGGCGTCAATGGTGGTGAATGGATAATTTGCAATTTCGACATCCGCAAGAGTCGCGGATTTAAAAAACGTCGATTTCCCGGAGTTTGGTTTCCCTGCAAGTGCTATCGACATCGACATGGCGATGACATGTTGTCTGGCTCCGGATAAATAACTTGCGCTGCTAACAGGAGTTCCGAATGCGAACAAACGAGTCCGGTGACGCAGATCGCACCCACCCGGTTGCAGGAATATTCGAAACCACCGGCGACACAATAAGATCTTTATATCTGTTGTACACAGTTTTTGGTAGTGTACCAATCCGGGGCGGTTAATGAAAACATAAGTCTTCCTGAAAAGTTTTCACGATGATGAAAGTCTCGCAACGGGTCTCTCCTCAGGTCTGCTATCGTGATTGATCGGGATGGCGATGCCTGGTAGCACCCCTGAGACGACTGATAACATCGCCCACCTCAGTATATCCACATGCGGCAAGCATATTAGCAGTCCTGACCAGTGCGGATTGCTTTTGCTCGCGCTCCCGCGTCTGATAGACCCGTATCGCCCGGAGAAAGTCGATTTTCCGAAACTCGGGCCAGAACGGCGCGCAGAAATAGGCTGCACACTCGCTTCCGTTCGCCTGCCACGGGAGAAAGTTCGAGGTGCGAATGTCTCCGCCGGTTCGTATGATCAGATCGACATCCGAGTCAGCGACGCCGTTTGTGTACAGGTGACGTGACACAACCGATTCATCGATGTCATCAGCCCGCAGTTTACCAGCCCGGACCTTCCGAGCCATATCCTGCACCGCATCAAGGATCTCACGCTGCCCGCCGTAAGCGACTGCAATGTTGAGATGGATTCCATCGTAGTTGCAGGTAACATCTTCCACACGCCTTATTGCATCCCGGAGATGTGCGGGCAGTAGATGCATCTCGCCGATCGCCGAAACCTTCATGCGTCTTTCGTGAGTGCGAGGATCGTCCGCAAGTTCGTCGAGTTTTTTGGCGATGATCTCAAATATCTTCGCACGCTCGGATTTCGGGCGTGAGAAGTTCTCGGTTGAGAATGCATAGATCGTTGTCTGCTTTATCCCGAGTTCCCAGCACCACTCAAGGAACTGCTCTGTGGTCCTGGCGCCATAGATATGCCCGTAATACCGCACGATCCGCACACGATCCGCATATCTGCGATTCCCGTCCATGATCACGGCGACATGGCGTGGCACACCGTGTTTCTTGACCTCACCCGTCAGCAAACGTTCGTATCCATGATATAGCGTCTTACGAAGCACGTTATTCAACCCTTCGGTATTGTTATTCTCTTTTATGTGGCGGCGGTTCCCCAGGTCCGATGTGTCAGTCCCGGATCGTTGTGATCGTATAAGCATCTGTTCTGTTGTGTAAATAATGTTTGCCGGCAGTTCGACGGACGCAAAAGTAAAATACCGTTTATATCAGAGAGACATGAGATGTGAGATGATGAAAACATTTGAATTTGGCATAGATATAATCGACAGAATTATCAGTGAACTGGACGATGCAGATGAATTTGTCCGGATCGCAATCTTCCAGTTACATAATCAGGGCATATTCGCTGTATTAAACGATAAATTGCGGGCAGGCGTGGCTGTGGAGATCTTCACATTGCCTTACGACAGCATCAACGAAAACATACGATCCGAAGTTACCAGACGGTTTCAAAATCTTGAAAGAAATGGTGCTACCCTGCATTTTTGTAAATGGAATGTCGGAGACCCGGAGAGAACCGCAACTGCTGTAGGTCGGTGGTATTCGTTTCACGGGAAGTTCATTGTAACAGACAAGAGCGCCATCGCACTGTCAGCAAACCTCACCCAGCATCAAGAACTTGATGCACTGATCATTTTTAGGAACGAAACAGATAAAATTGAGGAATATAATACCCGATTTAACGAACTGATCGAACTCTTCACTCTCGAAAAATCCGGATACGATGGAACCATCCGACAAAGGATTGTCGATACCGATCTACCGGAAATTTCATCGATATTTGAATTGCCTCCTGTTATAGAGACCGAAACTCACATAAACCACTGGATCCGGCACTATCCTTCATCTCTTTGCCCTGCCGCTGTGCCCGTCGAGGATAAACTGTATTTAACTCCTTTTGACTGCAGAGGGCGCGATTTTATCATGTCGTTGGTATCAGAAGCCGCTGAATTTGTTTACATCTCAACCGAAAGTTTCACGGACCACGATTTTTCAAAGTTTCTGGTGAAGACCGGGTTAAAAGGAATTGATATTCGGATATTGACGGGTGCGACAAGCATGGACTTTACAGATAGAATGCAAAAGATGTTTCGTGAACTATTAGCACAAGATATTCGAATTCGGACGGTTAAGGATGATATTCACGCAAAACTCGTCATAACGGATAAACATTTAGCGGTCACTTCAGTTAATCTCAATAAAATGAATCTCGGATTTAAAAAAACTAATCAATACTGGAGAGAGAATACCGAGTCTATATCGGTTTGCAGCGATACGGAAATGTTATCGCTTGCTAAAACTCAATATCTCGATGTTTTTAACAGAGGTGTCGATATTGAGACCGTACTGGCAGAGAAGATAGAGAAACTTGTCGGCAGTATGTTTACTTCAATGTTTGATCTTAGATCAAGCAAGGAGGTGAAAAAGCTTCTTGCGCAACTGATTATCAGAAAGGAGATTCAAACAAAGAAATTTTCTCTGGATATTGGTAAGATCACTGCTAAGTTGATGCAATATTTCGGTAAAAGGATTGTTGGAAAAGATGATCTCCTTTTGTCTTTGATACTTTACTATTTGTCCGAAAGAAAGCACGATTTCGATCAACTATATGAAAAACTGAGCATACTTGATACTGAAATAAATTTGGATATTTTGCTTAATTTACTGTCAGAAAGCAATTTCATTGAAAAAATAGACGATTATTATAAAATTAAATTGGATAAACTGTTTTGAAAGTGGTGCATAACATGAGATATAAGATAATTACCGGCGATTGTGAACAATTTCTTAAGGGGGAGATATCTGAAAGGTTTGACCTGACCTTTCTGGATCCGCCATTTAACCAGAATAAGGAGTATTCTATGCATAATGACGATATGCTCGAATCAGAATACTGGGAATGGATGAACCGGGTCTGTGATTTGATTTTCAAGCACACTTCAGAGGGCGGTGCAATCTATTTTATGCAGCGAGAGAAGAATGCGGAATTTGTATTGCAGACTCTGCGGCAGACTGGCTGGACATTTCAAAATCTGGTCATCTGGAAGAAGAAAACGTCTGCAATCCCTTCTACAAAACGATTCGGAAAACACCATCAGATAATAGCATTTGCCACAAAGGGCAAAACGCCGCGGGTTTTCAATAAATTGCGGATTGACCCGCCCCTACTTGCAAATGAGAAGCATCGCCGCCCAAATGGCATGTATGTAACCGATGTGTGGGCTGACATCCGAGAATTAACCTCCGGTTATTTTGCCGGGGATGAGCCGCTCAGATTTGAAAATGGGGAACGCGTGCATAAACAGCAGTCGCCCATCAAACTACTCGCCAGAATAATCCTCTCCTCTTCAAACGTCGGCGATATGGTTTTCGATCCCTTTGCCGGCACAGGAACGACACTTGTTGCCGCAAAGCAATTACAACGAAACTCTCTTGGAATAGAACTCGATCCAAACAACGCATCGTTTATCGAAGATCGGCTCTCTCGAATGAGAGATAGTGATAATATACAAAAATGCCGTAACGATTACATTTTTACTGAAAATCTGGATAATATATTTCCACTTCAAGCACGAACCGGAAAAGTCAGGCAAATGCAGGTACAAACCGGACTGGAATCATACATAACTGCATGAATGGATTTACTTCATCAATTGTAGCGTGTACGGAGATTATTATGTGCTCTGTGTGCCAGATCTGAAAACGATGGGCGGAATACGTTAGAAAAATTCGATTATATTCAATCAAAGTCCGACAACCCCACCAAACCACCAAACCATGGCATCCACAAACCTGCGTGACCTTCTCCGCCTGCCCCCTGTAGAGGCAAACCTGCTTCCGCGTGGCTGGCAGATCCTTGGCACCGTGATCCTTGTCAGCATCCCGGACGCGCTGAAGCACCGGGCAAACGCGATCGGGGATGCGCTTCTTGCGATGTATCCGAGATGCAGCACCGTGCTATGGAACCGGGGCGTTACAGGACGCTTCCGTGAGCCGGTCTGCGAGGTGATTGCAGGCATTCCAGAAACAGAAACCACCCACAAGGAGAATGGGTGTTATTTCAGGCTCGATGCGAGCAGGATCATGTTTTCGCAGGGAAATCTCGTAGAAAGGATGCGGATGAGTAGATTATGTGATGGCGAGGTTGTCCTTGACATGTTTGCCGGCATCGGCTACTTCTCGATCCAGATCGCTGTTCATTCGCGCCCGAAAAAGGTCATTGCAATCGAACTCAACCCGGCTTCATATCAATATCTCAGGGAGAATGTCAGGATCAACAAGGTAGAGGGGGTCGTTCTTCCTGTGCACGGTGATTGTGTGATCAAATCCCCGGAGAACGCCGCTGATCGGGTGATCATGGGTTATCTTGATGTTACGCACGAACAACTCGTATCAGGGATGCGTGCGGCGAGATCCGGCGGCATAATGCATTACCACGAGGGTACGCCTGAAGCGCTAACATACCAGCGACCGATCCGGCGCATCAAAGACGCAGCGCATGAGTGCGGGCGCAGCGTGGATATAATCGGGCGGCGCACCGTCAAGAAATATGCGCCGGGGGTTTTGCACGTGGTGATCGATGTAAAGATATATGATGCGTAACAACCAATTTCGGATTCAGATACCATGATCAAAGGAAAGAACGTTCTGGTGACTGGCGGGGCTGGTTTCATAGGAAGCCACATAGTCGACAGGCTCGCGGGCGAGTGCGTGGTAACGGCACTGGACAACTTAAGTACTGGAAAGGAAACAAACCTGCCAGAAAACGCATCATTTGTGAAAGGCGATCTCAGGGACGCGGGTCTGGTCAAAAGAACAATCAAGGAGGCAGATATCGATGTGGTATTCCATATCGGCGCGAATGCATCGGTGCCTCATTCGACAGAAGATCCGAGATACGACTTTGAGACGAACGCACTCGGCACATTCAACGTAATTGAGGCGTGCCGGGATTCGTGTGTGGAAAAGATCGTGTATGCATCCACTGCAGCCGTATATGGCGAGCCGATTCGGACGCCGATCGACGAAGACCACCCGTTGCACCCGATCTCGCCTTATGGCGCATCGAAACTTGCAGGAGAGCGGTGCGGGATCGCATTCGAGGAGACTTACGGAATCGACTTTGCAGCGATACGGATCTTCAATACTTATGGGCCACGACAGCCGCGATATGTGATGTACGATTTCATACAGAAACTGGGAAGGAATCCGTCGCTTCTCGAGGTTCTTGGCACAGGCGAGCAGATCAGGGACTACTGCTACGTCTCTGACATGGCTGATGCCTTTGTGCTGGTGGCAGAGCACGGGCGCGGGGTGTACAATGCAGCAGGCGGCAGCCCGACATCGATCAAGGAACTTGCAGAGCTGATGGTCTCGATCATCTCGCCTGAGGCTGAGATACGTTACGGCGGCAAGACGTGGGCTGGCGACGTGAATACGCTGTATGCCAATATCACCCGGATCACGGAACTCGGATTTGAGCCTGAGGTCGGGTTTGAGGATGGCGTCAGACAGATGATCCGGTGGTTTGAGGGTGCGGATTCTTAGATATACTCAAATGCGGGCACCCATCATAAAGCGGAAACTTTTTCTACGGCAGATACCGATGTTTACATTCCCGCATTCCAATGGCGGATGAACCCCAAAAACAGGTTCGAACACAGATGATCTGTGTGAGTCTTGGAGGAAACATGAGCAAAATACGATATAAGAAGACAGATCCCCGGATTGCAACGCTAATAGAGGATCTAAGAGTTAAATCACGAGAGAACGACGCTTTAATCTGGAAAGATGTTGCAAGGCGTCTGGAACGACCCAGAAGAAGTTATGCGACAGTGAATCTCAGCCACATCAACCGGCACGTCACAGCGAATGAGACGATCGTCGTGCCCGGAAAGGTGCTCGGCGCAGGTACTGTCAGCTACCCGCTGGTGGTGGGGGCGTTTAACTTCAGCGAGGGTGCACGGGCAAAGATTACGGATGCCGGCGGCGAATGTCTCACGATCGAAGAATTACTGGCAAGAAACCCCGCAGGATCGAATATGCGGATTATCAGGTGAATTTGGTGATTTTATGACTGACAGGATAATTATCGATGCAGATGGATTGATTCTTGGGCGGCTTGCGAGCGTTGTTGCATCCAGGCTGCTCAACGGAGAGACTATAGCGATCATCAACGCCGAGCGTGCCACAGTCTCAGGCGCCAAAACCGCCACGTTTCGGGAATACAAGGAACAGATGGACAAGGGGTCGACAGAACATGGTCCGTACTTCCCGACCCGCCCCGACCGCATCCTGAAGCGGACGGTTCGCGGCATGCTCCCGTACAAACGTATGCGCGGGCGCGATGCGATGGCAAGGCTTCGCGTGTACATGGGCACCCCTGCCGAATTCTCAGGGCTGAAGGCGGATACGGTTCCCGAAGCGAGCATCACGAGGCTTGGAACCATCAAATACACCACACTCGGCGAACTCAATGCGAAGTTAGGCGGTTAGGCGGCAGATGTACGTCAAAATCCCGCAGGATCGGATCGGTGCGGTGATCGGTCCGAAAGGCATCGTCAAACAACTGATCGAGGAGCGTTCGGCTGCAAAACTGGACATCGACAGCAAATCAGGTACTGTGGAGGTTTTAGCCTCTGATAACCCGGTGCGTGCGATGCAGGCGGCGGAGGTCGTCAAGGCGATCGGGCGGGGTTTTAGCCCGGAACGGGCGATCGCCCTGTTCGATGACGATTTTATGGTATTAGAAGTGATCGACATATCGGCAAACACGCCAAAAGAGCTTAAACGCATCAAAGGCAGGATCATCGGGACGAGCGGCAGAACGCGGGAACTGATCGAGACTGTGACTCATGCCAGTGTCTCGATCTACGGGAAAACCGTAGCGCTCATCGGATATCCTGAGCAGACGCACGTTGCAAAGACCGCAATCGAGATGCTGATCGGTGGTGCGCCGCACTCTTCGGTGTACGGCTACATCGAAAAGAAGCGGCGCGAGCTTGCTGGAAAAGAGGCTGCACATTATTAGATCAAATACCACCGAACATGGGTGTGTGGATGCCCAGGCGTCATCAGATCAGTATCGATGACACCACCACATCCGCACCCTTCACCCTAATCCTCGCCTGAAAACCGCACCCTGACTGCATCTGCGTGCGCGTTAAGCCCCTCTTCCTCTGCTATCGCCACAATCGTATCCCCAATCCGCGAGAGCCCCTCTTTTTCGATGATCTGGATGCTCGATTTCTTTGTGAAGTAACCGACATTCAGACCCGAGTATGCCCGCGCGTGCCCGGCTGTGGGCAGTACGTGGTTCGTGCCTGATGCGTAATCGCCAGCCGAAACCGGGGCATAATCGCCGACAAAGATCGAACCCGCGCTGCAGATGCCGTTTATCGCACCAAGCGAGTCTTTCACCATGATCTCAAGGTGTTCCGGCGCAAACGTGTTTGAAAACTCGATACACTCATCGATCGAGTCGAAGATCAGGATCGCACTGTGTTCGAGTGACTTCTTGATGATCTCGGACCGGATGGCGTCTGCTTCCCCTGATTTGATCAGTTCGAATACCCTGTCGGCGATCGCCTGCGATGTCGTTGCAAGAACAGATACAGCGTTTGGATCGTGCTCCGCCTGTGCTATCATGTCTGCTGCAATGAACTCAGGGTTTGCGCTCTCGTCTGCGATGATCAGGACCTCAGAGGGTCCGGCAGGAAAATCGATCCGGGTCGGGACCATCATCTTTGCCGCGGTTACATAGACGTTCCCGGGTCCAACGATCCTGTCAACCGCAGGCACGGTCTCTGTGCCGTAAGCCATCGCAGCGATCGCCTGGGCGCCCCCGACGCAAAAGATCCGGTCAGCGCCCGCAATCGATGCGGCAGCGAGTGTCAGCGGATGCACGCCCCCTTCGCCATCAGGCATCGGCGGGGTGCAGATCACTGCCTCGGGCACAGATGCGACCTTTGCTGGTATGATCGTCATCAGCGCGGTCGATGGATACGACGCCTGCCCGCCCGGAACATAAGCACCGATGCAGTCAAGAGGCGTCGTCTTCTGCCCGAGGCTGATCCCGGGCGCAATCTCGCTCAGCCAGAGGTCCGGTTCAAGCTGGGACTCGTGAAACCGCCTGATGTTATCTGCTGCGGTCTCGAGATGCCAGAGGATCTCCGGGTCGATTCTGTCAAATACCTCTGATATGGCGGCGTCTGGAACCTCGATTGCAGAGAGCAGGGTGCAGTCGAACCGCTCGGTGTATTCGATGAGCGCTGCGTCGCCTCTGGTTTTCACGTCCTGCAGAATCGCTGAAACGGCTGGTTTCACCTTTTCGATCTCGGTTTCCCGGTTCAGCAGGGTAGCAAGTTCAGTCTCTGTCAGTTGTGTGTGGTGTTTTCTTATCATGGTTCACCGTTACGTTCCTGTTTTGTGTTTGGTTAGTAGCCCCACCGCATATTTGGTAGTAACCATTTTATCAGTATCGTGTGTTTTCATAGGTTACTCTGGCTGCATCCCTCCGAATATGGTCGATTGCGGGCGTTCATCCCGTGGTCAGACGTTTTGACCCGGTGCCGGTAGCGCATTTTAAGAATGTAGAGAATCAACTGTTGAACGTGACTCGCATAGACCCGGGCGACTTCGGAATCCTCAACGGAATCTCTGAAGTGATCGCAACGACGAGATCGGAATCAGGCGTTCCGAATGCAGCACCCATCGGCATTATCCGAAACAATCGCAGCCATAGCGGCGGCGACCGAATCTGTGCGCGACTCTTCTCCGGATCACACACGCGGCAAAACGTTATTGAAACGGGCGAAATCGTTGCAAACACAATCCACGACCCGGTTATATACGTGGAGTCCACATTCGGGGATCTCGATCCGGGTATGTTCGAATATCCTGATAACGGGGGCTGCCCTGCTCTGAAACACGCGGATGCGTGGCTGCTGTTTGAGTGCAGGCAGTCAAATGGGAATCTGTTTGAATTGACCCCTGTCAAAGGGGTGGTCTGCAATAAACCGATTACAAGCGTGAACCGGGGGTTTAGCGCAGTCATAGAATCGCTTGTACATGCCACGCGGTATCAGTTGAAGAGAGATCCTAAATATCTCGATTTGATCGGGCATTATGATCGGATTGTTCAGATATGTGGCGGAACTCGTGAGAAAGAGGCGATCTTAAAACTTAAAGAGATCATAGAGGGACTGTCATGAAGTCAAAACTCGAATGTATCCCCTGCCTTCTGAAACAGTCACTCAACGCCACAGAGATAGTGACTGACGATCCGGTAGTACAGGAAAAGGTGCTGAAATCCGTGATGCGGGTGTTACTGGACGTGCCGCTCAACAGGAGCCCGCCATCCATTGCGCACGCCGTATACTCCATAGTACACGATGTTACTGGGTGCGATGATCCGTACAGGGCGCTCAAAGCAGAATACAACGGCGTTGCGATGGAGATGTATCCATGTCTCAAGGGAATCGTAGATGAATCGGAAGACCGACTCGTCACCGCGATAAAACTTGCGATTGCCGGAAATATCATTGACTTTGGGGCTAATATCCAGTTTAACATCAGAACGACGATAAAAGATACCTTGACGCGTGAATTTGCAATAAATGACTATCCGGAGTTTGTAGAATCACTCGAAAAATCAGAGAACATTCTTTATCTTGCAGATAATGCCGGTGAAGTGGTTTTTGATCGGATATTAATTGAAGAGATCAACGATCGTGCTAATATCATATATGCAGTCAAAAAGAAGCCGATCATCAACGATGCGACGACGGATGATGCGATATTCTGTGGAATTGACTCGCTTGCAGAGATCATCACGACCGCAGATACGCCGGGCACGATCCTTGAGCGGTGCGATCCGGAGTTTGTTGCCGCGTATCGATCGGCTGACATGATCATCAGCAAAGGGCAGGGAAACTATGAATCGCTAAGCGAGGAGGGTGGTAACATATTCTTCATGCTGCTTGCGAAATGCCCTGTGATCGCAGCCGATCTTGGTGTCGAGATCAGGAGCGCGGTGCTGAAACATAAGAGTGGTGTGAAGTGAAATTGGCGTGTGTGTTTAGCTGAGGTGAAAAAAACCACGAGATTTCACGAGATTGACACAAGAAGATGGTAGCACATACAAGATATTGGTGATATGTTTGCATTTTATATCCGGTCACCCCATACTTTCTCGTGGAAATCTGTGTAATCTTGTGGTTCCTACCACAAGTTACTCGAGCATGTACTTTCAGATGGAAATTGAAGGTGAAATTCGCATGGTTCGGTTGTGTTTGGCAGGAGGCGGATCGGATATATTCCGGTGAGACAAATTCTGTGTGGCATAAGAAAAAGGGCACTCTCAGCGACAAGTCCGCTCGGAAAGAATTTGGGATTACGCAAGAGGAGATTATTGATGCCGTCAGGGACGGTAAGCTGCAGTACCGCACTAATAACGTGTTTGGGAACCCGTATCTGAGGCTGATCCGAAGTGAGGTTGAAGCATTCGTAGATGAAAAATACGGTAGCGACTACCTCACGAAGAAAAAAATCAAGAATGAGTTGGCGCAGACCAACAAAGAATTGAGGAAGTTAAAAGCTCAAGCGGCATCTCTCGAAGAAAGAAAAGCCGAGCTGATGGACATTCTCGATGAATGAGGATGCCAACAAAAGCATCGACATAATTGATCCGGGGTACAACACAGGGGTCGGTTCGTGAGCCACACCATCCTGGAGACGGTGGGTAGGTACATCTCCCGCCAATAGCAAAATGATTTATAGCATCGACAATCAGTATGATCCATGCTTCCGATACTCACGCAAACGCTTAAAGATGCGCCGATTGTCAAGAGAGGCGATTACCACTACTTTATCCACCCGATAACGGATGGCGTTCCGGAACTTACGCCTGCGCTGCTCTCAGAGGTTGCAGACCGCATCATCGAGCTGGCTGATACCAACGTGGACCGGATCGTGACCATCGAGTCAATGGGGATCCCGGTTGGAACGGTGCTTGCAATGAAAACCGGCATTCCGCTTGCGATCGTCAGAAAACGCCGGTATGACCTGCCAAATGAGGTTGCAGTGCACCAACATACCGGATACTCAAAAGGGGAGCTGTATCTCAATGGAATCAATAAAGGCGACCGTGTGATGATTGTGGATGACGTGATCAGTACGGGGGGCACGATGAAAGCGGTTATTTATGCGCTGGAGATCGCTGGTGCAGAGATACGTGATATTGCCACAGTTATCGAACGCGGCGAGGGCGCACAACTATTACGTGCTGCCGGACACGATGTAAAGACGCTTGTTTCGGTGGATGTGGACGCAGATGGCGTGGTTGTCAAATCGGTTCTGGGATGAAACAGGGCAGAATTTTAGCATCTGAGATCGCTGCATACCTGCGATGCCCGCGTCTTGTATACTTTCGCAGCCAGTTAGTGGATGATGAGCAAAAGATCGTCGATACAAAATATTTAACACGCCTTATCCTGAAAGAACTTGCGCTTACCCACCATCGTATTGTTGCCCGCGATGGTGCGGGTGATGCAGGCGGTGTAGATGATACTGATAACGCTGGCGACGCCGATGAGGTTGATACGGTCAACGATGTGATCGAAAGACTGCGTACCGAACTCAAGCGCATCGTAGACGAGCTTTTAGTGCTGTATCGCGCCGAACTCTCTGGCGTGGACCAACAGATGGTGGCAGATGCGGCAGATAGTATCGATATCGATGTGATCGGCTCACAGATCGCCGAGTATGTCCGGATAATCGGAAAAGATACGCTTCTTATGAAAATAACCCCGTGTGCAGTCGAACATACCCTGTATTCGGATGCACTTGGCATCGCCGGGGCTCCTGACAAACTGGTGCGGATCGATGGCGGCGTGCTACCCTATATCATCAGGACTGGTGAAAAGCCGGACCAGGGTACATGGAAACCTGACCGGTTGCAGATCACAGCATGCGCGATGTTGGTGGAGGAAACGTTCGAACAGGCTGTGAAATATGGAATCGTTGAGTATGCAAGGTTTTTTGAGCTACGAGAGGTGAATATCAGATCAAGAGACCGACGCAGGGTTCTGGAACTGCGGAATCGGATCAGGCGGATCAAGGATGGTAGGATGCCGGATCGACCGCGGGATGCGCCCTGTGAGTTCTGCGCATTCGAGGAGGACTGCGTTGCACAGAGATCGCTTGCATCGAAGTTCTTTTAGCCGATGGTTGCGCCATAAAACAGCACAACCAGATGTTTTCGGTGGAATACACCCGGATTTGTAACTACTCAGGTATGTTGATTGGTCGCCCAATTGCGATCCTGTACTTTCTGGCAAGAAAAATAACCGTAGAGGGCGCGGAGGGTAGAGGCATCGATAAAGACGGAACGAGGTCTGGAATTGTCAGAGGAGAAGACTTGCATTACTCATATCGACGACGGCTTTGACTTTTTGGGCTGGAACTTCCGCAAATACGGAGGAAAGTTTCTGATAAAGCCATCCAAGAAATCGATTGGGAATATCATCCGTAAAATCGGAGATATAATTAAGCGAGCGAAGGCATGGAAACAGGAAGACCTCATCAACGTATTGAAACCCCCTCATTACTGAGGTGAAAGTCTCACGTACCGTTTTTAGACGAGGGAGGGCGAGTAATCGCTTCCTCCTTAGTCTACGGTTATATTCCCTGTTTGGTTACAGTATGCCCCATGTCCCGGGTAGTTCCTACATAGTGAAGTCCCCCGATAGTGGTTTAGGTACCTGAGTAGTTACAATGCAGGTTCCTTATGTGCCGGATAACCCGCGTGAAACCCCAATTATTCGCATGAATCCCGCGGCATATACAGGTGCAGCGTGACGAGAAGCCAGGTCCCCTCAATTCATGCATACTGCATACATACTGCACATACGGTACAAGAAGATCATGTCCATACACAATCCCAGGTCAGCAAGCGCATTTGCACCAGCCCATATCACAGGTTTCTTTGTGGTCTGCGAGCACGAGAACCCGGCTCTTATGGGGTCGCTTGGTTGCGGGGTAACCCTCCGGTCAGGAGTCGTCACCAGCGCCATCGCTCCCGGTCATGACAATATGCCCTGCGACATCCCTGTCGTGCGGTCCGTGGTCTCGAGACTGACCTCGTGCTCGTGCTCGGTCCAGAGCAGATCTGATATTCCGATCGGCGCAGGCTTCGGGGCAAGCGGCGCGTATGCACTCGGCACAGCGCTTGCACTCAACCAGGCTCTGCAGCTCAATCTGACCGCCGGACAACTGACCCGGGTCGCTCACATCGCGGAGGTCGAGAACATGACCGGGCTTGGCGATGTTGTGGCGCAGTCGCTCGGGGGCGTCGTCATCAGGCGCACGGCAGGCGCATCAGCGCGGCTGAACCGGATATACACCGGTGAAAGGAACGTGTTCTGGGTAGTCTTCGATAAGATCTCGACAAAAGAACTGCTCGAAGACGAGAGCACTGCTAACCGGGTCAATCCCGTTGGGCGGGACTCGTTGCGTGAATTATTGAAGAAACCAACGTTTGAGAATTTTATGCGCCAGTCAAAGCGGTTCGCCGTTGAAACCGGGCTGATGAGCGATGCCGTGTCTGATGCGGTGCAGGCGGTCGAGGCGGCAGGCGGCATGGCAAGCCAGGCGATGCTCGGCGACGTGGTCTTTGCGGTTGATCTCCCGGAAAGACGCGGTGCGGACGATGCCGGCAGTGCGACCGGCACGATCGAGTCAGTGCTTTCCGAGTTCGGCAGTGTGGGAAGGAGTAGAATTGATTTTGGCGGGGCAAGACTGATCTGAAGGAACTTATTTGAGGTCGATTTTAAGTTGTACGGGGGGAATTTGAAAACTGTTGCAGGTTTCGAGGAAACTACAGCAATTCCCGCTCAGCCGTCTACCCCGCACTCTTGGTCTTACTTATTAAACTTTTAGTCTTACGTTAGGCACATAAAAAGTGAAAAATGGAAAGTGTGTAGATTTAAGGCTTGATATTGTAACTGTTTATACGTAGATATCGTCGAAAAGGAGATACTGATCAGTAGATACCGGATCACATCGGTTGCATAATCACCGGTTATTCCCAAGTCCCATCCCCTCCACCTTCGAATCACCCACCCCTCGCCCCGACCACGCCCACGTTGATCGCAATCCCGCTCTTCTCCGCATACCCATTGATCCGTTCCACCGCGTGCCCGACCATCCCGCCGCTTGTGAGTATGAGGCACCGTTTCCCGGAGAGTACCATCAGGATTGTTTTGTCGATCACGCCGGACACCACATCAAGACGGATGTCATCCCTCTCCGCGATCTTCTTGCTCTTGCCCCCCATCGCACCCACAACGTCGATCTCGTAATCAGCCATGACCCTGCGAAACTCTCCGGACTTGTATTCACCCATGTTATATATCATGATGCATCCCGCCTTGATCCCTTTGCGCCTCATCTCCACAATCGCCTGCCCGTCAGTGTGGATGTGCAAAACTGTCGCATTGACCGCTTCATAAGGACAGTTGTGCGCGTAATCCCCATACATCATCCCAAGATTCAGGGTGTCGCCTTCGCGGGTTTCGGGAGGAACTCGCACCCACATAAGATCAGGTGGTTTCAACGTATCCACAAGCTCAGGAACGTTCTTTGGCACCCTCTCACCATCCGCAAGACCTCTTCGTGCGATCTCGTGATAGATCTCAAGGGTGGTGGGCTGCTTGAGACCCGCAGTCCTCAGGAGTTCAGGACACTCGAATACCTGATCAGGAGCGCCCTTGCCGATGATGCGCCCCTCACTCATGAGATACACGTAATCAGACCATCCATAGGCAAGGTCCACGTCATGAGTGGAGATTATGATCGTCTTTCCGAGATGGTTGAGTTCGCCAAGCATGTCCACAATCTCGTCCGCACCGACCGGGTCGAGGTTGGACAAGGGCTCATCAAGGATGATCACCTCTGGCTCCATCGCAATAACACCGGCGATTGCGACCCGCTTCTTCTCGCCGCCGCTCAAGTGGTGCGGGGGCTTCCCACGGTTGTGTGCGAGCCCAACATACAGAAGCGCATGATCAACAGCATCTTCGACCTCGCGCTTAGGAAGTCCAAGATTCGTGGGACCAAAAGCGACATCCTGCTCTACGGTCGGCGCAAATAACTGGTCATCCGAATTCTGGAAGACGATCCCGACCTTGCTTCGGATCTCCCGGAGTGACTTCGAATCGTACCAAAACCGCGAACCGTGGAAGAGAACCTCCCCCTGCCCCGGCTTCAGGGTGCCGTTTAAGAGCAGGAAGAGCGTTGACTTTCCTGATCCGTTCCTGCCAACGAAAGCCACCCGTGCACCCGTCCCAATCTCAATATTGATTCCATCGATAGCAGCGGTCCCGTCGGGATATGCGTATTTCAGGTCTCGCGTCTCAAGAATCGCCATCGCTCTTCACCTCGTCTGCATCAGATGACCCATGCGTTTCCGGTAAAGTGCGAGAGCGCAATCGCAAGTATCGCATAAACCGACGCGAGAACCGCTTCTGGCGCTCTGATCGGTCGCTTCGCATCGAAGACTGTGAGCTTTCCATCGTAGCATCTCGAGTCCATTGCGATGTAAAGCTTCTCGCCCTGCTCCCAGGATCGTATGAATAGCGTGCTTGCGAGCATGGCTATGGAGTAAAGCGATCTTCTGAAGCTCGTATACCCGAGCCGGATTGTCTGAGCCTCCTTTATGCTCATTGCAACGTCTAAAAAGAGAAAGATGTAGCGGTACATCAGCATGGAGAGTTCGATCACAGAATCGGGAATCCCTGATCGCTTGACGACCGCAAAAAGCTCGATCATCGGAGTTGATAGCGCAAGGAAGAAGACGCAGCTCATTCCGCTCACCGTCCTCGAGACAACAAGTAGCGCCATCTCAACTCCTTCGGTGTTTGCAACCAGACGGTACCCGAGTATCTCAAACGAGAATACCTCGCAACCTGTTCCAAAGAAAAAGAGTATGACGATCGATCCGACGGCAGCAAATCCCAGCGGTAGGAGGACTAACTTCAGATAGAATTTTAACGGGATTTTTCCAAAGAAAACCGTGGCAAACCCCATGGATAGCGTTATAAAAAGCGGGGTTACCGGGGACGAGGATGATACCCCGACGAGCAACCCAAATGCTACTATAGCAAGCTTAAGCCAGTTGTTCCGGTACCGTAGAGGGCTTGCGAGCGCATAATCATCCAGCAGGTTGTTCATTATAGTTCTCAAAAAATAGAAGATGGAGGGCGAGGGAGTAAGAGTTAAAAGCAACCCTCGCTTCATCTCGCTTGCTCATCCGGGCTTAACCCTTGCTTTTCTGGTAATACCCGAAGAAATAGCCGATTATGAGTGCACCAAACGCTATCTGAAGCCCGAAGAGCAGACTCTCGATCTCACCGCTCGGAGGCTCCCATAGCGGCTCTGCGATCGGCTCATACGTGCCGCCTGTTAGCTCGTCGATCACGCCCTCAGCCTCGCCGTCCGCTCCGCCGAATTCCGCATCGGTACTTGAGGAGACGTAGAGGAACTGCGCTGTGAATACGAGGATTATGGCGAGTACGATTAGCTCTCCTTTCATGCTGCTGACCCCCTGATCTTACGGATGACGTCTGTGGTCATCACATTGAGTCCCACAAGCACATCCTCTTTGACCTGTATTATGTATTTGAAGATGAGTGCGGTAATCGCTCCCTCGATTATTGCAAGAGGGACCTGTGTTACTGCAAAGATCGTTGCAAACGCTTTGAACGATGTGAGAAATCCTCCCACCGCCGCGGGAAACGCAAGCGCAAGCTCAATAGAGGTTACAACATACGTCGCCCAGTCGCCAAACGTTGCTGCGAGGAAGACCACGACGTAGAAATTGAGATTCATCTTCATTCCTGCCTTGTAGATCACGTAAGCGACCACCGGACCTACAATCCCCATCGAGAAGACATTTGCCCCGAGTGTTGTCAGACCGCCGTGCGCAAGAAATAGCGCCTGGTACAGAAGGACGATCGTTCCAAGAACCGCTGTTATAGCGGGTCCGAAGAGTATTGCGGCAAGCCCGGTTCCTGTTGGGTGAGAGCAACTCCCTGTGACCGAAGGCAACTTGAGCGCGGATAAGACAAAGATAAATGCTCCGGCTACTGCGAGAAGAGGCAGTATCTCGCGCCTTTCGTCCACGAGCTTGTTTAATTTGTAAATTCCGTACACGATAACCGGTATCGACAGCGCAAACCATATCTGCCACCACGGTCCTGGCAGAAACCCTTCCATTACGTGCATGATGCACCTCTGCTGTCCGGTATACTGATACTGATGTTCTCTGTGTAGTTCTTGATGTTCATTTTATTTACCTCGAGCGATTCTGTCGTGGTTTTAATCCATGTATCCTGATGATTATAAACACATTTTGTGTTCTCGCGCATGAAGTGAAATCGAGTGAAACACGGTTCATTATGATAGGAGGAATTACATAGGAGGAATCGCCCCATTGGTAACGCAAATCCGTGTTTCACTCGGGATCCCCACCCTTGGAATCCCACAATGGCAAGGTGGCTCCGGTCGAGCGAGTGCGCAAGACATTCCCATCCTGCCCCTGCCTCATAGCAGGTTTCGAGTTCAGAGGTTGGTTTGATCATCTCTCCAATATCAGTATTGGTTGTCTTAACTTAAATGTTTCTGTTCTGCCAGTCTCTTCGGGACACGCCCAGGTTCCGAACAGAGTCCACCTGCCACTGGACAAATAAATCTAACACTGACAAAGCCATGACAATAGGATCACCCTGGATAGAGAGGGTGGCTGCAAAAAACCTGATTCTGATGGATTATGTGGTTTTTTAAAAGGATGCCAAAAGAAGGGGCTTTTCATTCTTTGCGCCCTTGCGCCACCCTCGTCTTTCTCGTTTTTATTCTCCAGTTTAACGAGAAAGTCGCAAGGTCGCAGAGACGCGAAAGACGAGAGAGATACACCCGCGTTTTTTCATTTGCGAAAAAGTATATCGCCATCCCCACCCGAAGGGCAGTTTTTACTCGATTTTTTGTGAAAAAATCGTTTTTCACAGACGCGAGAGGGTTACCGTTAGCGACCATAAGAAAACAACAGAACTATGAAATATCTTCGAAGAAATCTCGTGTTGGAATAGTAACTCTTAATCTACGATTTTAGCCACATCTTACTTGATTCAGGGTTCATGGAATCTTCTGCAACACCATGGTGGCGTGACACCCCCTGAGATCGATAAGGTTTATGATTAACTAAAAGAATAATTACGATTCTGCAATTGAGACTCTCACAATCAACATCCTGTAATCATGACGCTCAGAACCCCTATCGTGTGTGTGCTCGGACACGTTGATCACGGAAAGACGACGCTGCTTGACAGAATCAGAGGCAGCGCGATCGCCGACGAGGAGTCTGGTGCGATCACCCAGCACATCGGCGCGACCGAGGTACCCATCGCTGCGATTGAGAAAGCCTGCGGACCCTCGTTTGCCGGGAAGTTCATCGTCCCGGGCTTACTCTTCATCGATACGCCTGGGCACCACGCGTTCACAACGCTCCGCAGCCGCGGCGGCGCGCTTGCAGACCTTGCCATACTGGTCGTCGATATCAACGAAGGCTTCCTGCCGCAAACAATCGAGTCCCTGAACATACTGAAGAAGTTCAAGACCCCGTTTGTGATCGCAGCAAACAAGATCGATCGCATACACGGCTGGCAGAACCACGGGGACGCGTCGTTTGTCAGTAGCTATGAGAAGCAGGGAGACCACGCACGGCAGGAGTTCGACCGAAAGTTCTACGATCTGATTGGAAAACTCTATGAAAGCGGATTTAATGCGGACCGATACGATAACATATCTGATTTTAGAACAACCATCAGCGTGATCCCGGTGAGCGCAAAAACAGGGGAAGGAGTCCCGGATATACTGATGGTGCTACTCGGGCTGGCGCAGCGTTTCCTTGAACAGAATCTGGTGGTGAGTGCAACCGAAGCAGGCGTCTGCACGATTCTTGAGGTCAGCGAGACACACGGGCTTGGAACAACCGTGGATGCGATCCTGTACGACGGCGAACTTGCGGTCGGCGATACCATCGTCGTCGGCGGACAGCCAGTCGTCACGACAAAGGTACGTGCGCTCCTAACGCCGAGTGCAGTGACCGATATCGGGTCAAACGAATCGTTCACCCGGGTAAAACGCGTAACAGCAGCTTCCGGTGTCAGAATCGCAGCGCCGAATCTTGAGCACGCTTATGCCGGATCGATGATCAAGGTCACATCTGATAAACCAGGTAGCATCGAGGACGTGGTGCACGAGATCGAGAGCGAGATTGATACCGTGCAGATAACGACCGATACCGACGGCGTTGTTCTATGTGCCGACACCATCGGATCGCTCGAGGCGATAACAGGGGAGCTTAGAAATAAGGACATAGCGATCAGGATTGCCAAAGTCGGTAATATCGCAAGGAGGGATGTTGTGGAGGCTACAACATGCAAAAACCCTCTGTACAGGACAGTTATTGGATTTAATGTTGACGTGCTTCCTGATGCCCTGGAAGAGTTGCAGAGATCAGGGACGCGCCTCTTCCAAAGCGACGTGATCTACAGTTTGATCGAGGACTATCAGAGCTGGTCGTCGAAGGAAAAGGAGATCGTCGAGAAGAAACTCTCTGAAGCGGTGATCAGACCCGGACAGTTCACGATTCTGGATGGCTGCATCTTCAGACAGAGTAATCCCGCGGTTGTCGGTGTGCACGTTCTTGGTGGCGTGATCAAGCCCGGAATTCCGGTCATGCGTACCGATGGTGTGTATGTCGGGTCAATAAAAGGGATTCAGGAGCGTAGCGAGCCCATAAGCGAGGCAAAATATCGTGCTGAGGTCGCTGTTGCAATCGAGGGTCCGACTGTCGGACGGCAGATCAAGGAAGGTGATGTGCTGCTCGTCGATATCCCTGAGCGTCATGCAAAGCTGGTCGAGCAGGAACTGTATGACACGCTCTCGCCTGATGAGATCGAAGCATTCAACAAGTTTCTGGAGATCAAGCGGAAGGACGACCCCTTCTGGGGGCTGTGACCGGACCAACCAACTAACCAACCAACCACCTTTAAATAGGAGATGGTGCGGATTATTATGTGCAGAAGTGGAATGATGGAATAACACAGAGGAGATCCATGTCGATAAAAGAAACAGTTGAACAGTGCATTAACATTCTAAATACGATTCTTGGTGATACGTCGGTCCCGAGAAACATACGGCGAGCCGCTGATGAAATAAAAGGAATTCTATCCGCTGAAAACGACTCTATACCATTTCGTGCCGCATCCAGCTTATCAATTCTTAATAAAATCACAAACGATCCAAATATGCCGCTGCACACCCGTACTCTTGTCTGGAATCTTGCAAGCCAGCTGGAGACGATTGCAGTCGGAGATTGAACAATTATGTTGAAGCCGAATCGGGGAGATCGAGTACGCGCCACAGTCGGTCGCGTAACTTATGAAGGCACGCTGATGCCGAGCACTACCGATCACACCGTGATCAAGCTGCACAACGGCTACAACATCGGCGTGAAGAAGAGCGTACCAATTGCGCTTGTCGAGAAGAGACCACCCCTCCCAAAACCGAAAACCCGTGCTATGGATGTGCGGGAGGACCTGCCGACCGTCGCCATATTATCGACCGGCGGCACCATTGCAAGCAGGGTTGATTACCGCACCGGAGCGGTCACCGCGCAGTCCACCGCCGAGGAGATCATCGCTGCGATACCAGAGCTGGAAGAGATCGCAAACTATCGTTCAAGAGTCGTGTGCAACATACTATCAGAGAACATGCGTGCCGAATACTGGATCGAACTTGCACGCGCAATCTTTGAAGAGATTAATAAGGGCGCAGACGGCGTAATCGTAACTCACGGCACCGATACGATGGGTTACACCGCTGCAGCGCTCTCTTTCATGATCGAGCCGTCGGTTCCGGTCGTTCTGGTCGGCTCGCAGCGCAGCGCAGACCGACCATCAAGCGATAACGCGATGAATGCGATCTGCGCCGTATCGGTCGCGGTGAGCGACATCGCAGAGGTCTGCGTGGTTATGCATGAGAGCACATCAGACGACCACTGCCTGATCCACCGCGGGACGCGGGTCAGAAAGATGCATACCTCACGCAGGGATGCGTTCCGGTCGATCAATGCACCGCCGATCGGACGGGTTGACTACCCCTCATGCGAGATCAGGACGTTCACCGATTATATGCGAAGGGGGCAGCGGCAACTCCGGATCCGGGACGGCATAGAGCCGAAATGCGCCCTTCTCAAGTTTATACCAGGAGCAAGCCCGGAACTACTCAGGTTTTGCAGCTTTTCAGGATACCGGGGAATCGTGATTGAGGGCACCGGGCTTGGGCACGTCCCGGCTGAGTGGATTCCGCTCATCGAGTACGCAACTAAAAGTGGCATCCCGGTTGTGGTCACATCCCAGTGCATACACGGCAGGATCTGTGACCGGGTTTATGATACCGGCAGGGACATGCTGAAGGCGGGCGTGATCGAGGGCGAGGATATGCTGCCAGAGACCGCGCTTGTGAAACTGATGTGGTTGCTCGGACAGGGGTTGGATTACGAAGAAGTCTGTATGCGGATGCGACAGAACATAGCTGGCGAGATTCTGGGGAGTTCGAGCCACCATGGCGCAGTTGATAATCTCTGATATCCATGCCGATATACGCGCACTTGACGCGATCATGGAAATCACCCGGGATCAGGCGTTCATCGACCGGTACGGGGAGATTACGAGAATTATTAACCTTGGCGATGTTGTTGGGCGGGGATTTCACCCAATCGTTGTGATCGAGCGGTTAATCGACTGTGAAGAGGCGGCGAATCTCGTATCCATCATGGGAAACCATGACGAGACATTTCTGCTCAATCGAGATATCATCGAAAGCGATTTTGCAAGCATAGAGGCGCATTCGGAACTGCGCGGGAATCAACGGTGTATGCGATTCCTGAAGAGTCTGCCGCAGTATCTGGCAGATGAGACTGACCGGATTCTTGCGGTGCATGGAGGACCGATCGATCCGTCCATGATCAAGGAGAGAACCTGTCCGGACTGCCTGCTGTACCGGCGAACATGGCAGAGAATCTCGGAGTGTGGCTATGATTATTGCGATGGTACAGGTTACCATTACACGCCGGAACATGCATTCGAAGACGCTGTGGAATCGCATGGCAGCGGGGTTCTGATACTCTGCGGGCATGAGCATCTTGAAGCGTGTTATATGAAGGTTAACGGGAAGCCGAAGAATGTTATAGACGGCATGATCCGGCGGAAGGAGGTTTTTTCGAATCGCAGCGTCAATATACGGGCGATGACGCGGCAGGAAGGCGTGAGTTATCTTGTCAGGGTCGGCATCGCGGGACCAGTTGGATATGCAGAATCCGGGCAGGGCTTTGAGGAGATCTCACATTTCGGGCTGCTATGGGAGCACCGGGGCGCAGATTGGGTTGGCTTGTTTAGTTTTCGGGTGTGACGGTTGGTTTGTTTTATTTTCGGGAGATTGTTCCGCCTCACTGCCCCCTAAATCGGCGTGCCCTCTGTCTGCGTCAGTTTCTCAAACTCCTGCATCAGCTTCTTTGTGATATTGCCAACAGCCCCCTCGCCGATTTCGCGCCCGTCGATCTCTGTGATCGGCGCAACCTCGGCAGCAGTGCCGGTCACAAACACCTCGTCTGCTGTGTATACATCAAAGAGCCCGAGATTGATCTCGTGAACCTGCCAGCCAAGACCGTGTGCGATCTCGATCACACACGCACGCGTGATCCCGCGGAGGTTGTTTAAGGTTGGTGGCGTCGAGATAACGCCGTTTTTCACAACAAAGATGTTGTCGCCGGATCCTTCGGATATATTCCCGTGTACATCGAGTATGATCGCTTCATCGCCGCCACCCTGGTTCGCTTCGATCTTTGCAAGGATGTTATTCAGGTAATTGAGCGATTTGATATTCGGAGAGAGCGATTCGGGCGCGTTGCGGCGTACAGTGACCGTAACCGCGGTAAGCCCCTTCTCATACAGATCGCCGTACATCGCACCCCACGGCTGGGTTATAATGAATATATTCGGCGTGCCACACTTCTCAGGATCAAGCCCGAGATCGCCGACCCCTCTTGATACGATTGGTCGTATGTATGCGTCTGTCAGGTTGTTGACCCGGAGTGTTTCGAGAACCGCATCCTTCATCTCATCCTTTGTCAACGGGATTTTTAGCAGAATCGCCTTTGCCGAGTCGTATAACCGATCGATATGCTCATCCAGGCGAAAAACGCGTCCGTTGTACGCACGTATCCCTTCAAACACGCCATCGCCATATAAGAAACCATGATCGTAGATCGAGGTCACCGCTTGATCCTGCGGCACAAAACTGCCATTTGCATAAATTTGAAGCATATTGTCACCTGCACAACTCTTCTTTCACGATTGTTTATAGATGTTCTGGTCTGTCAGGGCTCTCGATTTATCCGGGCGCTCTGGTTCTGGCGGGTGTGTTCTTTTCCCCAATCGTTTAGCCCTCTGGCAATCTTATCATACCCGATCAGTCTATCCCCTGATCCCGTTACATTTATCAGTCTGGTGTCGCAATGTGCCGGAGTAGTTGCCCCAATATACAAATCATAGTGATGGTTTTCTTGAAGCACGGAATCCTGGACTGTGGTATTGGAACAGGAGTAAATATAAACACCATAACGGAAATCACGCACGTTACAGTTCTTTATTGTATTGTCCGAGTTACCTGAGAGGTAGATTCCATAACCGTTGTGTTTCCACGTCCCGCCGATTACATGATTTCCGCAGTCGAATGTTACGCCGTCTGCGCCGCCAAACGTGATGCAGTTGCCATCATGGTTGGTTATGTCTGCCGTAAGTATGACTACGTCGCGCCGTAGTTAGCGTTCTGTATCTTCGCGTTGCGGTCCGGGCAGTCGACGCAGGTATAGGTTGTTGCACCCGCAGTCGTGCAGGTGAGCGCTGCGAGGAAGAGCATTGTCGCTATGAGGTATTGTTTCATGTGTTACTATATGGTCCGTACATACAGTTACGTATATACTTCTCCCGGGTCTGCGACATGATGCAGAATCAGTCGTGCGTCAAGCGCAGTCACGCGTCCATCGCAATTGAGATCAGCCGCATTGTTGTGCCCACCGGATACTGCGATCCTGAGCGCCAAGAGCACATCCTCTGCCGAGATTCTGCCGTCACAATTGAGGTCTCCTTTCTGCGTAACAGTGGAATTGATCAGGGACTGTCCGTTTCGATAGTAGCTTCCACGTCCGGTGCCCCACAGAACCCGCGCATCGGCGGTTCCCGGAAGATCATAAGCCACGACACCGGAATGAGCCGTGTTCAAGACCAGTTCGAGGTCGGAATCATCGTCGATATTCGCAAGCGTTGGCGCCGCGAGCACACCGTTCCAGTTGCCTGACTTTGCAGGAGGCAGATCCATCTCGTGAATCACGTTCCCCATGTAATCAAGGATATGGAGCTTGCCTGTGTGTTCGGTTCCTTTCTGAACCCATGAGCCAAAAATTACCTCTGCGTTCCCGTCGTTGTCAAGGTCAGCCACGACCGGCTCTGTTGCGAAGCGATAAAAGCCCTCTGATGCGTCATAGACTGAATAGGGCCAGTTGCCGTGCTCGGTTTTGTCCAGCCAGAATGCGTGCATCCCCCCATCGTAGGAGGGATAAAGGATCTCGATTATGCCATCACCGTCCAGATCAACGGTCACAGGATTTGGCTGCACGCTCTCAATTACGTTATAATCCTGAATGATCGGTGTTCCCGTCTCAATCGGGGGTGTGGTCCAGTTGAACCCGTCTGCGTTGAAGCGGCTGCGATCCGAATTGAGGATGTATGGTGTGTTGTAGAGGTCGGTGTATGGGCTGGTATGGCAGTTGTGGACGTCGCCGATCACGACGATCTCATTTACGCCGTCTCCGTTGACATCAACCACGTTTGCGGGTCCGTTTGCGAAGTTTGCTCTCGCAGTGAACTCTGTGTAGCACGGACCCCACCCGCGGGTCTCATACTCCGGATCGATGTATGCGGGAACCTCGCCCCAGCGATCCATGTCATGACCGGAATGGTCATGATACATCTCGTTGGTTCCGATGTGAGTCCCGTCTGCCTCGTAGGCGCAGATTGTGATCGTATCGGATGGGACGATCAGTTCGGGCAGCCCATCGCCGTCGATGTCGCCTGCGCCGATGTTGTCGTTGTAGGTGCCCCACGCCGAGCCTTCGTCACCATCTGCCAGCCTGGGCCAACCCGACCTGATGCTTCCGTCGTGCTCAAAGACCCAGACGTTCGTGTTATCACCGCGCGCCAGCCCGCAAGCGATCTCAATATCGCCGTCACCGTCGAGATCGGATACGGCAAGCGAGCGAAACTCGTTTGTGACCGGGTGCTGGGGCCACCCCGGCTCGAAGTAGCCTTCGTTGTTGTAGACCGAGACGTAGCCATTGCCATGCGCGGTCACGATCTCAATCTCGCCGTCATTGTCCACGTCAGCGACAACGACTCCAGACCATGTCCGCCCGACGTTGTCAACGCTGCCAGGATCCTCGCTGCGGTCGTGTCCTGATTTCACGCGCCACAAAA
>JAIWAP010000011.1:0-28918 GCA_048634345.1 Methanobacteriota archaeon | reverse complement strand
AACCGGACGATCTCAATCGCTTTTGCTGCTGCAATGCTTGCGGTTTGCATCGTGCCTGCTCTGGCATCGGCAACATTCATCCCGCCAGATCCCCTAAACCTTGCGAACACCACGGATGACTTCGGGGTGAACTACACATGGCAGGCGGGGTCGGAATGGTACCTCATATCAGGCGGGGATACTGGCGTCTTTCATGGTTTTGACCAAGCAGGTTCGACGTGGCAGGGCGATGGCGGGATAACAAGCGGTCTCGGCGATATCGGGGTGAATTCAGCACCAACCGTCTTCGATCCGGGCAATGTCACAGACTCCTACAACGTCAGCATAAACGGTGACTGGAGCAACGGCACCAAAAAAACGTTCGCAGATAGGATCCCCCCTAATTTAGGTGGCTGGGCAAACATTACGGTATGGGCGTGGAATGCATCCGGCGCCGGAACGCTCTCGGCAGGTTGCGTCAGCGATAACGTGCGGGTGCCGGCAGCGGCAGGACTCGGCGACAGATTCGTACTTGTTGGTTCAGTACCAAACGGCGGCAGAGAGGGTACGTACCCTCCCGGATGGTTCGAGACCCCCACGCCGACGCCGACTGCGACAGTGACAGTGACCGCGACAAAGGCGCCAGCAGCATCGGCAGCGAATGCGTCAGTGGATGTGGCGCAGGCGCAGCCTGGCGAGAGCATCACCCCGCCGCCGAGAGCAACAGATCAGACGCAGGCAACTGTGCCCGCCGCAGATGCAACGCCCACGAAGCCGAAGCAGGGGCTGCCCGGGTTCACAGCATCGTTTGCTGGCTGCGGGGTGCTTGTGGCGGCGTATGTGGTGATGCGGCGGCGGAGGTAGATAGGATCGAGATATGTGTGCGAAACAGGATATCGATTTAGCAAATAATCCACTTATCTCAGGTCATCAATTCCGTGAACATTTCTCCGACCCTCAGAGTTAACCCTCAAATATGATGGTGGATTTTCACATCAAACCGTCCATCATAACAGAAGGTTTTATCTGGCTGAATACCCGTGCACACTGCACGCCGGGCGAGCGCATGACGCCAGCACCGACGCTGGCATGAACACCGATTAAACGTTTCGATGATTTTATAGACCGATGACGCTCCGTATTCTTATATTTACGTTTATTTATATCGATCTGTGGCTGGTAGAATTGTACGGAACCTGCGTAACCAGAGAATAATAAAAAGTCTCCCATATTTCAACACAAACCTTATCTCAACAGTAGTAAATGAGTACGCGAGGTGGTTTTCATGGAGAATGAATTGTATAAAAAAATTCTGGTTGCGACAGACGGATCGGCTAACACTGCACGAGCGATCAAATACGGCATCGAACTTGCCCGCGTCGCCGACGCAGACGTTTGCGCCGTGTACGTGCTCGACACGAGCGCATGTGCGTCCCTGCCGATGGATGCCGCATGGACTGGTATGTATGAACTGCTACGTGCCGAAGGCAACGAGGCACTGAAATATGTGGAGGAGAAATGCGAGCAGTCTTCCGTACCGTTTGAGGGCGTCGTCCTGGACGGACACCCGGCACACGAGATTGTTGATTATGCAAGTGAGAACGAGATCGACCTGATCGTGATGGGAACGCTCGGCAAGACCGGGCTTGATCGGATCCTTCTTGGAAGCGTCGCAAGCACGGTTGCCCACACATCGGGCATACCGGTAATGATCATCCGCAGTATTGATATTGATGAGGAGACGGGTACTGCTGCCGATTAATTAATGATCCCGTGTTTTTCCGCGAATACGCTCAAGGATCTCCTCTGAAAGGCGTTTCTTAAGTTTCATATATTCGACCCCGGACAGCCCGATCTGCTCGAATACGGCGTTTCGCAGGAAACAGGGCTTCGTGAGTTTGCAGCACCAGATCAGCGTCCCGAAGCAGGTATTATCCCCGAGTTCGAGCGGCGTGCCGCGTGAGAGTTCTACCTTCAGGTCTGCGAACTCCTGCGGCGTCATCCCGTATCTGTTAAGCACCCCATGAATCGCACACGGTTTGACTGGTAAGCAGCAGAAAGTGAGCGCTCGGTCGTCCCCGCCGCCGCAGATGTGCTTTGGTGCATTGTACCAGCCGGTTCGCTCCTGAAACATGGTTACTTGCTGAACAATGGTGTTTATCACATCAGGATTCTCTAACGTGGCTCTTGCAAGCGAGACCATGTCCGCGCCATGTCCGAACATCGCTTTCGCGCTTACAAAGTCCACGACCGAGTTATTGCCTATGATTACCATGTCGGTCGCGTTCCTTGTCGCCCTGATCGCACGGTGATCTGCGCCTGCACCCGGTTTCATGGCATCGATATGGATTGCGTCCGCGCCTGCCTGCTCGATCGCCACTGCAAGCTCTTCATCATCAACGACACCGGACCGGGTCTTCACGCACAGAGCAACCCCGGTCTTCCTGACGCGGGAGATCATCGATGTTAATCTATCCAGGTCGCGAAGAAGAGGTTCTCCCACGCCAATGTCGGTCATCTCAGGCTGCCGGCAGTGCGCATCGATCTCAAGGATCGCACCATACTCTTTTGCAAGGAGTGCCGCCTCGAGCAGTGGTTTCATCTCTGTACTGCGGACGTTCAGTGCGATCGCTGGTGGATTTTCCATTCCCTTCAGTTGTTCAAGCTCGCTTTTCAGATGCTCGATTGGTTCAGGCGTTACAAACTCGGCACGCCCCCGATCCCTGATCCTGACTGCGGCGTCGTTTGTCGCATCATCCAGATTGTATCCACCGAGTACCGCAAGCCCGGCACCCATGGCAACTTTACTGACAAAACCTGAGTCAGCGATGCCAGCCATCGCCGCAAGCGCAATTGGATTTCTGATGTGCGCGTAACCAATGTGTATGTCAAAGCCGGTCAAATAAATGCCTCTCTTTGTTGGTATTGAAAGTGTTGCATATCAACGTTGTGGTGCATGGTTGTGGGTCAGGATGCCCATGCAAACCGTCGCATACCACCGAAGGGCAGCAACCCCGCATCGCAACCAGCACATAGATTTATTAACGAATGGTTCCAAGAACCGATGTGCTCGTACCCCGTGCGGGGGTTGCCCAGCCAGGTCAAAGGCGCAGGGTTGAGGGCCCTGTCTCGTAGGAGTTCGTGGGTTCGAATCCCATCCCCCGCATCTCCAAAACACTTAATTTCAAGTAACTACATAAATCAGGGGGAGGTGAATTTTCATGGAGTGCAATCCAATACCCGGATCGGTTATATTCAACGCTGTAAAAGATAAAAACTGCATCATCATGGCGTGCAACACCAGAATCATCCCCGGAATCACGAAAGGCATTTTCCGGGCGGCAAAGGATCTCGATTCCGCAGTCATGATCGAACTGGCAAAATCGGAATGCAATCAGGAGGGCGGGTACACCGGGCTTACCCCGGCAGAACTCTCGATGCGGACATGCGCGGCTGCTTGTGAGGTAGGTCATGATATCTGGGCGCTACATGCAGATCACATCGGTGTTAAGAAGGGGACACTCGAAGAACTTAATTCAGTCAAGGAATTGATCGCAGCGCAGATCAAAGCCGGTTTCACCAGTTTTGCGATCGATGCGTCACATCTCTTCAATTTCGATGGCAGGACTCCGGCAGAGGAGCTTGCACCGAACATCGATGCGACGATCGAGCTTGCAAGGTTCATAGAATCCGAGACGTGCGGTCGCGAGTTCGGGCTTGAGGCGGAAGTCGGCGAGATCGGGCGGACCGACGGCTCTGGCATGGTGCTGACAACGCCTGATGAGGCGGTGGCATTCATCACGTCGCTTAATTCGGCAGGTGTGCACCCGCAGGTGCTTGCGATCGCAAACGGCAGCACCCACGGCAACATATTCGATGAGCTTGGTAACCCAATCGAGCAGGTCACGATCGACATCCCGCGAACAAAGGAGGTTGCAAAAGCACTCCGGGAGAACGATCTCGATGTTCGGATCGCGCAGCACGGCATCACAGGAACGCCGCGACATCTGATTGCAGAGCAGTTCCCGCACGGCGACATCATCAAGGGGAACGTCGGCACATTCTGGATGAATCTTGTCTGGGATGTTCTTGAGGCGAAGCAGCCTGATCTGTATCAGCGGATATGGGACTGGACGGTTACGAAGTATGCGGCAGAAGGGAAGCGGGATATCGAGGTCTTTGGCAAGAGCGGCAAGTTTGCGATAAAAGAGTTCTTCAAGGAGCTTTATTCTCTTGATGATGCGACTGTATCGGCAATCGAGGATCGGGCGTACGAAGAGGCTGGCGAGTTCATCAGGGCGTTCAAATCCGAAGGGACCGCTGGAATCGTGCGGGAATATATGCGTGCATGAGAGACGATTACATTCACAGCGCGTCTGTGAGTGGTTGGCTATTGCAAGATGTGCGAGGTCATAATTATGGCTATGAACGATGAAAATCCTTCAAACGTGTGTTCTGAATCCGTAAAAGAAGTTTTTATCTGTTATGAAACAACAACCGGATTGGATTATGCTAAACATGTCAAAGAATCACTTAAAAAAATAAACCAATCGGCTTTTGTGGCTCCCGAAGATATAGGTAAAGGTGAACCGTGGCGAAAGGCTATAGATGGAACTATTGAAGCGTGTAAATATTTTGTTGTAATCATAACTGACCTATCGATCAGTTCAGAAGAAGTGAAGAGGGAACTTGAGCTTGCGAGTAGTTTGCCCAGCTTAAAAGGAAATATAATACCTTGTAAAGAAAAGAGTGTTGATAGGTCGCGACTCTCAAAATTGCCTACAATACATGAATTTCAGCAAATTGATTTTGAAAGCAAGGAGGAATTAGCCCGCAAACTAATCAGTGAATTAGATAAAAGGGAACCTGCAAAAATTACATCAGAATCTGCCCCCTTAAGTATATACAAAAGTAAATCCACTGACTTCAAGTCGAATATGTCATCCATACAGGTGTATGTTGAATCCATAAAAAACAACGATTTTTTCAGATACATAACAAATCCGATGGTCAGCAGAAGCATCCCACTGGAGAGTTTGTACGTGAAGCTTGCCATCTCTGGTATCGTCCATAACCCGGAGCACAGGTTCGCGATGCCCGATTGGGCGGCTGGGAAGGAATACCAGTTATTTACTGAGAGACGCTACCTTGAGAAGGTGAAAGAAGGGATAGACCCACAGAAAGCCGTTGAAAAATGGCGAAGAATCGTTATTCTTGGAGACCCGGGTTCCGGGAAAACGACGCTTCTTAAATATCTGACACTGAAGGCTGCAAACGGTCGCCTGAAATGTGAGCTGGTCCCTTTTTTCATATCGCTCGGAAGATATGCCGATTCAAGAAATAAATCAGGCTCGCTCATCGAGTTTGCATGTGAAGAATACAGAAAGCGAACTCCTTTAGAGCAGGAGGATTTTGAAGAGTTTGTTCTGAGAGTAAAAGACCTGAACAACGAAGATAAGGTGTTATTCCTCCTTGACGGATTTGACGAGATACCCCACGATCTGAAACAAAGTGTTTCTGATGAGATCGGAATGAATTTGAAACGTTACGTTCTTTCATCGCGACAGGTCGGCTATACCGGAGGCGTATTGAACGATAAAACGCTGGAGGTGGTAGAGCTATCAGACCCAGCGATACAGGAATTCATACAGAACTGGACGTGCAGCCAGGAGATGTCAGACCATGAGAAGAGAGCAGAGAGTCTGATAGATCACATACGAATCCCGCGTCTCAAGATGCTGGCAAGAAACCCGCTCCTCCTCTCAATCCAGTGTTTTGTCTATCAAAGCATGGTAGAATCCGGAACAGGTATGGAAATGCCGACAAGAAGGGTAGACCTTTACAGGGAATCTATAAACGGACTTTTAAAGACGCTTGAACGAAGGGGGATAACCAACCAGGATGTTGATAGTCTCGATCGTAGAATAAGTGTGAACAGTGTCTTTGCAGACATAGCATTCCATTACTTTGAGGACGTGGAGAACGCGCCTCGACATATCTTTGGGAAGGAAGAGTTGAATGAGTGCTTGAGACGGATATCCGGTGAGTTAGACGATCATTATGCAGACCTTTTGAGCGATGTGGTATTTCGGAGTGAAATCCTGCATCCACTGACCATGCACGAGTATCACTTCCTTCACCTCACATTTCAGGAGTATTACACGGCATACCACCTGGCAAATCAAGCAGACGGCACCCAAACAATTGCGGAGAGGAAGAGAGACCGGCACTGGCAGGAGGTCATACCACTCTATGCAGGCATGAAGAGCGAACGATTCCAGGAGTTGATGGACCGGATATGGGGTAAAGGGATAGATGAAGACCTCTTCTGCAACAATCTCTTCCTCATCGGGAGATGTCTTGCGGAAGTGGATCTCAAAAGAGCAAATATCGAATCGCATGACATCGAAGAGATAAAAAATCAACTACTTGAGCTGAGCCTCCACGGAAGATTTGATATGTGGAGAGACGGAGCGGTTGAAGTTCTTTCTCATATCTCATACCAGTTTGGAGATATTGAGGATAAACTCATAGAGAGCCTGAAAGACGATGATTCAGGTGTCAGGTGGACGGCTGCGTACGCACTCGGAAGAATTGGTGGCGAGAGAGCTATCGAGCATCTGATACCACTGCTGAACGACGATGAGTTTGATGTCAGGGAGGCGGCTGCGAGAGCACTCGGAGAAATTGGGGCTGAGAGCGCTATCGAATATCTGATACCGCTGCTGAACGACGACGATTTTGATGTCGGGGAGGCGGCTGCGAGAGCACTCGGAGAAATTGGGGCTGAGAGCGCTATCGAATATCTGATACCGCTGCTGAAATACGGTGAGTTTGGTGTCAGGTGGGCGGCTGCGTACGCACTCGGAAGAATTGGTGGCGAGAGAGCTATCGAATATCTGGTACCGCTGCTGAAAGACGATGAGTTTGATGTCAGGTGGGCGGCTGCGAACGCACTCGGAGAAATTGGGGCTGAGAGCGCTATCGAATATCTGATACCGCTGCTGAAAGACGATGATTTTGATGTCAGGGGGGCGGCTGCGGACGCACTCGGAGAAATTGGGGCTGAGAGCGCTATCGAATATCTGATACCGCTGCTGAAATACGATGAGTCTGGTGTCAGGGAGGCGGCTGCGGACGCACTCGGAAGAATTGGGGCTGAGAGCGCTATCGAATATCTGGTACCGCTGCTGAAATACGATGATTCTGGTGTCAGGTGGGCGGCTGCGAACGCACTCGGAGAAATTGGGGCTGAGAGCGCTATCGAATATCTGATACCGCTGCTGAAAGACGATGAGTCTGGTGTCAGGTGGGCGGCTGCGAACGCACTCGGAGAAATTGGGGCTGAGAGCGCTATCGAATATCTGGTACCGCTGCTGAAAGACGATAATTTTGAGGTCAGGAGGGCGGCTGCGAGAGCACTCGGAGAAATTGGGGCTGAGAGCGCTATCGAATATCTGATACCGCTGCTGAAAGACGATTATTCTTATGTCAGGCAGGCGGCTGCGGAAGCCTTGAAGCGCATAAGTGAGAAAAATGATCTCTACATACCGATGTCGAGGTACGCTGATTTATGATTAATGTTTATAATTAAAAATATAAAATTTAGGTCATATCATTATGCTTATAAAACATCTCCATAGAATAATCAAATCGCACTCATGAACTCAATAATCCTTCTCTCAGCAGGACTGGACTCAACCGTCGCTTTCAAACATGCTTATGACCAGTGCAGTGAGGTTCTCTGCCTGACCTTCGATTACGGTCAGCAGGCGGCAGCAAAGGAGACCCAATGCGCAGCCAGGATCTGCAGCAAGTTTGGTGTGCCGCACGAAGTGATCGAACTGCCGTGGATTGCGCGTTTTGGGGGGGCGCTTGCAGGCACTTCAGAACTACCGCAGATCGCAGAGCACGAACTGGACAGCGAAAAGGCAGCGGAGACTGCCCGCGGCGTGTGGGTGCCTGCAAGGAACCTGATCTTTATGGCTATCGCAGCAGGCTACGCAGAGAACTATGATTACGATTTTATCACGGTTGGTCTTGATTTCGAGGAGGCGAGAACGTTTCCGGACAATACTCGTGAGTTTGTCGAGCGGTTCGATCGCGTGCTCGAATACGGCACGCTCAGCCATCCAAAGATAAATGCGCCGCTTATCCACATGAATAAGGTAGATATCGTGCGTCTTGGCACACTGAATGGTGCGCCGCTTGAGCTATCATGGTCGTGCTACCGGTCAGGAGATGTGCCGTGCGGGGTGTGCGAGTCGTGTCTGCGGCGTGCAAGGGCGTTTGAGGTGGTAGGGGTGAAGGATCCGGGGCTGCATAGACTGGATAAGAGTTGATTTAAGTGCCAGAACCGAGATTTATACCAGCGGAAGAGTTTTCTTGCGAACTTAACCTAACCCTCGAAGCCAATACCGAGATGTTGCACGATCATGTGAGTGATATCGATATCAAGGAAACCATTCTCAATGGTGAAAAAACAGAGAACTATCGTGGTGGCGGAGCCAAGTATCAATATGGTGTGACAGTTGTCGTAGCCGACAGTGAACCCTGCCACTTCTATGTGATTACTGTATGGAAGACCAACACGAAGAAACCCTTATACAAGAACAAACCATATCGGATAAGAAGATACATGAGGCGGAAACAGAAAGGATTGCCGTGCCCCCGTTGCGGTAAGGCGAAGTTGACGTATGATACATACCCCTTAGAGTTATCGGGGGAAGTATACGGCGAGTTTGATGGGTACGGGTGTCCCAACTGCGGAATCGTTTTTTTCAGCGAAGAGTCTTCCAAGAAAGTTAGAGAGGTGATCCAAAGTCTCCGAAAGCCGGTACTTGATCCAAAGGAACTCAGCCTTGTGCTGCTTTACTCTTCAAAGGAGCCTATCAGAGGTGCGGTGAGCTTTATGAAGGAAATTTTTCTGTTGTTCAAGGAGACTCTGCAAGAGTTCGATGTTCCTGCTTTATCGCCCAACTTCATCTCCTACCATTATGGTCCTTACAGCTTTGATATCGACGAAGCGTGGCACGATCTGGAAGAGCTCGGCTTGGTAGCTATAGAGGGGCGCCGCTCATCCAATAAAGAGACGTTCTATCTGACTCGAAAAGGAGAGGCAGAAGCAAAGGAGATATATGATTCGCTGCCAGAAGACCTTAAGAAAGAACTTCCGGGGTGGAGACGGGGATTGGACGAACTCGGAAACGACGGAATCCTGAAGGACGTTTACATAAAATATCCTGAATACACCGATAAGTCAAAGATTAAGAGGCAGGTGTTGCCGTATGGTATGCACGGGAGGGCTTAAATGAGAATTACCAAGGTATCTTTGGATGGGGAGCTGGATCATTTCGGCGGACGGGCGATGATTGTTAAAACAGACCGTGGAACTTTCAAGACCCCTCATCGCGTCTTAACATCGCAGGAATTTCAATACAAGGCAAATCTGCCCTTTGAACCACCCTTAAACAATGAGATATCTGAGGTGGTTGCTCAATTCAATAAAACTAACTGGAATAAGTTCATGAATACCAATGGCTCATTTAACAGCAGGCTTGGAACTATTGAATTCTTTTCAGACAAAATGGCATACACCATCAAGAGATTTTACCCACAGATTCCACCGGATGTGGTGCTGGATGATACCGCTATCAAGCAACTTCTGGAACTCCAGCGTATGAGCGATCTGGATTTTATTGCCATTCCTAACCTGTCATCCGGGATACGCGATTTCGAGAAGATCGTTACAAGTTTCGCAGAGGAGGTTCTTTCGGAAAGACGAGAACCACTGATATATCTGGATATGGGATTGGAACCTCCGGTATTTCGGGAGAGATTTATGACTCTGTTGAGTCATTCGGATGTGGATACAGATCAGATCCATACGGTTGGACTTACATATCGACCCATACGGAAAAATATCCTGAACTATCGGTTGCTGTGGGAAAACAGAGAGTCCAGTGTCTTTCTTCAGATGTCATACATACCACGGGAGTTCACGAGAACTGCTGCGGCATCCACCATGCATCTGCTTCAGAAGTGGGGCATCGATTCGTTCAGCATTCGTGCAGGAAACTATGTCCCTCCAAAAAACGGCGGTCAAGAACCTCTACCTAAGCCAGAGGTGTTGATGCAGGTGAAGCGATTTGATCCAGAACCCATTACATTTCGCCGGTTCCATACATGGATCGACCGCGGGGACATATTGGACTGTTCATGTCCTATATGCAAAGATAAGACTGTGGATGATTTTATATCAATATACGATAGTGAATCAGAAAAATATCATGGTCAGATATTCAACGCGGCAAATCGGCTACATGAGTATTATTGTAGTTCTGGCGAGTTTAAGACATCGAGAGACCATATACGAGCCGGGGAACTCTCAGAATACTTTGAAGCAAAAGAGGGGTTGAGAAGATCAGACGTGAACGCCCCACCTTCGTTAGATCCGTGGGTCTGATAGATCATGCTGCCGTAATATAGGGGTAAATCGCGCGGGTTGAGAAGACCGAAGCAGCACAATCAGACGCCCTTATACTCTTGCTGCTCCCGGGTTCCCCAATCTTTTTGACCAGTCAGAGCCACAAGAATGACCATGCTTGATATTGGAATCGTAGGCGGCTCAGGATACACGGGTTGCGAACTGATGAGGCTGCTCCTGCAGCACCCGGAAGCCCGTGTCAGGATCGTGACATCACGACGGCTTGCAGGAACTCCGGTTACGGATGTCCACCGGCACCTCTCCGGATTGATCGATCTGCATTTCGAGAACCCGTCCCCATCAGAGATTGCTGATGCGTGCGATCTCGTCTTCACGGCAGTTCCGCACGGCGCGGCGATGGATATTGTTCCAGCGCTCCTTAAAGGCGGCGTGCGCGTGGTTGACCTGAGCGCTGATTACCGGCTGCCGGTGCAGGTATTTGAGGAGACTTACGGGCGTGCGCACACCGACCCAAGAGACGGAGCTGCGGTCTTTGGTCTTCCTGAACTGCATCCGGAAGCCGCCGGAGCAAGTCTTGTCGCAAACCCGGGATGCTACCCCACAGGTGCGATACTCTCGGCAGCACCGCTTGCAAAAGCAGGAATGATTAAATACGCAATCTTTGATTCGAAATCAGGCATCTCCGGAGCTGGTGTAGAACCATCTGAGACATCGCACTACCCGAATCTTGCAGAAAACGTCCGTGCTTACAATGTCACCACGCACAGACATCTGCCAGAGATTGTTCAGGAACTGGGGCTGCTGGAAAGCTCACTTAATCGCAACCGCGTATTCTTCACACCGCACGTCGTGCCTGTCATTCGCGGGATTCTGACGACTGCGCATCTGATTCTGCGCAAAGAGTGTGAATCCGGTACGATTCTGGAGATGTACAAAGAGTTCTACAGGGATAAACCGTTTGTCCGGGTGCGAGAGGTGGAGAATGACATCCCGAATCTTGCGGACGTGCGTGGCTCAAACTTCTGCGACATCGGGCTTGTGTGCGGGGGAGACCGCGTGGTCGTGGTATCTGCGATCGACAATCTTGTAAAAGGCGCAGCAGGGCAGGCGATCCAGAACATGAACCTGATGCTCGGGCTTCCTGAGACGTGTGGGCTCCTGATTCCGCCGATGTCGCCGTGACCTGTGGGGGCGAGGGGGTAGTCACGCTTGACCGCCGGTGTTGCCGAATCTTCTTTCGGCGATACCGGCGATAACATATAACTTGAGACGAGCATAAGTATGTGAATCATGATGAGTATTGCTGATGTACTGCGGCGTGTCGAGGAATCCTCTGCAGAGGATGTCGCTTTCGATCACCTCAAACAGATCCGCAAGAGTAAATTTAACACGTTCATAACGGTAGCAGAAGATCAATCGCTCATGCGTGCCCGCTCGATCGATTCCGGAGAGTCGGAATCAGACGGCAGGCTCTCCGGCGTTCCGATCGCAATTAAGGACAATATATCTACAAACGGCATCCGGACGACCTGCGCATCCCATATTCTTGATGGCTACATCCCGCCCTACGATGCCACCGTGATCGAGCGTCTGTATAACGAGGGCGCAATCATCATCGGAAAGACGAACATGGATGAGTTTGCGATGGGGACGTCCACAGAGTCCAGTTACTTCGGACCGACAAGAAACCCGCACAACCCTGACTGCGTACCTGGCGGCTCATCAGGCGGAAGCGCTGCCACTGTCGCGGCAGGGGAGGTTGCGATCTCGCTTGGCTCTGACACAGGCGGCTCTGTCAGGTGTCCCGCCTCATTCTGCGGCGTGGTCGGACTGAAGCCGACGTATGGCGCAGTATCCCGGTACGGTCTGATCTCTTATGCAAACTCGCTTGAGCAGATCGGACCGATCGCATCGACTGTGAGTGATGTTGCCCTGCTTTATTCGGTCATCGCAGGGCACGACCCGAGGGATTCTACGTCTGTTGACACCGACACAGCGATCGATATCGGCGGCAATAATGGTAACAACGGTAACCATGATGTCGCGGGGCTTAAAATCGGCATCCCGGCACAGTACTTTGGCGAAGGTGTCGATCCTGCCGTGGAGGCGGCAGTCTGGGGCGGAATTCACCGCCTCGAGGACGCGGGTGCGACATACACAGAGATCGATATGCCGCACACCGAGTACGCGCTTGCAGCTTACTACATCATCGCGATGAGCGAAGCCTCATCGAACCTGGCGAGATTCGACGGCATGAGATACGGCTTGCGCATCGATGACACGGACTGGATCACGACATCATCCGAGATTCGTGCGCTCGGATTCGGGGAAGAGGTGAAGCGAAGGATTATTCTTGGCACATACTCGCTCTCCACCGGTTATCATGACAAATATTATCTGAAAGCACTCAAGGTGCGCACGCTCGTCAAGCAGGACTTTGATTCTGCATTCGGAAGCGTTGATGTCCTGATTGCGCCGACGATGCCGATACCAGCGTTTAAGATCGGTGAACTGGTCGATCCGCTCTCCCAGTATCTTGCCGACGTGAATACCGTGCCGGTCAACCTTGCTGGCGTGCCGTCTGTATCGGTGCCGTGCGGAAGCACCCGCGGGCTGCCGATCGGAATGCAGATCATCGGGCGGTTCTTTGATGAGTCAAGGATCTTGAATGTGGCGGCGGCTGTGGAGTGATTGAATTTGCGAGGTCAAATGGAGGTCGTGGAATCGATCAAGCGTTACTGGATTTGTGCGCAGGGGTTTTAAATGGTGAATAGAATTTTTCATCCAGTGCTACTATGCATTCCAAGGACTCAGGATTGACAACCTCACCATCTCCGTACATTGTTGCTATATCATCTAAATCACTTTCGCTCCCGAATTTGGAAATATAATTGGATGCAGCCATTCTAACATCCTGATTAGAATCGTTGAGCGTATCTTTTATCATTTCAAGATCGTCATGTGTACCCTTTTTTGCAAACGCCTCGATTGCCGCTATCCTCACACTCCAACTACGATCGTTAAACATATTTTTTATTTCTTCAAGATCGTCATGTGTACCCCTTTTTGCAAACGCCTCGATTGCCGCTTTTTTCACACTCCAACTACGATCGTTGAGCGTATCTTTTATCATTTCAAGATCGTCGTGTGTACCTAATTTTGCAAACGCCTCGATTGCTGCTTTTTTCACATCCCGGTTAGGATCGTTGAGCTTACCTTTTATCATTTCAAGATCGTCATGTGTACCATTTTTTGCAAACGCCTCGATTGCCACTATCCTCACACTCCAACTACGATCGTTAAGCATATTTTTTATCACTTCGAGATCGCCATGTGTACCTAATTTTGCAAACGCCTCGATTGCCGCTATCCTCACACTCCAACTACGATCGTTAAGCATATTTTTTATCACTTCGAGATCGCCATGTGTACCTAATTTTGCAAACGCCTCGATTGCGGCCATACACACACTCCATTCACGATCGTTGAGCCTATTTTTTATCATTTCAAGATCGTCGTGTGTACCTAATTTTGCAAACGCCTCGATTGCCGCTTTTCTCACATCCCGGTTAGGATCGTTGAGCTTACCTTTTATCATTTCAAGATCGTTATGTGTACCCTTTTTTGCAAACGCCTCGATTGCCGCTATCCTCACACTCCATTCGCGATTATTGAGCTTATCTTGTATCACGTCGAGATCGTCATGTGTACCTAATTTTGCAAACGCCTCGATTGCTGCTTTCACCACCCTCCATTTGCGATCGTTGAGCATATTTTTTATCACTTCGAGATCGTCATGTGTACCTAATTTTGCAAACGCCTCGATTGCTGCTTTTTTCACATCCCGATTAGGATCGTTGAGCATATTTTTTATCACTTCGAGATCGTCATGTGTGCCTAATTTTGCAAATATCCCAATTGCAGCTCGACGCACCTTTGAAATGTCGTTAGACATTGCTTTTAGAATCATAGTTCGATACGAAGATTCATCCACCTCTCTGAACCACCACCACACAGGTCCATTTCCTGATAGATAGCTTACCATGAGTAAATCCTTTTCCGGTATACCCGGCTTGATAGACGCTCTCATAGAGTATAAATGACACATTTGACCTGGTTGGAGGAGGAACGAAAAAGTCGGCGTATCCCGATAAAGTTCTACCGCAGTCCGCAAGACATGCCGTACATTCCTTATCAAACGATCTTCGTCCTTTATCATCAGATCTTCAACTCTTGACGCCAGATAATCATGTATAATTTCATATTTATCGTTGTCAAGATGCCGCACCAATCTCTTATCCACCAATTCATCAAGCAATCCTTGAAGTTCATTACCAGAAATATCCAGATATCGGTCAAGGTCATTTTTTCCTTTCTGATCTTTCGCACCATCTCGGACAAGTTCTTTCAAGATTTCTTCCACGTTTCTCCTTTTTACAGAATTGATATCTCCAAACTCATCCAATCGTTTTATGAGATATGTTCCGATGATCTTTCCAACGCTGATGGCTTGATTATTATAAAGCCCTTCGGTTATAACACATTTATTTGATTTTGCTAAATTGATCAGGCTGCTGGAAACGATCTGGATAAAGGGCGGATAAAATTTACCGTCTTCGGATTCCTTTTCGAGTTCCTGAACAATCCTATCAAGCAACTCATCTGAAATCCCCACATGATTGACTTCGAATATATTTCTTAAGACTCCATTTACTTCTGACATCTCAATTCCAATAAGTGGAACGCTATCCAGACGAGTCACCCCCGAATCATTGAGGAATAACTTGATTTCAGGCTCATAATCACCCCGGTACGAAAGTAGGATGTGAATATTTTTAAAAGATCTTCCATGTATGCACAATAATATATTTCCAATCTTTTCCTTAGCATGTGCTGGCGACCTGAGTATATCCTCAAATTGGTCGATAGCAATGATCACGTCGGATTTACATTCATCGGATAACTTTTTGATGCTTGAGATTATGTTATTTGATCCATATCCAAGAGGAAGTTTGGTATTGATATCGTTCAGAATGTGTTTAATTGGGTCTGGATTCAGAGGTCTTGTCCAGACACATTTCCAACCCATCCTATTGAGTCTTGGAAACAACCCGGCTCGTATCAGTGAAGTTTTTCCGACACCCGAATTTCCGATCAGTAAAGAAATTGGTCGTTTCTGACTTATCACGTTTCTTTGAAGTTTTTTAGATTCCTTATCACGCCCTTTAAAAATATCTGCATCAGTTTCGGTGTAATAATCCATCCAAAGTATTTTACTTCTGTTTTTTCTTTCCACCTCACGCCTTACCGCTCTATCGTCACAAGAATAACTCATCTCATAGGGATAGTTTCCAAGGCGTAAAACCGAGACTATACAATCGATCTGCTCCTGCATCATAGAAACCCCTTTGGCAATGAGGTCGTAATCATCCGTATTTTCGGGGGTCGCAGTTAGTGTAATTTTAGAATCCCCCTCAAACCCCCACCCCTTTATGAGTTTTCTGAACCTTGTTTTAGCATCCTCTGTACTACCATCACCAGCTACCCTAATATGTGGAATTCTTGAATGGTCGGTATGCAAAACATCAGCCAACCTGAATAACGCCGAAAGAATCCTGACATGAACATCCTCACTTCCTATTGGATATATTTCAGGTGTATCATCAAAGACACCATCGTCGTCATGAGAACCGATGATATAACTTAGAATCTTACCTTCCGGATCAGTGACATTGTATTTCTCTGGATTGGCGAAAATATCGTTTGCAACCACTAATGCGTGTTTCTCGTCGAAATCAGCGGATTTGGCGGCATCGTGATAGCATGCCGCAGCCGATAATAAGAATAGTTCCAGAGGGGTAAAGCGATTACGTTTATCTTCATCCGAAATAATCTTCCCCAGATTGTCTTCCACAGCAAGACAATGCAAAGAACCTTGTTGATGCTCTTCTTTGGATTTTTGACGTTCCTGAAGTTCGCGCGCTTCATCCCATAGAATCATTGTTTTGCTATAAAGCGTCTCATCTCGTTCTTTTAAAACCGCTCTTATCGATAACTTCCCCTTCTCTCGATTTGTCATCCTTTTGATGATTATTTTTATTGTGTATTAAACCTGTACTCTATCTATAGTTGCAAAGTCATCAAATGCTGGCGTTGTTCGGACACCATCGTTAATTCAAGCCCCATATCTACCGTTTCTAAGTTAGACATCTTGAAAACCAGAGTTTTTGCCCACCCTCAGCGTGAGCGTATTATCTTGGTTTGTAGGAATGTCTTGAGCAGGACTTTGATTCTGCTTTTGGAAGCGTTGATGTCCGGATTGCGCCGACGATACCGATGATAGGTTATTTCAGCACATCAACAAGCGCCACCCGTTCAAGCACGAGTTCCGGGATCTTCGCCTCGCCCACCGCCGCAATCTCGCTTTCAGTGATGCCGAAGAAGGAGACGATCGAATCTCGTTTCCCGGGTCCGTAACAGGTCACATCCACCGCATCTGACGAATCTACAAGATTTTCAAGCTCGCCCACAGCGGCATCCGGGATGTCCGCTCCAACAGCGACGAGAATTACGTTATTTCTGCCATTTCTAACGCCCATCGACAATGCTTTCTTGATCTGGCGGTTTCCGGATGCGTGCAGCAGTATTTCCATGCCCATGTCACCAGAGATGTTTTCGGAGCGCTCCATCGCCCGGATTGCCTTTTCTGCTGCGGCGATAACATGCTCTCTGCCTGCTATCCGGTCCGCATCGATCGCCTGAACGGTGATGCCGTATCTTGATGCGATGCTGCCTATCGTGCTTAAGAAAACGCCCGTGTCCGGTATCTCGCAGGTTCCGGCTGTCAGATGTATCTTCATGATTGGTCCGATCAATATTATGGGGCTGCGATCCGATATAACTGGTGGACAACTGGCAGGGATTTTTGTTAGAGTGTGTTAGTCATTGGCATATCACAGATTCCACAAAAAACAGCCACAACATAAGTTTAAGCAAATCGGGGAAGAATTAGTTTTCATGCTAAACATCCGAGACCTGTCATCCGAGTTCGAAGCAAGGAAGGATGCCATCATAAACTACGAACGCGAGACATCAGGCGAACTCGAAGAATATAAAAAAGCACTCCCGGATCTGGATCACGCAGACGCATCTCTGAACGATTCGCTTCCGCAGTACAGCGGCGCAAAACTCTTCGAGCAGGGGCGCGTCATCAGACGGTTTTGCCCGGCTGCTGCGTGGGACAACCCTGCGGATGCGATCGCTTGGGTGGACGGCGTGCTTTCCGGCGTCACCGTCGGATCGGCGGATGGCAGCCAGATATACCCTGACAAGAACTACGGTCTCCCGATTGCAGCCGTGCAGATCGGCAGCATATACAACCGGCACACGACAGACCGCGAGTACGCACAGGGAACAAGCGCCACCCTGATTACCCCTGATGAGTTCGCGGACGCAGGCGTGTATGCGTACGGAAAGGAGTTTGTGGACGCCAGACGCTTCGCTCTTGAATGCGACGCTCTGATTGACCTGATGCACACAAACGATTCGGTCTACGTACTGCTCGATGGAACGCTCATACTATCGCACATCAACGTGCTTGGCAAGAATCTGAAGGACATATATCTTGATGCGATGATGAAATTGCTCGACGCTTCAAAAGAGACCGGAAACCCGATAATCGGGTATGTGGATGTGAGCGTGCAAAGAGACGTCGTGACCATGATGCGACACATTTACCGTCTGAAAGAGACGAAAAAACTCTTCGACCCGGTGTTGTTCGCAGATGAACTGAACTGGGGCGACCGGACAAAGGCGTTCATCTGTAACCGGGACGACCGCCGCGGGGCAGACAGTCCGTCGGTGCTCGATACATATATCAGGTACCGGGACAGTGTCGCCTTCTTTTACATGCGAATGGGCGATCTCCCAAGCCGGATCGAGTTTCCGGTCTGGTGTGCGGATGATGCGGGCGAGATCGACCGTATCGCAGATATCGTCCGTGCGGAAACGATCCTGCGCGGCAGCTATCCCGATATTCTGATGATAGCACACAGAAACGCCGTGATCACGACAAAAGAGCATGAGGTGTTCTACAGGATGTTAAGCCGATTCTGCAGAGCGCACGGGATTGTTACGCACACCGGGGCAAAACAGAGATATAAAGCGCAAGAGAGCAGTTCTTCTTAGGGAACCCCGGATTTTAGCCACCATAAACACGGGCGTTCATACGCACGTCTCCAGCGCATCAATCATATCTTTGAATATGAACCGCTCTGGCACGACCTGCACCTTCACACCGTACTGTTGCAGCGTCTCGGCTGTCGGGGGTCCGATCGCAGCAACGATTCGCTCATTCAGCATATCAACGACCCCGGATTCGCCATCCATGCTGCGTGCAACCTTCATGAAGTTGTGAACGGTCATTGCGCTTGTGAATGCGAACGCATCGATCCTGCCTGCAAGCGTTTCCTCGATTAGCCGCTGCTGCCTGCCGTCGCATGGAAGCACCAGTCTGTACACCACGGTCTCGTGCACCGTGACAGTACCGCGCCCGGAGAGTGATGCGATCAACGCGGGATCGCCGTGCGCACTCCGCACCACCTCAATGACCTGAGGAATCTCGCCATCGGTCTCGCCAAGCATCTCTGCGATCCCTTCAGAACTGAAAGAGTCCGGCATCATGGAAACAGTGATACCTTGCTTTTCAAGTGCTTTCTTCGTCTTTGACCCAATGGCAACGACGCACATCATGTTTAACGCCTGGATAAATCCTGAAACGTCCTGAATCTTCTGCAGCGTGAACGCGATGCCGTTTGCGCTGGTAAATACCACGATGTCCGATTCATGAGCAAACACGCGCTCCACAAACCCGTCGAAACGGTCGTCATGATAACTCTCAAGCTCGATCATCGGCGCTGCGATCACATCAAATCCGCGTGAACGCGCAAGTTCGATCGAGGAATCAAGATGCATATCAGGGCGCATGATCGCAACGACTGGTCGGTTCATGGTGGTAGTTTTGGTCCGGCTGGTAAAATGCCTTGCGGTTTCTGATTTTTCCGGAATTTTTGGGATTGCTGCGAGTAGCAGGCGCGCCGCAAACCGTCCATTCCGCGCCCCGAGGTGCCAGAAAAAGGGACCCCAAACCCGCGGATTCATTGATCCGGCTTGTAATACATCAGCATATTATAACCCGGTCGCAGCGTGAATTCCCTGTTTGAATAACTCCAGTGAAGTGTGATATTATGTCGTTCCTCCTCCGGAATGATCACAATATCGGCGCTTGATCGCTCAGGAACGCTGTTTAAGTATCCGCAAGCATCGTAGTTCCGCATATACCACGGCATGGGCCAGTAATCGTTTTCAGGGGCTGCTATCAGTATGCTTGTATTGGAATCGTTCATGACCTGCTGGTCAACGAAATCCACCACATCAAGCACCTCTGATGTGGTCTGTACATAGATCAGCCCGTGCACAGGTATGTCGTGTATCACAATCTCGTCTGACACGGTGTTTTCACAATAGTTTATATATATGCTTTGCTGAATAAACAATCCTGCCATGAGCACAACAGCCACTATAACCACTATTTCGACATTTTTCGGCTTCTCTGGGAGTGACGGCAGCAGTTCTCCGAGGTACGCTCCGGCAAGCAGCGTAAACGGAAGCAGGATGTGAAGCACAAGCCATGGCACCTTCTCCTGCAGGTATGAGTACGTGATGAGCGACGCTACACCCCAGTACAGCAGAAAGATCATAAATATATTTCTCTTTCTCAGGTAATGCACCCCGCCGATCAATGCGAATGATGTGATCAGAAGCTCGTACCGGACAAGAATCGGGAGATAAAATGACCAGTGACCTCCGATGCGTTCGATTCTGTGCATCTCTGCCCAGTGGCTGATGGCGTCCGGGACTACCGAGAAGAGCGCTCCCGGATCAGTGAGGAAGTTAGTATAGAAGAGCGCAAAGACTGCAAAAGAGATCAGTGTGAATAATAATGTGTCGATCACTATGGTGGTGTTTATCTCCTTTTTGGTTACGAGATAAACCAGTGCAAAGAGGAAAAAGAAGCCAGCGATGATATATGCATTCTCCTTTGTGCATACGGCAAGCCCACCTGCCACTGCGCCCGTGCAGACATATATCCACCTGCGCCAGTCGTTTTTGTGTTTTATATATTTGACAGCAGATACAACGAAGACGAGCGAGAAGAGCGCGAGGTAGATGTCGTTTCTGAAGAATCTTGAGTAGTAGAGGAACGACGGTGAGATTGCGAGCATCGCTGCTGTGAGGAGCGCACCGGTATGCCCGAGCTTATCGCGGAGCGCGTACACCATTGCAACCAGCAGCACGCCCGCAATTGCTGGGAGCAGCCGGGCGGTGAAGTTACTGTCCCCGAACAGATGAAAGATCGCTGCCGTCGTGTAATAGAGAAAAGGACCGTGATAAGTCGGGTCATAGTGGTATGCGCCGTTTTTGAACAACTTGTAGGTTAAATATCCATGCACGCCTTCGTCATGATGAAAGACCCGGTCATCAAGAGCATAAAAGCGGAGTGCGGTTGCTAATATAATAATTGCGAGGAAAAGGATGATGTAACGGCTCTTCCGGTTCACTTAAGCCACCCCGAACGTGGGATTGTTTGATCCAGATTTCGCACTCAAGTCTTGCACATCGCTTGCGAGTGCTGGCAACAGTAGGACCCCGATGACCGGTTTCATGGTTTCTCTTGCAATTTATTCCCCCGATACTTCTGAAGCAGCCGTGTCACCGCCCGCACATCGCGCCCCTGCTGCCGGGAATCCGCAAGACATGCATGGTACAACTGGTCGGTAAGGATGCTTGGCACCGCCTTGCACATCTGGGCATGGAGCGCGAGATCAAAGCACCGTGCCTCACTCTCAGTGAGTTTCAATGCCTTGTACTCGCCCGCATGTTTCATAAACGTCGGATTCTCCGAATCATCGGTCCCGAGCACAAGTTCCGAAAGATGAGTCCCGGGGATCGGTTCTGCGATGCTAACAAAGACATCATCCAGGAACGTGTCCTCGATTAAGCCTTTTGTCATCTCATAATCCTCGATCGTCTCTCCCGGATAGCCCACAATGAAACTTCCGCCGACCTTGACGCCGCACTGCTGCGCAAGCTCGATCGCATGGACGTTTGCTTCCGAATCAACCCCTTTCCGCATCACCTTGAGCATCTCGTCACTCCCTGACTCGATTCCGTAGTAGACCCAGCCCATCGTGAAGTCGTGGATCGCATGTAAGACCTCCTCGTCCACGTAATCGACCCGGATGTCGGGAACCGATACGTTTCTTGGACCCATCACCTCTGCGATTGCCTGCAGGAGTTCGATGAATGCACCCGTATTGACAGATCCGGACTTGCCATACTGGTAGAGCGAACTCGTTCCACCGCTTATTGCAATCCTCCGGACACCACGCCGCTTAAACTCCTCGATCTCCGCGATTATGTCCCCGATATCCCTGCTCCGAATCTTCGTTCCAAAGAACTTCGGGACCTGACAGAAGCCACATGCGCCGATGCAGCCCCGGTGCGTCTCGATGTACGTGTTTGCGCCCCTGATGCTCTGGCTCCCGATGTCAGCCGGTATCAGCGGCATCGGTCTCTCGATTCTCGCAGGCTTTGGCGCCGTTATGACGATTTCGCTATCACTTCTGAATGCGATTCCTGAGATGTCCTCTGAAATTCCATTGTTCAGCAGTTCGACCGTTGACTCCTCGCCTTCACCAACGATGACCGCGTCAACATCCAGTTCTCCGAGGACGATGTCAGGGTATGCGCTGATCGGACCACCTACGTAGATCGCCCTGTCGCCCCGGGCTGCGGATGCGAAATTCCTGATCCTCTCGTCAAGGAGATGGAGTGTTGAGTATAGGCTCAGCAATATCACGTCAGCGTCAGTTTTGGCGACGTCATCCGGATCTTTGGTAAGTGTCACATCAAATCCGGCATTCTTGAGGACTCCGCCGATCACCATGGAGCCGTAGGTGTAGAGGTCGGGGGAGACGATCACAATCTTCATGGCTGCTCACATCTGGATGTGGTCATGATATATACTTTACCAGGGGTTGGGTATTTATAGTCCGGATCCGTGCATACAGCGCCACCAGGGGTCCCCGAGATATGGTGTTAGGGTGGTATGGTGTTATGGTGTTCGCCACGCATGTTTGTGGCTCAACTACCGATGACCTGCATATCAGAAACACGCACCGTCGGCACAACAATATCTCCGACAGCACGAACATCCGTACCAACACAATCGATGTTCTTGAGCAGATCAAACACATTTCCAGCGATCATGATCGATTTTATTGGCTGTTTTGCCTCGCCGTTTTTTATCAGGAAAGAATTGCGGGCTTCCACCGAGAAATCGCCTGAATAATGGTTTGCGGTGTGTGCGCCGATCACCGAATGGACGAGCACGCCGCTATCGGTCTCTGCGATCACGTCGCTTGCCGGGCGTCGGTATTTTAACACAAGGTTGCGCACATCGACAGACGGCGTTGTGCCGTACCCTGAGCGTGTCGCGTTGCCAGTGCTTGCGATGCCTGCTTTTCCCGCGGTATATGCGTCATGCAGATGCCCTTTCAGCACCCCGTCTTCGATGATTGTCGTCTTTTGGGACGGTGTTCCCTCATCATCCGACTCTGCGGTTCCGATTCCACCTGTTCGCAAGCCATCATCAAGTATGGTCAGTTCATCAGATGCAACCTCTACTCCGATCTCAGAAAGCATCGATCTGCCCTTCTGCACATTATCAGCGTCCAGAGATGGGATGAAAGCGTATTCAAGGATGTCGGCAATCGCAATCGGTCCAAGCAGCACTGGAATTCTCGTTGTCTCTATGGCGGTGCCGTGCATCGACTCTCTGGCAAGTCTGGCTGCACTCCGCCCGATCTCGAATGCATCAACATCGAAGCTTCTGGAGATGCCGAACTCGTGAGCGGTGGATATGTCGCCCTTATCCTTCATGGTGCACTCGACGAAGAGATGCATCATCGTCCCCTGCTCGGTATGCTCGATGCCGTTTGTGTTGAGGATGTGGCAGGTTGATGTCGAGATCGAAAGTCCGCCCGATGTCGGGATCGCGCCAATCGACCGGACACCGCGGACCATATCGACTGCAAGTTCGACACACCTTGAGAGTTCGATCTCTGCGAGCGCATGGTCAAAGACGCCCTGCACCGGCTGACAGGATCCCGGCGCAGGAAGCGTTCTCCAGTCAGGATCCGGCTGGGATGCACGCGCCGACGTCACCGCAAGTTCGGATGCACGCCTGACATCGTCTTCATGATTCACGCTTGAGAACCCGACAGCGCCCGAGACGATGGCGCGTATGCCGATGCCGCTTGCAAACGATTCTCTGGCATACTCGATATGATCGAGCTTGGTGTTGATGCTGACCGACCGGTCTATGACGCAGTATGCTTCAGCTTCATCAGCACCGGCACGCTGCGCGTATTCGACCGCCTGCGCTGCAATGGATATCATGAGAATCTCGTTTGTGTGGTCCGGGCATAAGGCTTTTGCATGTCACGCCTCCCCGTGCCTTATGAACCACTCAGCAAACTTCTCAAACGATTTTGCCCTGTGGGATACGTTATTCTTGGCATCATCGCCCATCGATGCGAAGGCGACGCCATCAATCTCAAAGATCGGATCGTAGCCAAATCCACCGGCTCCTCGCGCCTCATAAGCGATTCTTCCGGTGACCGTACCCTCGAAAGTGATCGCCGCCATACCTGGCTTGCAGTATCCGATTATCGACCGAAACGTGGCTCTTCGGTCCTCGTCCCCCCGGGTATCACGCATCAGCGTAAGGATGCCGGCGTTTCCGATGGTATCGTAGACATAAGCGGCGTACGGTCCGGGAAACCCGTTTAACGCATCGATGTAAAGCCCGGTATCCTCGACGATCACTGCACAGTCCAGCCGGTTCACCGCCTGCTCAGCCCCGTACGCGGCAACCCGCGCAACATCGTCGTCCTGCAGTTCAGGGTACCCGCAGTCGTTCTGCACGATTCCTATCCCGCGTGGTGCGCAGATGGCGACTGCCTCTGCCACCTTGTGCGGGTTCCCGGTCACGAATATGATCTGATTCGGCATCGTGTCACTTCACTTCAATTCAATTCAATTCACTTCAGATTTGCGGCGTACGCGTCGATCGTCTTCTCGATATCCGTTGCAGTGTGCGCAATGCTCAGGAAATTGGTCTCAAACTGCGAAGGCGGAAGGAAGACTCCGCTTTCGAGCATCCGGCGGAAGAAACGCAGATATTCCTCTTTATCGCATCTGAGCGCATCCTGATAGTTGCGCGGCATATCTCCGAAGAATATCTTGAAGATGCTCCCGACTCCGGAGACCGAGTAGGGCAGTTTCAGGTCAGATACGAGATCCTGCAATGCAGAGCGGAGTTTAGCCCCGCTTGCGTCCAGTTTTCGATAAACATCCTCTGACTTGAGCGTATCCAGTACGGCAAGCCCCGCTGTCACCGAAACCGGATTTCCGCTGAACGTTCCTGCCTGATAGACGCCGCCTGATGGAGATATCATCTCCATGATCTCTTTTTTGCCGCCGAAGATGCCAAACGGAAATCCTCCGCCAACGATCTTCCCGAGCGTCGTCATGTCCGGGACAATCCCGAAATACTCCTGTGCGCCGCCCATCGCAAGCCGAAATCCCGTGATAATCTCATCAAAGATCAGTAGCACGTCGTTTTCCTCTGTGACCCGGCGCAGAGCCTCAAGATAGCCCGGATCCGGAAGAATCGGTCCGACGTTTCCGAGCACCGGTTCAATGATCACCGCAGCAAGGTCGTCCCGGTTCGACTCGATGAGACCTGTTATTGCCTCGATGTCGTTGTAGGGTGCCTGAAGTGTGTGTTTCGTGAAATCCGGCGGTACGCCGAGTGAGTCTGGCACGCCGTGCGTCGTCGCGCCTGACCCTGCTTTTATGAGAACGGCGTCGTGAGCGCCGTGAAATCCGCCTTCGATCTTCAAAAACTTGTTTCTGCCGGTATACCCGCGGGCAAGGCGCAGAGCGCTCATCGTCGCCTCTGTTCCGGACGAGACGAACCGCAGCATCTCGATACTCGGGTAGATGGATGCGATCCTCGATGCGAGCTTCACCTCTGCCTCGATCGGGGTTCCGTAGAGCCAGCCGCGGTCGAGCTGGTCTGTAACTGCGCTCTTGATCGCGGGGTGCGCATGTCCGAGGATCAGGGGACCGTATCCCATGCAGTAATCGATGTAACGGTTCCCGTCAAGGTCTGTGATCATGCAGCCCTCGGCGGATGCTGTGTAGAACGGATGCGGCTTGATTGCACGCACCGGCGAACTGACGCCGCCCGGAATGACTTTCCTTGCCTCTTCGTATGTTTTTTCTGATTGCGTGGTTGTGGTGGTAGTCATGGTCATTGATGTGCCTCACTTAGATACGGGGTTGATAACCTAAATATTTATTTGGGTGGCGCGATGCCATGAGCACGGAGACTGTTTGTAGGCTATAATGCATCTAAAAATTCGTCTACAGTGATTATATCAAGATCAATCAGTTCATAAATGTGTTCTTTGATATCCAGAAGCGATTTCACATCCGTCGTAACAAGCGGTACTGCATAATAATGCGCAAGTGCGACTATAGGCGCATCTTTCGGTTCTATTCTGAGTGCTTTTGCCAGTGCAATGTTCTCAGCCCTACTTTTCACTTCTCTCAATACTATTTTGTCGAAATCCAGTGGTGTGAATGTTGTTTTTACATACGGCTCTCTAAATAAAGACCAGATTGCAGTTTGGAGCAAGTTGATATCTTCACCACTTTTGCGCCCCTCAAAAATTACATTGTCGACAATTTCTTTTGCTATGTATGCGAGAGACCACTGGTTTGATCGCCCCACCCAATATTCTCTTCAGGATACACACACATTTCTCGTCAGTTTGTAGAAATGCGTGAATCCAGACGCACGAGTCTATTACGATCATGCGATTTTCTGCAACTCTTTGTAGGCTTTTGCGTATTTGGTTTCCACTTCATCTTCCGTAGTTTGTAGGGATTTATCGATGGTTTCTTTTGTCTTTCCGGCGCCGATAGAAGATAGAACCTTTGATGCATCATCTGCTTCCATTGGGCTTTTCCACGCGTTTAACATGATTTCTTTTGTATTCAGTGTTTCTTTGAAAAGATCCGACTTCAGGTTGCGAATGCTCAATTCTTCCAGATAATACCGGACTGCTTTTTTGACAAAATTCTCTCTACCCCTCATTGATCTTGATTGAATCACTCTATCGATCTTATGTGCCAAAAATTCGCCTATGTTAACTTCCGCAATAGTTTCTGACATCAACATCACCGATTAACAGTTGGGCATCACCTTTTATAAATATTCACACCGGGCGCTTGTAATCAGTGCTTGCAAAACAAACCAACGTCTCAGAAAAAAACACAAGCTCCGCCACCCACATATCCGACAACTCCTATCACCCGAACCGTTTCGAAAAGCCACTTCCAACCTCAACCACAACAAATCCCGGCAGCGCAAACAATACATCATCCCCACCATTCCAGCGGCAGCGGCGCTGTTTTGAGCGGGTTAATCCCACTGTATGGGTCGATTCTCTGGAGATTCTGAATAAGACCGAGAACGAGGTATATGCTGTGACTGGCAGACCAAAAAACATCCGGAAAGACAGGAGAGTCTCTCAAAACATCAAGAGAGGGGGAATCTCGTCAAAAAAAGTACTTCCGGGACTTTTGACATTAGGGGGTGCCAGAGAAGCTTTTAAGACGGTAGCCATTCTATTTGAGATGTGCTATGGATGACATTGAGGTAAGTGTTGTTGAAGAAACGGCTTTGGGACGAAATTCACGTACATCCCCTCCAGTGTGACACCACGTCGCCCATGATCTCCAGATACCGGAGCTCTTCGGATATTATGCCCCACAAGCTTCGGGCCGCGTCTGTAGTCTCCCATCCGCCGAATCAAGTCGTTTCCTCGAGCGGCTGCGCCAAACCTGCATTTCACCATCGAATTAACCGTTTCAGAGATTGAAACGCTTATGATAATTTTCTAACCACTCCTGAGGATCTTTTCAGAGCAAATATTGCATATCATACCACCCAAGAGCCCCAATACTTTTGAAAGTCACATTACTGCGCGGTAGAAAGTATGGCGTGGCGTGATTTTCCGAAACCAGATTGGTAATCCATCGACACCCGTAAATACCATCTCCAAGGAACACTATCTAGATCGGGATGGCAATTGAGTGTTTGATTAAAAGCCTCCGGAAACATCGTAGTTTCTCCAACCGAGTGATTTGGGCTTATGGATATACCCGAAATTAGTTTATGTCGAATCCCTATGCCCAGGACTGCATAAGAGAACCCTTTCTTCGTACCAGTTGAGTTTGATTTCGGAAAACTGTCGTCTGCCTGCCCACCATCTACAGAGCTTGCAGACTTTCATTTCTTATGATTCTTCTTAGAATTCTGTTTTTGACGTTTATCTGCATAGTTCTCCTTGTTCGAGGCACTAAATCCCGTGCCATCGAACGAACAAGTCTCCTCTTTGCCCTCTATACTTTCATTGGTTATCACTACGATTTCATCCAAAATCTCGTTCACTCGCTCTCGATCATATCCGCGTTCTATTGTTTTGTAAGAAAAATGGCTGTTTATGCCTAATTTCTCCTGGAATAGAAGTAAAAACCCTTCGGCCACCCTATTTGACGATTCCAGGTACGTTTGCAACAGTAGAGTTTTTGCGACGTTGGCAGGATCAGTTGGCGGTCTACCAGGCCCCCGTTTTCTGGGCGGCGTTCGTTCTTTTATTCGTTTATTGGCGAGATCTACGAGATCCCGTATGTTATTTAGATAATTGACCATCTCGTAGATCTGTGCTTGATCATATTGTGCCCAGTCGGTTTTCACCGGATCTTTGCTATCGTATTCGAATGTTCCATCCCGGACACTCTTGATAATTTTTTTAAGTTCTTCTCCGCGCTGTTTGGGAGGCATAAGATGGAATCGACCAACAAGTATATAAGCATAGCGGTACATACACCCATATAATGTGTAGCTTATGCAATGTTTCCGCGATGATCGTATGTAGAAATACGATTGTGTCAAGCGTGTTGGTTAGGGCATTCTATGGTGCCGCGTGGTAGAACCTGCAGATGGGGGTTGCGGAGTGATGGGGTAGTTGGTTGGATAATAATGTCCCAAAGCCCCTCACAATCAAAAGGTATTAATGCCATCAAACCAACCTACTTATTGAGAACTTAGAATGGAAACGTCGATGTACATCATACCCGGACCCTCTTCCCAGGTGCTTGCAGGTAATGTCGCCCGCGCAATGCAATGCCGCCTGGCAGGCACTGAATTTTTTCGCTTTCCCGATGGGGAGCAGTATCTTCGTGTACCTGATATCGACGATCACGTTGTAATCATCCAGTCAACGCCCGCCG
>JAIWAP010000010.1:0-28939 GCA_048634345.1 Methanobacteriota archaeon | reverse complement strand
CACCCAAAAGAAACACATGTCTCGCAAAAAACTCCAGCTCGCACTTGATCTGCTGGAAACCGACCGTGCGATAGACATCGCGAGAGAAACCATCGAATATATCGACTTAATCGAGGTCGGGACACCGCTCATCAAGAGTGAGGGTATGGCTGCGGTACGTGCCATCAAAAGCGCGTTTCCGGATCATATTATCATCGCTGACATGAAGACGATGGACACCGGAGCAATCGAGGTCGAGATGGCTGCAAAATCGGGCGCTGACATCGTTGCAATCCTTGGCAGTGCCGACGATTCGACGATCGATGATGCGGTCAGGTCAGCAAGAAAATACGGTGTTGCGCTGATGGCTGATCTCCTGTCTGTGGATGATCCGGTCAGCCGGGCAAAAGAACTCGAAGAACGAGGGGTCGACTGGATCTGCGTCCATGCCGGGATCGATCAGCAGATGGAGGGCGCAGACGCGCTGGACACCCTCGGGAAAGTGGTGGATGCCGTGGGAATCGGGGTTGCGGTTGCTGGCGGGCTTGACCCGGAGACTGCCTCTCGTGCAGCATCGATTGGTGCTGACATCATCATCGTCGGCGGAGCGATCACGCGTTCTGATGATGCCGCCTCTGCGGCTGCCGGGGTCCGCGATGCAATCGATCGCAGACCCGCGTCATCAGAGCCGGTTCGGAAAGAGCCAACGGGCGAGAGAACGATTGAACTGCTCTTGCAGGTATCGACGCCGAACATCTCGGATGCGATGCATCGCAAAGGTGCGATGAGCGGGATAATATCGATATGTCCGGGTCTGAAGATCGCAGGGAGGGCGATCACGGTGCAGACGCTTCCCGGTGACTGGGCAAAGCCTATCGAGGCGATCGACCGAGCCTGCGAGGGCGACGTGATTGTGATTGACAACGGACGCGCCGATGTTGCGCCATGGGGGGAACTTGCGACTCTCAGCTGCATGAACCGAAAAGTGGGTGGCGTCGTGATCGATGGCGCGGTAAGGGACGTGGATGAGATACGGGAGTTTAATTACCCGGTCTTTGCGCGTGCGATTGTACCGAACGCTGGCGAGCCAAAGGGATATGGTGAGATCGGCGTGGAGATACTGTGTGGGGGGCAGATCGTGCGAGAAGGTGATTATGTTGTTGGTGATGATAGCGGTGTGGTTGTGATTCCAAAGGAAAGGGCTTACGAGATTGCAAGGAGAGCGAAAGAGGTTTACAAGACAGAGCTTCGGATAAGAGCAGAGATAGAACGAGGCAAGTCGCTTTCAGAGGTGCTGGAACTTGCGAAATGGGAAAAGAGATTGTGAGTGGTTTTGTTTAGCAGTGGTTCTCGTGCATGTTGGTCGGGGGCGCGGCTGTGGAGCACCTCCTCAGTGACTTTCAGTACTTTCAGTGACTTTGCAGATGTACCTGACAGGAGCTCCGCCCCAACAGCCCTCTCCATAGAGGCAAGAACCTGCGCCGCTCAAGTCGTTTTATAAACAATGCGTGCCAAAAAGCAGATTATATGCTCGAAAAAATTCGCGGGTTAAAACAGGAGAAAAACGCAATCATCCTTGCTCATAACTACCAGCGACCCGAAATTCAGGACATTGCCGACTTTGTTGGCGATTCGTTCGCATTGAGCCAGCAGGCAGCCCGGACCGATGCTGACGTGATCCTGTTCTGCGGTGTTGACTTTATGGCTGAGTCCGCAGCTATTTTAAGTCCTGACAAGACCGTTTTGATCCCGGATACCGATGCAAAATGCCCGATGGCTGCGATGATCACCCGCGAGGCGTTGATCGAGATGAAACGCGAGCATCCCGGCGCGGGGGTGGTCTGCTATGTGAATACAAGTGCGCCGGTGAAAGCGGAAAGCGACATCTGCTGTACCTCGGCAAACGCTGTCGAGGTGGTGGAGTCGCTTGACTGTGACGAGGTGATCTTTGTGCCCGACAAGAACCTTGCTCTCTATGCAGCCCGGTTTACAGAGAAGACGATCATACCATGGGACGGGTACTGCCCGACTCACCACCAGATCCTGCCCCGCGACATCGCAGATGCGAAGGAAAGACACCCGGGCGCAGAGGTGCTCGTGCATCCCGAATGCCGACCAGAGGTGATCGATCTTGCGGACGGTGTGGAGAGCACCGAGGGCATGGTCAGGCATGTCAAAGCATCTCATTCGGACGAGTTCATCATCGGCACCGAATCAGGGATGATTCACAGATTGGAGAAGGAATTTCCTGGAAAGTTGTTTTATGCAGTCTCTGATTACACGATCTGCCCGGCTATGAAGATGATTACGCTACCTGAGGTGGTTCGCTCGCTTGAGAATCTCGAATATGTTGTTACCATACCAGATGAGGTGCAGGAGAGGGCAAAACGTGCGCTTGACCGGATGCTGCAGGTCGGGGCGATGCGCCAAATCCGGAAGTCTGAAGTCAGGTGTTAGAAGTTCCGAAGTCCGCAGGTGAGTTTCCAAATGCGATGCAAGGGTTTCTTTGAGTTGCTCCGTGCAGGAAACTGCGCAATGGCTGGTTTTGCAGCAGTCATCGGCTCAGGAATTGCTTATGCCCAGGTTTCTGACGGAATACCGATTTTTGGAATATCGCTCGTATTTGCGTGTGTTTTTTTGATCACCGGCGCAGGAAACGCGATCAACGATTTCTTTGATGCGGATATCGATGCGATCAACAAACCGATGCGTCCCATACCATCAGGACGCGTTAGCAAGGATGTTGCACTCTATTTTTCGCTTCTGCTCTTTGGGACCGGGATTGTGTTATCCGGCTTCCTTGGCATGATCTGTTTCGTCGTTGCTGTCATCAACTCGGCGCTGCTCATCCTCTATGCCCGCAATCTGAAACGCACTGCGCTTGCCGGAAATGTCTGTATCGGGTATCTCACAGGCTCCACGTTCCTGTTCGGGGGTGCGCTCTTCGGGATTCCCGGCATCATCCGAACCGCCGGACTCTTCGGGCTTTCGATGCTTGCGACCATCGCACGCGAGATCGCAAAGGACATTGAGGATACCCGCGGCGATCTGGCAATGGGTGCTGCCACGCTTCCGATCCGGGTAGGGCGGAAGTCGGCGGGATATGTCGCATCGGCTGTCGGTGTGGTCGCCGTGCTGTTAAGCCCGCTGCCGTATTTCACCGGGTTCTCGATATGGTACCTGCTCGTTGTCGGGTTTGCCGATCTATGCTTCCTGACTGCGATACTGCGATTATTCAGGGGCGATGCTGCAGGTTCGTCGAGATTGTTCAAGCAGGCGATGGTAGTGGCGCTCGTTGCATTCATGGCTGGCGCGTGGCTGTGAGCCGCAGATGCTTGCTTTTGGTTACTTTCGAATTGCGCCGTTTTCAGGCGTTCTTCACCCGGATATTCTCAAGAGCCTCTTTCGCAGCCCTCCTGACATTCCAGTCCTCATCCTTCAGCGCATGGGTCAGGGGTTCTTCTGCCAGTCCGCCCATCTCGCTGAGCGCCCAGACTACCCACCACCGGACGCGCTCGTCCCTATCCTTCATAGCCATAACAAGAGGCTCGATGGCGCCTGCACTCTTCACCTTTCCGAGAGCCTCTGCCGCATAACCACGAACACTCCAGAGTTCATCGCCAAGAGCCGAAATAAGCGGCGCAACAACCCTCTCGTCCCTAATCTCTCCAAGAGCCATCGTTGCACTCTCCCTGACATTCTTATTCACGTCCTTCGATGCTTTGATGAGCGGTTCAACCGCTCTCGTGTCGCCTATCGATCCAAGCGCTCGTGCCACAGACTTCCTGACATCCTCGTACCTATCGCCCAGAGCCAAGATGAGTGGCTCGACCGCTCTTCTGCCCCCAATCTCGCCAAGAGTCGTTGCCGCATACCTTCGGATGTCCGCATCGCTATCGCCCAAAGTCAAAATAAGCGGCGTAACTGCCGTTTCTCCGATCATCCCGAGAGCCGTTGCCGCATTCTCCCGAACATGCAGACTTCCCGCCTTCAAAGCCCGGATAAGTGGCAGAACGGCAGGATCTCCGATCGCTCCAAGCGCACGGGCTGCACTCTCGCGAACATCATCGGATTGATCTTCCATAGCCCTGATAAGTGGCTCGACCGCTCCTTTGCTGCCAATCCTTCCAAGGGCATGAGCTGCGCTCGCCCGGACCTCGTCGGATTCGTCATTTAGAGCCCAGATAAGATATTCAACCGCAGGTTCTCCAACTTCCACCAGCCCGTCCCATTTATTCTTCCCAATCAGGTAATAGATCTTTTCGATGCGATTTTTGGGATTCCATCCCATTTTTTCAAGAACCGCGGTTGCATTCTCGCGGACAAGCTGGTTTCTGTCACCCAGAGCCTGAACAAGATATTCAACCGCTCTTCTGTCGCCAATCGCTCCGATAGCTTCTACTGCGCAGTTCCGGACATCGGCATCCCGGTCTTTCAAAGCCAACACGAGATATCTGACCGCTCTTCTGTCGCCAATCGCTCCAAGCGCACGGGCTGCACCCGCTCTGACCTGCGCATACTCATCCCGCAAAGCCCAGACAAGAGGTTCGACCGCAGGCGCCCCTATCGCCACCAGCCCAGCCCAGTCACCCATTCCGATCATGTAATATATCTTTTCGATGTTGCTTCCTGGCTGCCAGCCCATACTCTTAAGCGTTTCAGCCGCAAGCTCACGGGCAGACCAGTTCCTATCGTTCAGCGTCCGGACAAGAGGTAAAATTGCCGGCTTCCCGATTTTTCCGAGAACCTCTGCCGAACTCGCCCGAATGTGCCATTCATCGTCTTTCAATGCCTTAAGAAGGTGTCCGATCGCTGGTTCTCCTATTTTTTCAATGGATCTGGCGGCTTCTTCCCGGATATCCTCTTCTTTATCCTTCATAGCCTGCAAAATGTGTCCGACCGCTCCAGGGTCCCTGAGCTCCCCGAGTGACCATACCACATTCTTCCTGACAGCCCGGTTCACATCACCCAGATCATGGACGAGGTGGGACACCGCCCTGCGGTCCCCGATCTTCCCGAGCGATCGCGCCGCTGCCCCCCGGACATCACCCGATATGTCATTCAGAGCATCTACAAGAGGTTCTACAGCCAGTTCGCCCATTTCTCCAAGAGCATCCGCTGCATTCGTCCGGACAGCAACGTCCTCATCTTTCAAAGCTTTTATCAGTCTTTTCCCCTTGAATGAATCGAATATCCCCATTTTGCGAGACCACTCTGTATCACATTCACATCATTACCATAGCGTTGACGGCATCACTGTCAATAACCGTCTCCCGTGGATAGATGACCAGACCCGTATCAAGGATCGCGTACGGTCGCAGCATATCATCGTGTTTTCCGCCACGCATCTTCAGAATCTCGATCGCCCGTATCCTGCCCCCCGATACACGGATCACATGCATACGAATAACGACCTCTGAGAGGTACTCTTCCACACTGAACGATTCATAAGCCAGTGCCCCTGAATTAATCTCGCTCGAGAGTATTGTCGTGCAACCAAGGTTTTCGAGGTTCTTGATCAGCTCCATTATGGCAAACCTTGCCTGAAATTGCTCATGTGAGATTTTTAGCGAGGTGATTGAGTCGATAAAGATGCGCTTTGCACCAATCTCGCCAACATAGTGTTCGATGTGTTTGCTCAAAGTTTCAACGATTCTTGCCCCTGTGACAAGGTGCATGTCACTATCGTTGCCCTGCTCAGGAATATAATGAGCATAAGCGACCGGATCGGCATGTATAACCCGCATTACGTTTTCTTTGACCAACCGTTCGATATCCCATCCAAACTGCCACGCGTTTCTGATCACCCGTGCAGGGCTTTCCTCGAGTGTGACAAATATCCCGGGTTCTCCGTACTCCGTGGCGCCATGGTACAGATACTGAAGCCCGAGCGTCGTCTTCCCTGAGCCGGGACCGCCCGTGACCAGGACGATGTCACCGCTGATGAAACCATCTGCGAGCATGTCGTCAAGCCCCGGGATGCCTGAGGGAACCCTGCTCATTACGATGTGCCCTCTCTGAACATGGAAATGCCGCTACTCGTGTTTGCGAGGAGCTTTTGTGCAAGCTCCGGATACTGCCATGAACCAAGCCCGCAATCAGGTCCTGCGTATCGGATTGTATCTCCAAACCGCTCGTAAGCCCGTTTGAGCCGTTTCGCAACTACATAAGAAGTCTCCATCGACGTCACGATCTCATCGAGCCGGGATGTCTCCTTCCACACATTGATCTGGTATCGTTCGTTTAATTCAGCAGTCATGCTGAATATATCGGTTCTTGACACGCCGACCCGCAGAAACGTATCATACTGCTCAAGATCCGCCTTTTCGACTAGTTCGAGATAATCCGGGTTTGCTGCGGACTCCACTCCGACAACGTTGATCGAATCTGACTCACATGCGAGATTGTAATGCAGCGGCGAGTGCAGGTGAATCTGCGTATCAACACTGGCGGATTTCGCTGATAAATCGAGCGCACGGACGATCTCATCGTTATCGAACATGATATCGGGGTTAATGCCGATGCTTGGCTCATCGATGCTGATTAAGGCGACATCAAACGACGATTTCATGTCAAGCGCCCTCTTTACGAACCGATCGACGCTTCGTGCAAAGAGTTCGAGTATGTCAGAGTATTCGGTGCCGCCAAACTGCTTCAGATACAGCTCGATCGCGCCCGTGATGCAGACCCGGACCCTCAACCGCGCCCCGTTCTCCTCGAAATACTCCTTTGCGACCGGTTCAAGGAGTTGCAACTCGATTATATCCGCGCAGTCTTCTTTTACGAGAAATGGCGCCTCCGCAGATGATGGGTCGTTAATGATCCCGAGAAACTGCTGGTTCATGTCCTGAAACTGCGGGTACGCGGGTATCTCAACACCGGCAGCGATCTTCTGGCGCATGGCATCGCAGACGACCTCGCTGACGTCATCATACCGTTTGTCTGCAAATGCTTGCTGCACACGGTCTTTCTCCCCCTCTGGGAGCGGGTAACTCCCGATGTCATCGAATATGATCTCCATAATATCTATTTATGTGCGTTTTGGTGATGTAAATATATCGGATGGCGAGCCAGCATTGCGTTCTCGTGAGTGCGGTGTGGCGGGTGCATCCGGCGCGAGCACGAAAGGGAATTGTAAGGCAGAAAAGCCTGGTGGTGGGGGCTTGGACGAATTCACATTACCCCACCATGCCTCATTCCATCACGTTCCATCACGTTCCACCACGCTCCGAACCTCCCTGATCACGCGGGTTAAAATATTAAGGTTGCATGGATAACAACAATCATGGCGATCGATGAAACACGCATTACCAGAGCAATCGTTACCGAATTTACGAAATCGTTCCTTGATGTAACCAATGTAGATGCGGCGCTTGTCGGCGCAGGACCCGCGAATCTTGTTGCCGCATACACCCTTGCAAAAGCAGGCGTTGATACGGTCGTTTTCGAGCGAAATCTCTCGATCGGTGGCGGTATGTGGGGCGGTGGCATGATGTTTCCAAGAATCGTGGTGCAGGAAGAAGCACGCCGTTTCCTTGACGAATTCGGCATCAAATACACAGAAAGCAAGCCCGGTCTTTATGTGGCTGATTCGATCGAATCAGTCTGCCGGATTGCCGCATCCGCGATCGGAGCAGGCGCAAAGGTTTTCAATCTGATGAGTGCCGAGGACGTGGTGATCCGGGAGAATGACCGGGTTTCAGGGCTTGTTCTCAACTGGACCGCGGTTGAGCGGGCGCATCTGCATGTTGATCCGCTGGCGGTCCGGTCGAAGGTGGTGATCGACGGCACCGGGCACGACGCAGAGATATGCAGGATCGTGCAGAAAAAGATACCGAGCGCGCCAGACAGCCTGCGTGTCATTGGCGAACAGCCGATGTGGGCGGACGTGGGCGAGCGTGCGCTTCTCGATTTCACAAAGGAGGTATATCCCGGACTGGTTGTTTCAGGCATGGCTGCAAACGCAGTCTACGGCGGTCCGCGGATGGGTCCGATCTTTGGCGGGATGATGATGTCAGGCGAGCGGGCGGCTGAGGTTGCGATGGGGATTATCGATTCCGGGCAGTAGCGTCTCACGCAGATCTCTCGATTTCCCGCGCACGAGGGGGCACACAGCCATGTCGATCAGCGCATCTCCTGTGCAGATGGCGCGAACAACGAGAAATCCTACCGTAAGTTATATAAGTAAATAGTTAAATGACATATCGCGCATGATGTCAGGCCAACACTTCACACATTTGAGCGAATGGTGCAAAGACAACCCACTGAGAATCAGTAGTATCATGGATCGTTATGCCATGCAGGAAGTTATGGATGTCCGGATCAGGATGCGGAATCATGTGCAAAAATAGTAAAACGCCATGCACCTACACTGCACTGTAAGTGCTGTTGTTTGGCGACGAGTACAGGAAGGCGTATGCCAAATGGGAAGACTACGGTTTAAAATTCCGAGATTTATAGGGATTTACCCGGTGAGAATGGGTGCCGTGGTGCGCGCACCTATTAAAAGGAGGTTAAAACGAAATGGATGATAAAACAAGGAAGTTAAACGGTTTGGTAATCTGTTTGGTGATTACCGTGGTTGCTGCAGTGACATCATGGACAGTTGGCGTGTCAACGCCGGAAAACCCTTCAATTAAAGGAGAATAGCTATGTTATCCATAAACCCAAGAAAAGTGGTTGTTGTTCTGGTTGCATTTTTATCGATTTTGGCTTTTGTAGCCGCAGCGTCTTCCGGTAGTGCTGCAGAGGGTCCGTCAACGTCAGCGCCATGTTTCGGCATGGCAAAGGATGTGTCGGAAATAGATCCGGGCATCAGATATGTGGGTGTGCCGGTTCCTCGCAGTGATTGTAATGTGGAGACCATACAATTCAGTATCAGTCCGGAAGAATGTTCCATTCACCAGATGGATGGGTTCGTATATCTAAAAGTGGGTGATCTGAAGCCTTATGCGAAGCCAGGGGAGCCGCTACTGCCTATGAAGACCGTCGTCATGAAACTCCCTTGTGATGCGGAGGTCATTGGAGCAGAGATGACATCCGGGAATTACATGGAGATTGCGGATAGACTGAAGATCGTTCCTATGCGGCAGCCCTCCAACGGGTCGGAAGGGAAAGCAGGAATGCTGCTTGCAGATGAGAAAGTATATTCGCTTGAGAGATATTTCCCTGGGGGTGTGGTCTCTTATAATGTCGGAAGCGACGGTGAGAATCAGGTCGTATATCTCAGGATATTCCCGGTTCAGTACATACCAAGGGAGAATAAGGTAATAGTGATAACCAATGCCGAGGTCAGCGTGTATTATAAAGAGGTGGGGGTGTCAGATGTATCTGTTTGTACATTAACACCACCCATACATCCTAAAGAACCTTTGTTCTTCGCCAAAAATCTGATAATAACACCTCCGGAACTTTTTGAACAAGCGAAAGAGCTTGACCGTGTCCATGGCAATAGACTCCGGACAGAAGTGGTGAACACAACATGGATCTATTTGAACTACGCTAATGCTTCCGACCCACCATACGACGGATATAAAAACGATTCCATTGAGGGATGGAGTAACATCAACGGATATAATTACACTCTTGCAAAGAAGATAATTGCGTTTTTGGATGATCGCAACGCGCATCCGATGTTGAAATATGTCACGTTATTTGGAAATGCGAGGCTTGTTCCCCCAAGTTATTATATGCACATTGACCGTATGGGCTATACTTATGACAAATGGGTTCCCGCCGACTTCTTTTATGCATCGCCTGATTACGACTTAGTTGCCAATTACGCGATTGGACGCCTTCCGGTGAACAATTCAGAGGAAGCGGAGCATGTGGTGCAGAAGATACAGGATTGGAAATCGAATCTCAGCTACGACTGGTTCAAGAATGTTGCATTGATGGGCGGTGATATGGCTGCAGAGTATGGTTCGGGATGGTACTCTTCAGAAAGGGCTACCGTGGAATATGTGAATAAAGGGTACTTCGATGGGATGAACATCACGAAGTATTATCTGTCGGACGATCGTTTCACAGCCGAAAAGGTTCAATCCGCATATAACGGTGGTTACGGGTTCATCTATCAGTCCTGTCACGGTTATGGAGATGCAATGGTAAAGAGCGATCCCTATGAAGGTAAAAAGGTAATACTTATCAACGTAAGCGATATGGCAGGATTACCAAAGAATCCCAGGGTGCCCATCATTATATCTGAGTCCTGTATGAACGGTGCTTTCGACACAAATCTGTATCCGAATGATTGGACCGGATATTCCCAGCAAATATCCTTCGGTGAAGGTGTGTTGCTATCGAATGCATCAGGAATAGCATATATCGGCGGCTCAAGAAGCACCCTTGGCGGGACTGATTCATATCTTGATAAAGGGCGACCAGTGACTATAAGGACGTATTGTATGGCGGCAATGGTAGAACATCTGTGTGAGGCATTCTCTAAAGGCGTAAATAAGCGAAGATCAACTATGCTTGGAGATATAACAAATGATGCAATGGAACGGTATTTAATGGAGAACGATGTTTCCTCCTCTATAAATGACCAGCATACGTACTTCGAGCTCACGCTGCTCGGAGACCCGGCATTAAAGTTTCCAACGGGGCGATATTATCCACAGAAATCATATATAACGCCATTTTGCACCGCTCTGGAACCTGACCATTACACCGATGACGGTAGACCGGTGTACAATACAAGTACGAGCATCAATATAGAAACAAGCACAGACTCGCCAGAGATATCTACAAAACGCATAGACACCTTTGAGTTAAATACAGTAGAGCGGGTCAAGAACTCAACATCACAGAACAGTTTTACATACTCTTTCAGTTCCACGAACGAGACCGAATATTTAGTAAGAATGGAAACCGAGGACGGGAAAGAGGACTGGATTTTTCTAACAGTTGCAAAAGCCTGGACTGGTGGTGAAAAGGTGTTGGTCGTTGATGATGATGACGGTGGTGCGAATGATTATGAGAAATATTATGAGGATGCTTTAACCGCTAACAACTATCCGTATGATACGTGGAATGTGGCATTACGTGGAAGCCCGGATAACCTGACACTGAAACAGTACGAAATAGTTGTATGGCTCGCAGGACTTATCCCACCAACGCAAATGGGACAAGAATACCTCGCTGATTATCTTGATTCCGGGGGGAAGCTCTTCATCTCCGGGCAGCTGATCCCATATTTTTTGGATTATTATGGCTCAAGTGAAGATAAAGAGTTCCATTACAACTATCTTCACGCCAAATATGCCGGTTTTAATTTTGCACCCTATCCGCTTGAAGGAGTGGTCGGCGATCCAATAGGACATGATCTCACGATAAATATCTCCGGTGGCGATGGTGCGAATAATCAAGAGTATCCGTGTATGATAACGCCGAATGATCAAAATGCAACCATGGTCTTCAATTACACGCAAGGTGGCTGTGGTGGAATCAAAGCAGATACTGGTGTATACAAGGTTGTATACTTTTCATTCGGATTTGAAGCGATAGATAACGCCAGCGACAGGAATACGGTGATGGGCAGAATTATAGATTGGTTTGACATCGGATACGTTTCACCGGAATGATTGTAGAGTTGGGATAAACCGTGCGTTTATCCCCTCATTTTTCTTTTTTGATGATATATACACTATAAACTCAAAACCCCCTTACACACCCCTTATTGCCAGGATCAACCATACATGTACCCGGTGTACATCGACATCCCCCACCCGAAATATAACTCATCGCATTTCACCTCTGCATCCTTACAGATACCCCGCTCACCGTCCGACACATTTTTGAGGACAATCACAACTGGGGCGCGTTTCGTATGTTGCAAACACAACGATTCGCACCGATATGATGGAAAAACGGTCACATTCCGGTATTGGGACCATGATGGCACGAGACACTTTGTGACGATGACCGTGCGAGAGTTCATCCAGGCACTGATCCAGCATATTCCAGATCGGAATTTTAAAACGATACGGTATTACGGTGCATACAGCCGTAGAACCAAAGGAAAATACTCCAAGATCCTTGAAAAACTCAAAGAACAATCAAAATATGTTGAGTGGAACAACGGCATAAGGAAGGAATATTTTGGCATCATTGGAAAGAGGATTGAAGGGAAGGATGAGTTGAGGGGAATGGGTTTTGTTGTCTTGGATCTGGATGATTTTTAAGTTCTCAACGGGAGAAAGATGGTTCTGCAACAATTTGGATCTCTTAATCGGAAGTCAGGCTGCTCGGAAGTACCACCGTTGCTAATAGGGTTAAATACTTTACTCACGATTATGCTAATTGTGCGTAAACAGAATCATTTCATAAACAGGGAAAGTGAGCTATCCAGTTTGCAGGAGGCGTTTCGTTCGGACCGTGCTGAACTGATAGTCATCTATGGAAGAAGGCGGATAGGGAAGACCGAATTGATAAAAAAAGCGATCAGCGGTAAAAAAGCAGGATATTTCTTTGTTGAACAGGCACTGGAAAAAGATAACCTGGACTCTTTTAGAAAAATCACTTCGCAGGCACTGGACAATCCTTTGATTGCAAGAGGTGATTTCACATGGGAAGAGTTGTTTGAATTGATAGCCGACGAAGATAAATTGATCATCGCATTTGATGAATTCCCTAACCTGATTTCGGAAAATAAAGCACTTTTATCCAAATTCCAGAAGATATGGGATGAACTTCTGAAAAACACCACAGTCAAGCTGATCCTTTGCGGCTCATCCATCACAATGATGGAGAATTACCTTCTGAATTACAGGAGTCCTTTATACGGGCGAAGAACCGGTCAGCTTTTTGTAAGACCGCTCAAAGCGAGGCATATTCCGGACTTTGGAGCAGCTTCAATCGAAGAAGCGGTTGAGATATTCGGGATAACTGATGGCATACCCGAGTACATCAATGAGGTGTGTTACAGACTCAAACACGGTGAGAAACTGGGCGAAGTGTTCCAGCCAAACAAATCCCTCTTCTCAGAAGCGGAGATCTTGATAAAAAGCGAATTAAGGAACCCCGCAAGATATTTTAAGATATTAAAAGCCGTTGCTTTTGGCAATACAAAGTTCGGTGATATTGTGAATTACACTGATTTTCCCACTGCCACAGTTTCCAAATACCTGAGCAATTTGATCAATCTTCATATTGTGGAGGAATCCTATCCCCTGCTTGATGAGAAAGAACGGGGAAGAAACAAACGGTATCATCTTTCGGATAATTATTTTAACTTTTATTTCAGGTTTATTTATCCAAATAAGTCTGAGTTGATCTTAAACGGTCAGATCACTGATTTCCATTCTGATTACAATCGTTATCTCGGACAAATTTTCGAGAAATTTTCGAAAGAGTTCATCGAAGAACGTGCCGGGATGCTGCCGTTTAAGTTCTCAAGGATCGGCGGATGGTGGCACAAGGACCATGAGATTGACATTGTTGCATTAAACGATAAAACGAAAGAGATTCTTTTTGTGGAATGCAAATGGAAGCAGCTCGATCGCAGAAGCGTAATGTTGGTCATTGGATCTCTAAAGGAGAAAGCAAAGCATTTCCGGTGGAACAACGAAAAACGAATAGAATATTTTGGTGTCATAGCAAAGAAAATTGAGGATAAGGAAAAACTTAGAGCGGTTGGGTATCAGGTCTTCGATCTGGACGATCTTTAGCTTTCCGCGCAGAAAAAGGCAGGGAACTGCATGAACACGGTTGTTATTCTACCGTCCGGCGGCAGCGCGGGTGGTGGCAGTGCAACGAGAAATCCTGCACACGACTCTTTTCAGGCGATTTCACAAACCTTTATATCCTAAAGGTCAGAGTTTGTGGTGGTGATCGTTATGGTAAAGATGCCAGCAGAAGTGCAGGAGACAATAAATAAGCAGAGTCCGGTTCCAGTTGCCACTGCGGATGCAGATGGCAAGCCCAACGTGGTGTTTGTTGGATTCTTAAGGATCGTTGACGATGAGACGATCCACATCGCAGACAATTTCTTCGACAAGACCGCTGCAAACCTGTCAGAGAACCCGCAAGTATCGATCGTTGCGTACGATGGCGAGGCAAAGAAATCGTTTCAGGTAAAGGGCAGCATCGAGGTCGCGGCGAACGGTCCGGTGTATGATGATGTGAAGTCATGGGTACATGCCAAGAGCAAGGCGTTACCTGTAAAAGCTGCGGTGATCATGCACGTCGAAGAGATATATGATGCGATGTACGGACCGGACGCGGGGAAACGTATAGCATAACGGTGATATAATTGGGCAAGGATAACGTACTGGGAATAGATGACTTATTGACGGACGAGGACGAGACTGCCGTGGAATCTGCAGAGGAATCCAACAAAGAGCTATACGATCTTGTCATTCCACCGGGACTCTCGATGACCATGATACAGGAACTGATACTGGAGTTCGGTCTTGAGTCGCACACCAAAAATATTATCACGTCGGTCGAGGATGGCGAGTCTTTTGAGATGAAGCTGATCGTGCTCCGGGGCGACCGTGAAACCGTGGAGCGTGCAAACAAGTACCTCTGGGATGTAATCGACGATCGGATCGAATATTTTGGAGATTGATGGGCGGGAATCGTACCTGATCCGATGATCTGCTACATGCGATGACCGTGCGTCGCTTGCAAGCGTACCGCCCTCATCGTCTTATTAATAGAATGCAATAATAATCATGAACCGAGAAATTACATACTTTGAGAAACCGGGTGCGGCTAACACTGATGAAACCGTGAAAGCCGCCGCCAGCCGGGCGATCGAACTTGGTGTCAAGCATATCGTGGTCGCAAGCACCACCGGATCAACCGGGATCAAGGTCGCAAAGGCAACAGAAGGGACTGATATCAAGACAATCGTCGTGACACTGCATTATGGTGTGAAAGAAGAGGGGAAGTGGCAGTTTGACGAAAAGAACCTCGAAATATTGCAGGATATGGGTGCAACCGTATTCACACAGACTCATGCACTTTCAGGAGTGGAACGGTCGTTCACCGGGAAGCTTGGTGGAGCAAGCAGGGTTGAAACTATTGCCGCCGTGCTCAAGAGTCTGTTTGGAATCGGATTTAAGGTAGCGGTCGAGATCACGATCATGGCTGCGGACGCGGGCATGGTTCCAGTCGGCGATAACGCCGAGATCATTGCGATTGGCGGGACGCATTCGGGCGCGGACGTCGCATGTGTGATCAGACCGGGACATGCAAACAGCTTCTTCAACATGCAGATCCGAGAGATCATAGCGATGCCAAGGCTGAAATAAACAGCAATACCAGCTCTTTAAGCTCGCGTAAACGTCCCGGGACCGACAACCCCGGTTCGGGGAATCGGTCGTTCTTTTAGGTCATGAAACGTGTTCTCAGCCACTGCAGAGCGTAAGAAGATGGTGAAATCATCCCTGCCCGTACAAAACGTTATGGAACCTGCTGCCAGATTACCGACTGATGGGCAGAATCCCTTGCAATTCGGATATCGCTCTGATATTCCACAGGCTGGCAACGCTCTCGCAGTTCCTTGATGAAAATCCGTTTATAACACGGGCGTACCAAAAAGCTGCAAGAAACATCAAAAGCCTTGATGTGGATATCACACAATTATTTGAGGCAGGGAAACTCAGGGCAATACCGGGCGTGGGTGAAGAAATCGCCAAAAGAATCGCAGAAATCATTGAAACGGGTACATGCGAGCGTTACGAAACGATGAAGCGCGAAATTCCTTGCGATGTCTTCGGGTTGCTCAGTATCCCTGGTATCGGTCCGAAGACGGTGAGGCGCGCTTACGAACAACTCGGCATAACAACGCTCGATGAACTCGAAAAAGCAGCGATCGAATACCGGCTGCGAAAACTCCCGGGAATGGGCGCGAAGTCTGAGGCAAAGATCCTCACAGCGATCCGGAGATCAAAAGAGATGGATAAACGGATCACACTCGATGTAGCACTTCCGGTTGCCGGGACCACGATGGAATATCTGGAAAGGTGCCCGCATGTAAGCAACGTCACCGCGACCGGGAGTCTGAGGCGGCACAGAGAGACTGTTAGTCGTATTGATCTCATTGCAACCTCCGCCGACCATTCGGAGGCGGTACTCAGGGCGTTTGGGTCGATGCCAGGAGTCACAGAGGTGATCAGTAGTAGCGCCACGAAAGCATCGGTGATCCTTAAAAATGTCAGGATCGATCTGAGAATCGTTAGCAGTTCCTCGTTTGGATCGCTGCTCCAGCATTCTACCGGATCAAATGAGCATAACATCCGGCTCCAGGAGATCGCGACCAAAAAAGGGCTTAAACTCAGCGAATACGGAATCACTGATCAGGAAACCGGGATACTGACACCACGTTGCGAAGAGGCGGATGTATACCGGATGCTCGGGCTGCCATTCATCGTTCCTGAATTGCGCGAGGACAGGGGCGAAATCGAGGCGGCGATCGCTGGTAGTGGCAGCCTGCCAGACCTCGTAACAGAATATGACATCAAGGGCGATCTTCATGTCCACTCAAGATGGAGTGATGGCGCAAACAGCGTTCCCGAGCTGGCAGAGGCTGCCATGGGACTGGGATATGAATATCTCTGCATATCAGATCATTCGAGATCAAGAGGGATAGCGGGCGGACTTAGCGAAGAATGCGTGATAAGGAAGATAAACGAAATCGATGCATTCAATGATGATAACGAGAGTTCATGGGGCTTCAGAGTTCTTGTTGGCAGTGAAGTGGATATCCGCGCAGACGGGACGCTGGATTATCCTGACCACATCCTTGAGATGCTTGATATCGTCATTGCAGCAGTGCACACCGGTTTTAGCCAGGATAGGCGGACGATGACCTCCCGCATCGTGCGGGCGATCGAAAACGGGCATGTCGACATCCTTGCGCACCCGACAGGCAGACTGCTCGGCGAGAGGATGGGGTATGAGGTTGATATCGATAGGGTGATCGAGGTTGCAGCTGAGACGGGCACGGCGCTTGAGATCAACGCATCCCCCCGTCGTCTGGACTTAAGCGACATTAACGCGAGGAAAGCGAAGGAGGCAGGAGTGATGCTTGCGATAGGCACGGATGCGCACTCTGCCTGCCATCTCGGCTACATGGAGTTCGGTGTGCATGTCGCCCGCAGGGCATGGCTGGAACCATGTGATGTGATGAATGCGCTGGGCACCGCGGATCTGCTGCGCCGGATCGGGCGAGGGTGATGTGGCTGTATGACAATAGTGGACAGGATCAGGGACAACCTCCGGGAGTTTGGTGTGACGGCTGCAATCCTATTCGGGAGTTTTATCGAGCAAAAAGAGTACCGGGATATCGATGTTCTGATCGTGCTCGAAGAATCAGGCGTTGCTTGCTTGGTGAGGGATGCGCTGTGCGAAATCGATGCCAACATCGATCCCACGTTCGTAACAACCGCGACATTTGAAGAGAACCTTTTGATCGGAAATCCATTCTACCTAAACGCGCTCAAAGGAGAAACGGTCATTGGCAACGGGTATGTTGAGCGATGCAAGAGGCTGGCAGGTACGCCGTCCGCCGAGATCGCCCGGCGTTACTTCGATTTTGCATTACATGCATACAGAAGAGCAAAATGGTCAAAGGAATATTTTGACTGCTATGTCGCCTGTAAATTCCTGATCGAGCACCTGATGATGAAAAATGGAGTATATGTGACCGATCCGCACCGTTACGATTCATATCTCTCTGAACTGGATCTGCCGCTCGACCATGAGGCTGCTCGGGTGGTATCGCGGATACTGATGCATCGCAGAGGAGATGCAAAACTCTGTGAGGATGATGTTAAGCGTGCGATACTAATTCTCGGGAGTGTGTGGTTTGAGCGTGATCCAAACCGCTAACGCTAAAGAGGAGCCTGTAAATCCGATTTTTGTGTACCACCAGTGAACTATCGGTGGTATTTGGAAATATTAACCACTCAAGCATGGGAAAATAAAAAATAGGGGGATAGATCGCTTAACTATTTATCAGGCGTCTCGATACCGATCTTCCTGACGTTCGGCTTCCATATCTTGTCTGGCATCCAGTCAGGCTTGTTCTTCGGAGCATTGACCTGTTCCCTCCACCCCTCAAAGATGTGTACTTTCTTTGTGCCGCGTTCTCGCAGCATTATCGTTGTCGGGTTGCTCTTGGTGCCGCCAGCCCGATTGGCAACTTTGAGTGCAGCCTGACGTGGCTGTCTTCCCGAAAACACCCCGTGTTCGCTCCCATCTGGGTCATGCAATACAAAATTCCTTGTCTTCTCCATGATCATACACCTACCTCGCGCCATGATTTAGCCATGCGCATCATATATTGCTAAACCTTTATCAAATATTAATGTAACGCCTGTATGTGATGAACCCCGGAGATGAAGTGCAATGGTAAGCATCATGGAGATCTACCAGTTACTTCCGAAGCTGAACTGCAAGGAATGTGAAAAACCCACATGCATGGCGTTTGCAAACTCGCTTCTGACCGGCGAGTCTGTGCTTGAAGATTGCCCGCCAATGTACCGGAGCGAGTACGAAAGCCAGCTTGAGCAACTCACGACGATGCTTGCGCCGGTCAAGGGTGCTACCGAGACTGGTTTGATCGTTCACGACGAGCTATGTTTCGGGTGTGGGAATTGTGTGGTCGCATGTCCTGTAAACGTTGCCAATGATCCGCACGGCGCGGCGGTCGGGCTTGCACCATCCAATGATAAGGTGATACTAAAAGTGGTAAATGGCGTTGTCACCGCCGCAAATGTCAGTGAATGCAGACGGTTCGGGCAGAACCGGATCCTGTGCGATGTCTGCATCGTGACCTGCCCGTCAAAGGCGATCGAATTTGTCTGACGATTTTTTGTGAAAAAATCGTACGAAGAAGCATACCATCATCCCCCACCCGAAGGGCAGTTTTTACTCGATTTTTTGTGAAAAAATCGTTGTGGAAAAGGTTTACAACCACCACCGATAGAACAAAACTCATGACTCCGGCGTACCAATTGCAATGCATCGACTGCCATGCCGTGTATGACCATGCAGAGATCATCTACACCTGCCCGTCATGCGGCGGACTCCTTGAGGTGGTATATGACCTGCCTGCAATCGAGGTTGACTTTCACACATCCGGCGAATGCAGGTCGGTCTGGAAATACAGGTCTCTTCTTCCGGTGGATATCGAGCCGGTGACGATCGGGGAGGGTGGAACACCGCTATACCGGCTCGGACGGCTCACCCTGGACACCGATGCAAACGCAAGCGCCAGCGAGATCTTTGTCAAGCACGAGGGCTTGAACCCGACAGGATCGTTTAAGGATCGCGGCATGACTGTTGGCGTATCAAAGGCGATCGAACTCGGCATGAAGACGGTTGCATGTGCATCCACAGGAAACACCTCCGCCTCGCTTGCGACTTATGCGGCAAGGGCAGGGATTCATGCGGTGGTGTTCCTTCCGGGAGGTAAGGTCGCGCTCGGCAAGGTCGCACAGGCATTGATTCACGGCGCAAAGGTCTTAAACATCCGCGGGAATTTTGATGAGGCGCTAAGGCTCATGCGGCAGGTCTGCGACGAGTACGGTTTTTATCTCCTGAATTCGATCAATCCGTTCAGGCTGGAAGGGCAGAAGACGATCGCATTTGAGATCGCGGACGAACTTGGCTGGGAGGTTCCGGACCGGCTTATACTTCCGGTGGGCAACGCCGGAAACATCTCTGCGATCTACAAAGGTTTTAAGGAACTGAAAATGTGTGGAATCACAGATTCGATCCCGAAGATGACTGGTATTCAGGCAGAGGGCTCGCGCCCGGTCGTGGACGCTATAGAGCGCGAACTGGAAGCGATAGAACCGGAGCAAAACCCGGAAACGATCGCAACAGCGATCAGGATCGGCGATCCCGTGAATGCTGCAAAGGCTCTTCGTGCGATCAGGGAATCAGGCGGGCTTGCAATCTCGGTAACAGACGAAGAGATCATAGAGGCGCAGCGCAATCTGGCGTCGCTTGAGGGAATCGGTGTGGAGCCGGCAAGCGCGACGTCGATCGCGGGAATGCGTAAGCTGCTTGCAGAGGGACTGATCGAGGCTGATGAGCGGATCGTATGCGTCACAACAGGGCACATCCTGAAGGACCCAACTGAGGTCGTGGATGTCTGCACAGAGCCGACCTGGGTGGATGCAAACATCGATGCTGTGCGGAGAGCTGTGTTTGGGTGATTGCTGCCTCCAGAGACCTGCGTTGTGACGGGGTTCCTGGTAGCTCAGCCGGCAACCACGGTTTAAATATCTTGCATCGCAATATATAGGTCGAGGTACCCTTTCGTGAATGCTCATGAAAACCTGCGCAAACTAAATATTGAGTATATCGAACAATGGGTGCCGTACAGTCTTCTCATCGGGATGTTTGCGGGCGCAGGCGCAGTATTTTTCTATACGCTGCTGTCGCTCGCATCACACTACCTGCTTGGTGGCATCGGACACTACTATGTGCCACCGGCAGGTGGTGAAGAGGGACTGTTGCAGGTACCGGATGGCGTCGTGTCGCCCGGTCTGCTCACAGACCCCCATACATGGATTCTTTTGCTGCTGCCAGCGATCGGCGGGCTTGTGGCTGGCATCATCATATACAAGTATGCCCCCGAGGCAGAAGGTCATGGAACCGATGCCGTGGTCGATGCGTTTCACCAGAATAAAGGAATCATCAGAAAACGTGTGCCGATTGTCAAGGCGATCTCGTCTGCAATCACCATCGGAACCGGCGGGAGTGCTGGCAGAGAGGGACCGATCGCACAGATCGGCGCAGGTTTCGGGACATATCTTGCAGATCGGTTGAAACTCGATGACAGCGCCCGGAGGATGATGCTGATATGCGGCGCGGCAGGCGGCATAGGCGCAATCTTCCGCGCGCCATTCGGAGGTGCGTTATTCGCAATCAGCGTTTTATACAGAAAAGATTCGGAATTCGAGTCGCTTGTTCCGGCATTCATCTCATCCATCACCGCATATTCGATCTTCTGCTCGGTCTTTGGCTGGGGCTCGCTGTTTACGACTCCTGAGTACACATTCACTCACCCGGTCGAACTGGTCTTTGACGCGATTCTCGGCTTGCTCTGCGGTCTGGTCGGCATCGGATATATCAAGATATTTTACGGGATGCGGGACCTGTTCGCAAGAGCCGGCATAAAGAATTATCTCAAACCTGCGATCGGGGGTCTTCTGCTCGGTATCCTTGCCCTGGTGCTCCAGCAGACATGCGGAGTGGGCTACATGGTCTTTGAGATGGGTTATGGCATCATACAATCCGCAATCGATGGAGAACTGATGTTATGGACTCTGGCGCTGCTTGTCATCGCCAAGATCCTTGCAACGTCGTTTACCATCAGTTCCGGCGGCAGTGGCGGCGTATTCGCACCATCGCTTGTGATTGGCGGTACGCTCGGCGGCGCATTCGGCGTACTGGCGAATGCCGCGTTTCCGGGGATCATTGGTGAGATGCAGGCAACCTCGTTTGTCCTCATCGGGATGGCGGCGATGCTTGCAGGTGTCGCAAACGTTCCGATCGCTGCGATCGTGATGGTCTCTGAACTGACCGGAAACTACAACCTGCTGCCGCCGCTGATGTTTGCCTCAACCCTTGCATATCTGATCACCAGCAACTGGTCGATCTATGAAAAGCAGGTCCCTGCGAGGGTGGATTCGCCGGCGCACCGAGCGGAACTGACCATCAGCGTTCTTGAAAACACGCTTGTACGCGAAGCCATGTCTGTCGATATCATGCCCGCACATCCGTCAAACAGTGCCCAGACGGTGCTAAACCTGATCCACAAGTACGGACATATCGGATATCCTGTGCTCGATGACGACCGGCTTGTCGGGGTCGTGACATTCGGGGACGCCGAGCGCGTGCCGCCTGCCAATCGTGATGAAACGCTCGTCGGAGAGATCATGGCAACGTCGCCGATCGTGACATATCCTGATGAGTCGCTTGAGGATGCGCTGCACAAACTGGTCTTAAACGACATCGGAAGGCTTCCGGTGGTCGACCCTGCCGATGAGTCAAGGATGCTTGGCATACTCACGAAATACGACATCATACGGCTGCACGCGCAGTTGAGATGATTCGTCGGTACTGCCAGTACTGTTGGTACCTGCCCCGGGATTACCCCCAAATCCGCGCATCATACTACATCAAAATCCAAAAAATCCGTGCAGTATGATGCAAGCCCATCAAAGCAACCACGCAAAACAGTACGTGCTCGGGTAACTTGTGGTGGGGACCACAAGATTTCTGTGTTAATCTTGTGTAATCTCGTGGTTTTATATGCGGATATCCACACAATACTCGAGTAAGTACTTATTTCCCCTGTTTTACCAGGGGATACGCTCACGCAAGCGTGCAATAATCGATCAAAAACGCAGATGAACACAGATTGCAGGTGATCGGTCTAACACGAGCTTTTTTCGAAAACCCCCCTGCTTGTCAAACAGAAGCTAAAAAAACAAGAGGTCATGCCAGGTCAACCGAGTACTTGGTATACGTCATCGCATCGATCTGGTTCGTGCGTATCAGCTGCATCAGCAGGCGGTAATCCGCCCCGTTTGTGGCAACCTTTCTGGCAGGCGGCAGCACAGCACCGCCCCCCTTCAGAAATATCGTGCCGCCTTTCATCTTGCCGCCGACAAAGCCCTTCGACCTCCCCTTCACGATCAGCACGCCGCCGCGCATGTCAGCAGCAGCAAACTCGCCGGTGTTGCCTTCGATGATCACCGTGCCCCCTGCAAGCAACGTTCCCGCGTTCATGCCCGCATCACCGCAGACCCTGAGAAGCCCGCGCTTCATCAACATGCCGGCACTGAGATCAACATCGCCTTGCACGATCACGGTGCAATCAGCGCTACACCGCGCAGCGATGGTGTCCCGCAGAACGCCATCGCACAATGTCAGCGTCTGAGTATTCTCATCGAATGTGTTTGGCGGCAGCAATCTGTCTGACACGTCGCCGTGGAGAAACTCTGTGATCGACCGGTACTTGCGAAAACCAGCCATGTCGGACTCTACCTCAATGATGTTACCCATCGGTTCTGCCACCGTTCCACTCACATAGATGCTGCCTGACGCAAGCCCCATCCCCATCCGCGTGCCAGCGTTCCCGCCCACGATCGCAGTTCCAAGTTCTATGATGCCGCCGGTGCCGCCAAAGTAACGCAGGTCTGCGCCGGCGTTTGAGCAGAACCGCTTGCCGACGCCGCCGTTGATGCGGATGATCTCTTTGCGCCGCATGGACGTGACAAGATCGCGATATGTGTAATCAGTGCCCTTCTGGGACGGGATGATGGCGTCCGGGTCAAGTTCCTTGCCCTGGTGCTGCCAGTAGAAGTTGTATGTGAAATCGCAGACGCATTTCTCTGGCGATGCGAACGTAATCTCGACCCCCATCTACGCCATGCTCCTTGAATACATGTTGGAAGAGACTCCGCCGATTAGCCCGGCGATAGCATCGTCCATAAACGGTCCAAGTTCACTGAGAATTCCCGGTTTATTCTGATCAAACCTCGTAAACTCAAACATGCCCTTGTATCCGCCGATGTACTTTGCAATCGCAATCCCGATGACCTCATCCGCAATCAAGAATACCGGATCGCGCTCATATTCGGATGCGGATATGCCGGGCAGCCTGCCGTCCGGACCTTCCTTTTCGAGAAGAACCGCCGCATACAGGAGTATGCACAGGTTCGGATCGGATAATGCAAAAGCAAATTCGCGCCCGAACGCTTCTCTTGCAAGCGCCTCGGTCTCTATTCCGGGATGCGGGACATACATCTCCATCGCCGCGTCCGTGATCGCGGCAACAGTGATGCCGCGCATCTCAAGTGTCTCAAGGATGTCTCGATTCTCTGCCATGGTTATCCCAAGTGTTGCCGGTACTTCGATCGAGTATTAGTTATGTGTTCTGGTTGCACCGCATAAATACCCACGAGTTTTGAAGAGTTGGGAAACGGTGTGTCCTACCGGTCTGCACATCCATTTCATGCACAAGGCTTATATATCGACGCATAGACCACACAACAAAATTATCCATCGGAGAACAATGTCATGAAACTACCTGTGATCGAGCTACCAGATGTTCAGGCGAGTCACCCGGCGATACCAATCAACCTCACGCGCGTTGGTGTCACCGATGTCAAGAAACTGATCGAGATCGCACGCGAGGGCAAGCGCCCAATCGTGCTTATCGCAAGGTTCAACATCTTTGTGGACCTGCCGTACGACCGCAAAGGCGCAAACCTTTCAAGAAACTTTGAGACGATCGATGAGGTCCTGGAGGAAGCGGTCGAGGCGCCGGTGTACGAGATAGAAGAACTATGTGGTGTGGTTGCACGCCGCTTGCTTACCAAGCACGAGTACGCGTCTCGCGCCGAGGTGCAGATGAACAGCGAATACGTGGTCAAACGAGAGACGCCGGTGACTCAGATGAAATGTCAGGGCGTGGCTGACATCTTTGCAGAGGCGGTCGCCACGAGATCGGATGGAGACGACATCACGGTCAGGAAACTGGTGGGTGCAGAGGTTCTCGGAATGACTGCATGTCCGTGTGCGCAGGAGATCATGCGGGATCGTGCCAGAAAGGAGATGCTTGACCTCAAAATCCCGGAAGCCACGATTGCACAGTTCCTGAGCAGGGTGCCTATGGCGACCCACAACCAGCGCGGGCGCGGAACCATCTCCATCGAGGTGCATGACCGGTACGATGTCTCGCTCGAGAAACTGATCGATCTCATCGAGGACTCGATGAGTTCTTCGATATTTGAGCTGCTCAAGCGATCTGATGAGGCGGCGGTGGTCGATGCCGCACACCGGAACCCAAAATTTGTAGAGGACTGCGTCCGCGCGATGGCGCGTTCGATTGTGGAGCGATTCGCGCATCTTCCGGATGATTCCCTGATCTCAATCAAGCAGATCAATGAGGAGAGTATTCACCAGCACAATGCATGTGCCGAGCGGCTTGCCACACTTGGAGAACTCAGGACCGAACTGACTGAGATGAATATAATCTTCGACCAAAGCGTTTAAATCCATTCAGCGACATTATAATATTATATAGTAGTGGGGAGGGCGAAATTGGGCGAAACGACTCCGGTAGCCATAAGGGTTAGAGACAGCGTAGTGCCTGCGCTGCAATCGATTTTTAAACGGATCGTGAGGACTGGCGAGCTTCGCCGCCGGATAGCAACCTACTCAGCAGAGCTTGCGACGTCAGGTGACGTAATCGACGGTGAAAACGGATATGGCTCCGAATACGATTCGCCATTCGCACAGGAAGCAGCAGAGATGGAGGATGCCCACAGCGCCCTTGCGCAGTCACAGCAGGTACTCAGTGAGGGGGTCGGTGCAGCCAGGAAAGATATTCTGGCGGTGCAGGCGCAGATGGGGGAGATCATGCGTGTCTTTTCGATGCTTACCGAAGCCGTCTATTACATGCCTGCGCCAGCCGGGAAAGCGGACTCGAAGGCGGTATTGCCAGAGACGATATCAGCAGAGATTGATGACATCAAACAACAACTGGAGACGCTCGGAGCCGGACTGTCGAAAACCGACGTAGCCATGCTGACAGTGGAGGCAAAGACGAACGGTATGACTGCAAAAGTAGCCCGGATCGAGCAGACACTGCCTGAACTGATCTCAATGCAGAGCGATTTTTCCGGAAAAATGGATGAACTGCTGGATTTGATCGGGATGAACAGATCGGAAATCGTGAATCTGGCTGCGAACACAGAGCGCATCGATTGTCTGTATGAGGGTTTCGATGACATGTACGAGATCGCCCTGACGCTGACCGGGGATGTTGGCGACATCATCGCCAGATTGGAGGATGTCGAAGCAGGCGGGGCTGACGTGGTTGACGCGGTTGTCAGTACCGGGGACGGGGTCGCCGAGGTGGAGATCATGCCTCCGACCGCTTATGTGAAGCTGCAGTCCGTAGGAAACGAGGCAGATCATGTCAAGATCGCGATGGAGCTTCTGGACTTCCTGCTCAAGATGGTCGGACCCAATAATCTGCCGAGCATCCTTGATTATTATATCGAGATCGGATGGATCAGCGAAACCGCACGCCTCGATCTGCTTGCTTATGCAAGCGGTCTTGGATTTGCGGAGGAGAAGCCGGACTGGAAGATGAGCACAGAAGACCATCTGAAAGCTCTCTGGTTCATCGACCAGCTATGCGGGCATAAAACCGATAAAACCAGGCTATTCCGTGTGAATCATGAAATAGAAAAGATGCACAAGGGAATCGACGTGCTCTACGAGATATGATCCTTACACACTCATATACGGGAGATTGAACGCCTGTACCGCTTGATCGCCTCGATCGATATCTTTTTTTATTTGTGACTGCCAAATAGTATATTTACAAGTTTAAGCCTCTGCGAGGCAGGGCATTTCTTTGCCACGCACGATTCAGGTCTTATTTCTCCCGCAATTTGGGCGAGTCCAACCACAGCCCTGACACTTTCATTTCTCCCGTGATCTCCTGGAAGACAACTTTGATGATGACATCTTCAGGCTCGTCGGTGAATCTTGCCTTGTAGTAAACAATCGTGTACTGGTTTTTACTCTCCACTTTCCAGAATTCCTTTGATACGTAATCCCCGATCTTTGACCGGATCAAAATATTAGTCTCATTGAAAACAGCCTCATTCATAGCATTCTTCATGGTTTGATCAAAATGCCCGGAGTATTTGGGATAATTGTTCTCACTCATACCTGACAGGATGTTTTCAGTGATCGGATCTGCGTATGTTCTCACCTGATCTACATCTACATGGTTTTCTTCCACGCATCCGGCAAATATAACAACCGCTGCAATTGTTACTACCACCATTAAGCCTGGTATTGTTCTCTTTTTCATATTCTATCGCCTTTTTCAGCCCTATTTCCATATTCATGCGCAATACATATTAAACGCTCTGATCGCCATGTTCTGCGATGGATCGCGGGGCATCCCAGGACTCGGACTCGGACTCGGGGGCAGCTCCGCATGATGCGGGCGACGCTTGGGTGGCTACACACGCACGATCAGTCTTCATCAGGTACTCCCAGGTTCCGGTTCCAACCCCGCAGTCTCACCCGGTTCATTCTCAGGCATATAGATGACCTCCCCGGTCTCCAGCCGGTATGCAGTCCCGATCTTGCTTCCCTGACCGCCCAGGATCTGCTCGGTCATATTCATCACCTTTATCGTCTCCTTATCCTTGATTATGACCTGCATATTCGGATCTCCCGGATTCTTGACGATCGTAACGCTTGCATCAGCATCGAGAAGCTCTGGCACGTTATAAGAGACAACAAGCGCAACAAGGAGCGCCACAGCAAAGACCATCGCAGCGTCAAAGAGGTTTGCAACGCCACCCAGCGGATCCTCCTCGTCGTCCAGAACGATCCGCTTCCGGGTTGATCTCACTTCAAGACCTCCACAACATACTCCATGTCGCTTAAGTCCTGCGTGTACCACTTCTTCTTAACAAGCAGGGTGCAATACGCAACGCCTCCCGCCAGAAGACCGAGAACCGTTGTTGCAAATGCGATAACGAGATTTTCAGCGAGTTGCTGTACGTTTCCCGATGATAAGCCGATCAGCGCAGGACCCATCGGGATCAGCGTGCCCATAAGCCCCAGCATCGGACCGACCCGGGACACCAGTCTCGACTGCATCAGTTCACCCGCGATCTTCAGTTCGTAGTCCTGAAGCAGCTTCTCTGCCTCAACCGGGAAATTTTCCACATCAAGAATCTCTGAAATGTCTTTTGTGAACCTCTTTAATAGATCGTTCGATCCGCTGCCTGTGAGAACTGCTGCCGCCCCGTTCAGATCTCCTTTTTCAATCTTCGTCTTCGCATCCCTGCAATTTGCCTTGAGCCGGATCGCGTCCCTGCTTCGTGCGGTGTACTCTGATACGAACTGCCCAACCGAGACAAACGACCACGCGATCAATCCGAGCAGGACGAGGACCACGGGGTATAGCAGCGAATTTGAGATCATGAACATTGTTCCGAATATTCCTGAAGATATATCCATTTTTCCTCCGTTTCAGTTCTCCAAATCCTTAGATTTTCGCCTGGATCCCACAAAACCGATCACGCCAAGTGCCGCCATCAGCGCAAACGAGAGTACAGTCTCGCCCAGGTTCATGGGAATAGATGAGATGGGTATCGTCTGCGCCTGCATGTACGCAGGGATCACGAGCGGCGAAAGCAGGTAGAATAGCCCGAAGAGAATCATCGTCGTTCCGAGCGCGGAAGGATCCTTGCTGCCGAATCGCTCCGCAAGGAATGAAACAGAGAACGACGCTGCGATGATTCCTGCAAAAAAGACCAATCCTACGATTGCGCCGATCGCGATGTTGCTGCGGTCGATCGCGCCTGCAAGCACCGTACATGCAAGGAACGTCGCTGTCAGGCATACCGGGCATGGAATGGATAGCCAGAGAAACGTCTTTCTCGAGAGATCTCGCCTCTGAGATAGCCACTGCCTCTTTGTGTGGATTCCAAAGTAGATCAGCCCGACTGCGATGATGAGGTGCATCGTGACACCCATCGCAAGGATGTTCTGCGTCAGATCAAGTGGAATGATCCCGACGAGGTAGCCCATGATGATCGAGACCACGAGATAGACGGTTGCAAGATATACGACCTCTCTTCTCGAGAGGCTCGCAAAACCGCAGCCAAGCCCGGTCTTCAGGGCAAGGACTGCGATTCCGATCAGAACGCTCGATGCGATTAAGCTGGTTGTGTCTGCCATGGGTTGTGTCTGTAGATGAATTGGGGGCTACCTGCGTTTAAATCTTAACCCGATCCCGATCAGCGCAAGGATCGCGATCAGTGCGATGATTGCAAGCAGGGGCGCGCTCGACGAGGACGGGGCGGTCTGGAATGTCTCGGTCTCCTCCATCTGCTGTCCCTCGACATAGTCTTCTGAGGGGTTCGTGTCTTGTGACGACTGC
>JAIWAP010000009.1:0-30349 GCA_048634345.1 Methanobacteriota archaeon | reverse complement strand
CGCAGGTCGCCATCCATTTCTCACAATTTCTACTGATAGCGGTTTTGAATATCTGAAAAATATTATTTTTATACTGTGATGGCACAACCTATCTAATTTCAACAGAGGATGCTTTACATGTTTATGTGAAAAATATGTATTTTAATAAATAGATTATCTTTAAAAACAAAAAATCACAATCAATAGCCACTATTCACCATTTGCAAAAATAGATCTTCTTACAAAAAACACGTGCGGAATGTCAGTGAAATGCAAACATATCACTAATATCTTGTATGTACCATCATCTTCTTGTGTTAATCTCGTGAAATCTCGTGGTTTTTTCGCCTCAGCTAAACACATACACAGAATCAAAAAGTCTCCACTCCTATCCCGGACCATCTAACTCATCCGGGCGGCGTGGGACCTCCTTTGGCATCTTGAATGCAAACGTGCTACCACACCCAGCCTCGCTCGAAGCCCAGACGACGCCGCCGTGTCTGTGGATGATGTTTGCCACAATCGCGAGACCAAGACCCATGCCCTTACTCTTCTCGACCTGCCAGAACTCCTCAAAGACGTGCGGCAGGTCCTCCGGTGTGATGCCGATGCCGGTATCGCTGACAGCAACCCTGATCCAATCGCCGCCATCGACTCCGGTGATCGATACGCTGCCCCCATCCGGCGTGAATCTAATCGCATTCCCGATCAGGTTTGCGACGACCTGCTCCAGACGGTCACTATCCCCCCCGACAACGAGGTGGTCCGGAATTTCAATGGTGCATGATATGTTCTTCTTCTCAGCAAGCGCCCCCATATCCGCTACGATATCCCTTATCAGTTCTGATAAATCCAGTTCGTCGAGCTTTAACTCCAGCCCACCCGCCTGTATCACCGATATGTCGAGTATGTTGTTGATCAACCGTACCAGCCGATCGCTGTTTGAGAGGACTTTTGAGAGTGCGTCTTTTTGCCCGGCGTTCAGTTCTCCGAGCATTTCGTCAGCCACGAACTCGGTAAAGCCCATGATCGACGTGAGCGGGGTCCGCAGTTCATGGGATGCGATGTTTATAAAATCCGTCTTGAGTTTGTCGAGTTTTTTAAGTTCCACATTTGCAAGCCCGAGTTCCGCATTCGCTCTTTGCAGTTCTTCAGTCACACTCTTCATCCGGGTGACGTCACGCAGCACCTCGACAGATCCGATGATCGTCCCATCAGCGGCGCGCAGCGGCGCGCCACAGGTCATGATCGGAACGCTCCTGCCATCCCCGCCAACGATATCCATCTCCCAGCACACGCTGCCACCATGATCGCCTGCAGATTCCTGAAGCCGGCATCGCGGCTCACACGCATCGCTCGAGAATACGTCATAACAGAGCTTTCCGATAATATCTTCCTCTGATATGCCTGTAAGCTCCTTGCATGCCTGGTTTGCCATGACTATCTTGAAATCAGTATCAATCACGAACACACAGTCAGGTATGCTCCGGAGTATGCTCTCAAGCGTACTTTTCTGGTTTTCAAGATCGCGATTGACAAGGGTTATCGTGTTCTGCAGTTCCCGGTGAGTTTCATAAAGCTCGGATGTCATTTCATTGAACCGTCTGGTCAGCACTCCGATTTCATCGTCTGACACTACAGGAACCTGTATCGAATAGTCGCCGGCTGCCACCGCCTCTGCCCCGTCATGCAGCCGTTCGATCGGTTTTGTAATCTGCCATGTGGTTAATACAGAGAACATGCCGATTAACACAATAACACCGATTGTAACAGCGATCGCCCGTTCGATCAGTATGTTAAGGGAATATAGCACCTCGTCGCGATCCTGTTCAACGATCAGGTACCATTTCTGGTCAGGCATCCACACGCGGGAGATGATCACATCTTTTCCGTCGTTGGTATAGATGCCACAGTAATTCTCACTGGTATTCCTGATAATAGGTATCGTCTTTGCATCATCTGGCAAACCGCTGACAAGATAACCGTTACTATCGACCAGGAAAGCCCTGCCCGTCTTTCCAAGCCCTTTGCGGTCGTGTATGGTCGCATGGATCATGTTGAAGTTGGTCCTGCAGACCACCACGCCAATGGTTCTGTTATCATCGTGCAGCACCGGAGCAGACACCAGCATCGTTGGTACCTGAAGTGTCGGAGATGTGTATGCACTGGTCAGGCAGGTGGCATGTAGCCCTTCGCGATAGTATTCACGCGATGACCGATTATCCCCTATGATGTTTTTGTTGGTGGACGCGATGACGGTGCCGCTGCTGTCAAGCACGAATATCTCGTCGAACGTGGCATAGCCCTTCATCGCAATATCTTCAAATTCCTCGACGGCATCCTTTGCCTGTCGGTATTCGATACTTGATGGGTCTGCCGTCGCCATCACTTCGACGTTCCGGACTACCGATGGTGCACCGGCAACGACCACTGCATTATCCTGCATATACACAATCCATGAAACAAGGTAATCCGCCCTTGTTTGTGCCAATGAGGTCAGGTGCTCGAAAGCATCAGCCTCCATCGATTCGATGGAGAGGGTGTACGTGTAATACCCGATGATGCTAAACGGCACAATCGAGACGCAGAGAAATAGGATGATCAACTTGGGCTGGAGTTGCATGGCAGGAGTCTTCCCAAACCCTTCAGGACCTGAGGAGCCAGCCCCAGTACTTGATCGTGGTTACCGCGCCGATGGTCATCGCGATCGCGGTTACTACTCCGGGCAACTCAGAATTATACACGGGCATATAAGCGAACGTGCATGGTGACATGTAGAGTAAGTCCAGTTGAATACCTGCGAAGAGCAACACTATGGCAACATAATACAGCATATAATATGGTCTCAGTTGCAGTGCTTCACCGAGTTTTCCGCTGAACTGCGCAAGTGTGTAGAATACAAACGCAATCGATACGGGCATTGCCACCTCTAAAATACTATCAATCATTTTTCAACCCTCATCATGATCCGGTATAATCTAACGGTAAGTACCAGCGACAATACGGCTCCGACAAAACCAACTGTATGCCAGCCACGACCAAACGCGCACATCACCCCATACAGTATAAAGAGTGTTGCCGGTATCAGAAACCATTTATAATAGGTTTTCTTACCGAAATTCGATTGGTATAACCTGCCGATCGCAAATATGAACAGAATTGTGACAGACGCGAGAATTAAGGAATATGCACCGAGAATGTTTCCAATATCTGCCATAAGAGTAGTCACCGCTCTCCAAATGCCTTGACAAATGCCTTCGCTCTAGCCAACCTCGGTGCCCCGCTGAATATATCTTCGTATTGCTCGAATGATGTCCCGTCTGTTACGACGGATAGTCCATGGTCCGTGATATTTATTTCGTGGATGCCCGCGTCATGCGCGCTCCCGCGTATCTTGAGCACCGACATCGCCCTTCGCAGTTCCGACTCGATCTCCACGTACCTGAGCATGATTACGGCATCCATGATATACGAAGTGCCGTTCTCGGTGATCTGTTTCGAGCCGAGAAGATCCGCGGTCTCATTGACAAATACAGTGGTGATGTTGTTCGATTTCAGGTACCCGGATGTCTTGCGAACGTATTCATCGCTATCGTCATTAGGCGACATACCGGCAAATCCGTTGATCGAATCGACAAGGACCCTCTTCACTCCGATTTCTGTAACGCAGTCCCGTATCGAAAGCAGGCTCTCTCCTGAATACACCTCTTCGTTGGGCGGATACAGGATGCGCAGCATGCCATTCTCCTCAAGCGTACCAAGATCCCATCCGAAGGATGATGCATTCCTTCGCAATTGTTCCGCGCTCTCCTCAAACGAGACGATCAGTCCGGGCTCGTCCTGGCGCGCACCATCAAGGATGAAATGCATGCCTGACGTAGTCTTGCCTGTACCGCTCGGACCGGTCAGCATCGAGGTTGTCCCGCTGATCAGCCCGCCGCAGAGCATCTCGTCGAGTCCTGCGATGCCTGTGCTTACGCGCTTGCGCGGCGCAGCGACCGCGCCGCCTCCGACAAACGAAGGTGTCGGATATGTGATGATGCCATCATCGGTGATCCGGTACACATGCTTGCCGCTTGCGTAAGACTGCCCTCGCATCTTCAGCACATCGAGATACCGCACGCGGCATCCCTTCTTCAATTCGTTCGACAGATGTATGATCGAATCTGCAACATAACTGATCGGGCTTGTTTGCATACTTTGCTCTGTAAACTCACCAGTGACCATCACAAGTGAATTCCAGCCCTTCATTCCGACGAAAAGGTCGAAATAGAACTGCCTGCGCTCGTTATCAGTCAGTGGTAGATCCATCGTCGTGATCGGATCAATTGCGATGCGGTCCGGCTGGATCGCCTCGACATTCTCGGTAATGATATCCACCAGATCATAAGCCTTGTTCTTCATGATCTCGCGACTCAGATCGAAGTAGATGAGATTCTCGCGCTCATACATCGATGGGTCGTAGAAGCTGAATCTGGACATGTACCCGCTTAACATTGCGATCGGTTCGGATATCGCCGAAAAATAGAGGCATTTTTCACCAGCCTTAGCCGCTGCGAACATGGATTGTACCGCAAACGTGGTCTTGCCTGTGCCAGCCGTGCCCGCGATCAGCACGGTTGACGGACGTGTGAATCCACGATCCAGTATTTGATCCAGTCCCGGTATGCCTGTTGGAACTTGTTTCATGAGCCTCGCCGCCATGTGCGATTTTGCACCTGCACCATAGCAGGGTTACAGTGACTCAACTTACATGCAACCTATTTATTCTTAACCAACAGAACATTTTCCCCGCGGTGAAATTTTTTTCTCGGTGAGCAAAAAAGTTTGGCGCAACAGAATTATTGCACGGCTGCACTTACATTATAGAGTCCTCGCCATATATTAATGTTCTGTACTACGATTTTTTCACAAAAAATCGAGTAAAAACTGCCCTCCGGGTCGGAAGTCAGTTTTTGATCAAACTTTTGTGAAAAGTTTGCGAGTAAGAAATGCCCTTCGGGTCGGAAGTCAGTTTTTGATCAAACTTTTGTGAAAAGTTTGCGAGTAAGAAATGCCCTTCGGGCGGGGGCTGGCGATATACTTTTTCGTAAATGAAAATTGTGCGTAGAGTGGCTGGACGCTATAGTAGATATACCATGGAAAAAGACAAATGAAGGGAGCTAATCCCTTCACTGCTTCGCTATTTGCCTCTGATATCCTTTCCGGCGTTAACTGTTACGTCCCTTTCTGCCATATATCCCATCCTGGCGCACATTCGCTCAGCGTCTCTGTGATCTCCTCGAGCAATTCTGCCGGTATGCCAACCACGAGTTCGTCATCTGAGAGTCCGGCGTTCTTGGCTGCGCCATCGCACCCGATCGAGACGTTGATATTACCTGAGATGTAGGGATAGGCGGTGGCATCCGCACATGTTGATTGTATGCCTGCGAAGTTTGCATTGAACCGTCCGCCGTGCCTGTAGATCATCGCCTGAACGATCCGCCTTGCCGCAAGCACGCCAGCCATGACCACGATCACATCAGGTCTTGCGCCGTCAGGATCGGTTGGCGCCCTGTCAAGCGGCGCAATGATGGTTGCGACCGTCGATCCGGGCGCAGGTCTTGGCATGTGGTCAACCACACGCTTGGCAACACCGAGCGAGACTTCCTTATTCAGCTTGTAACGGTACAGCGCGCCCGTTTTGATTATCTGTCCGTAATCCTTGAATCCAATGGCTGCCGCGCCGCCATCGCAGGCATGCTTGCCTACTGTGGCAAGGCTCACGGTATCTTTGAATCTGGCATCCTGAAGCATCTGACAGTACCGCCGCGGCGACTCGATCTCTGACAGGTCTCCCGGGATGTCTTCTTCCCTCTTTATGAGTGAGACTGCTATCGGTTTTCCTTCCAGTCTCAAGAGGTTTACGAGTTTATCTGACATTTCCGCATAATCCATGCTAAAACCCTCCTTTAATGGGTGAATGTGGATTATCAACCCGTCGTTCAGATATAAATGTTACCAAAAACCGTATCACATCCGCCAATGTGACGGGTGGTTACGAAGAGACGCTCCGAGGTGCAACTGGCGCGGATATATGAGCAATCGGAACCTGCTCCACAGTCTCTGCGATCTCTCCGACCGTCGCATCGAGTTGCATCAACAACATGCCCAGATTGGCGTTTGGTTTGACCAGTGTCACCAGCAGCATCTTTCTGCCCGCCCCCATAATGATCAATCGCCCGTGCCTTGATTCCACGATCATCCGCTTTGGCACTTCCCGATCCAAGCCCTCGGCTGTGATCTCAGCAGCGCCGAGCACGGTTGCCGCCATCGCGGCGAACGCTCGTGCATCACCCGGCGCATTCGATGTGACCAGTATCCCATTCCGACTCACTATCGCACTCGCCTCGATCGAAGAATCCGTATGTAAATCGGATAGGGTCTTGTTAAGTGTAGTTATCATAGCCATTTGATATGCAACCCCTCGGCGATGTGCCAGCCTGTATATTTCGGTTCGGGTTGTTATTAAACTTTCGGTTGCAACAATAGAGGGGTTTTTATTATTTTCTGGCGGCACTATCCAAATCAACAAGCCCCTTGCAAACCGCAAACCCGGAAAAAGATTTATACACAATAACCGCATCATTTGGACATTACGGCGTGTCAGAGATCGCCGATATCGTAAATATCACAGATCGGCACTATGCAACGCTTTGATACCGTCACACAACTAACATTGGGTAGTGATGTCCATGAATTATCGCAACGAAGAACTCCGGGACAAGTTTGTACGTATATTTGATACCACGCTGCGGGATGGTGAGCAGACGCCTGGCGTATCGCTTGGTATCCGGCAGAAACTTATCATCGCAGAGCAACTGGATAAACTCGGTGTTGACATCATCGAGGCGGGTTTTCCGATTGCATCTCCGGGTGAAAAGGATGCAGTCGCCCGGATTGCGAAATTGGGTCTTAATTCACAGGTATGCGGGTTATCACGGGTGATAACGAAGGATATCGACGCGTGTCTCGATTGCGATGTTGATATGGTGCACACATTCGTATCCACGTCCGATGTCCAGCGGATACACACCATCGATAAGTCCAGGGAAGAGGTCGTGGAGCTTGCTGTTTCTGCGGTGCAGCACATCAAGGATCACGGCGTAGCCTGCATGTTCTCAGCAATGGATGCGACCAGAACCGATATCGATTACCTGACCCAAATACACCGGGCTGTCGAGCAGGCTGGCTGCGACGTCATCAATGTTCCTGACACGGTGGGCGTGATGGTGCCATCCATGATGTACCGCCTGATCCGGGACATCGCAGAAACGGTCTCGGTGCCTCTTGATACACACTGCCACAACGACTACGGGCTTGCGGTCGCAAATAGCACCGCTGCCATCGAAGCAGGCGCAAGACAGGTTCAGGTGACGATCAACGGACTTGGAGAGCGTGCAGGAAACGCCGATCTCGCAGAGACTGTGATGATCCTGCACACGATCTATGGCGCAAAAACAAACATCGAGACCGAGCACCTCTTTGAGACGTCGCGCATAGTCGAGCAGCACACAGGCGTCCGAATCCCACAGTTGATGCCGATTGTCGGGGAGAACGCGTTTGCACACGAATCAGGCATCCACACGCATGGAGTGCTCGTGCGCACCGACACGTTTGAGCCGGGAGTGATGACGCCTGAGATGGTCGGGCACAAGCGCAGGATCGTTCTCGGAAAACACGCGGGCAGGCATGCTGTAAAACTGGCGATTGAGGCGGCAGGATTCCAGACAACCGATGAACAGCTTGTAGAGATATTAAACCGGATCAAGGAACTTGGAGATAAAGGAAAACCGGTCACAGATTCAGATCTCTACGCCATAACCGAAGCCATTCTTGGAGAGGTCTCTAAAAAGGAGCAGTTCATCGATTTAAAGGAGGTCTCGGTGATGACCGGAAACATCATCACACCGACTGCGGCTGTGAAAGCGTACGTTGGCGGAGAGCTGAGGGTCGTTGCAAACACCGGCGTCGGTCCTGTGGATGCAGCACTCGGTGCGGTGCAGAATCTGCTCGGCGAAGGAACAAAAGTTCATCTGCAGGATTTCAAGCTCGAAGCGATCTCAGGAGGCGCTGATGCTCTTGCAGAGGTGACGATCGCTGTGGAGGATGCCGATGGCAGGATCGTGAATGCACGCGCCGCAAGAGAGGATATCGTGATGGCGTCTGTCGAGGCGCTCGTAAATGCGATCAACCGGCTGATCATGGTGCGGGGCAGGGCGTAAGGGTCGCCCTGTTATGGTTATGTGCAATAGGCACGCACGGGAACGCTTTCAACTCAAAGAGACAATCGTCACGATCAGTTCTGAAAAAGAATACATGCCGGTCGCAAAAGATGCGATCAGGTCGTGCAGATCCGATCTGGAAGAATTCATCCGGAAAGACCCATTCTTCGCGGTCACACTTGATAAATACCGACCTATCCACCCTGACGCTTCTGATATTCCTGAGATCGCATGGCGGATGATCGATGCGGCAAACAGACTTGGTATTGGACCGATGAGTGCTGTTGCAGGCACGATCGCGTCAATGGCGGTGGAAGCAATGATAAGGGCTGGCGCAACGTACGCGATCGTTGACAACGGCGGCGACATCGCTCTGATCAACGATGAAACAGTCATCGTCGGGATCTACGCAGGAGAATCCGCAACTGGTATCAGCATCGGACTTGAAATCGAGCCGCGTGACTCAATTCTTGGTATATGCACATCATCAGGCAGGATCGGGCACTCGATCAGTTTTGGAGACGCTGATGCCGTAACAATACTTTCAGAGGACGTCTCTCTTGCCGATGCGGCAGCTACTGCGGTTGGGAATGCAGTGAACGGCGCGGCATCGATCAAGGATGCATTCTCGATTGTCGGCGGGGTGGAATCGATCACCGGAGGTTTAATTATCACTGGTGGACAGATCGGGATATATGGGAGTGTCCCGATCGTGGAAGCGCCGCAGAAACTTGAGTATATCACCGGAGCATGGGTATGATTGATTTGTTGAAGTTGCTTGTTTGTATGTCTTTCTTATTATATTCATGCCGCACTGACTTGCAGACCAGAACCGTGCCAAATGAGCTATGGGGCGTGGTCTTTGTTGCGGCGCTGCCGCTTGTGATTGCGGACGCGCTCATAAAAGGCACGGGATATGTTTATTATACGATTATCGCGGTCACATGCGTTTATCTGTTTGTGTACGTATTATTCCGGCTCGGTGCATTCGGCGGTGCGGATGCAAAAGCGCTGATCGCGCTGGCATTCATATTTCCGGTCTTTCCGAATATAGAGGTGCTTGGATACACGTTTCCGATCATTGGCGCACCGCCTCTCAATATCTTCGCATTCAGTACGCTCGTAAATGCTGTTCTGCTCGCGGTCGTTGTGCCGCTTTGCATCCTCCTGTATAATCTGTGCACGCTTTCTGTGCGCGAGATTTTAGAAAAGCCGTGGTATCTGATCGTTGGATACAAATGCAGGATAACTGATCTGAAGAATAAGCATATCAAACTGATCGAGGATTATGTATGTGGAAACGGCGTGGTAACGGCGAAATTCAGAAGAACCGGAGTTGTCATCGATGATCCTGTACTGAAACGATTGGAGCACTTCAGATCGGAGGGACTAATCGGGACCCGGGTCTGGGTGACTCCGGGACTACCGTTCATGATCCCGATCACGGCAGGGTTCATCGTCGCCGTTGTTTTCGGGGATCTAATCTTTTATGGTGTGATGGCGTTCGTTTTTGGGTATTAGCAGGGATTATTGCCCGCGTCCCTGGTTTACCAGTCCCCAACCACGATTCCGGCATATCCGACCACCTCTGCCATTGGCTGGATATCGCCGCTGTTCGAATACGCAAGCAGCTTGCCAGAATTCGCGCCAAGCCCCCTGCAAAGGCGCATCATAACAGCGATCGGACCGTACCCGCATACAGATGCGTTTCGCTGCCTGATGCGCGAATAAAACTCGCTGACGTTTAGTTCAAGCAGCGGCTCGATCACGTAATGATCGGTGTCGTATGCGTCTTGGGCAGGCTCATAATGCGTAAAATCGGAAGACGCAATCACAACGATCTTCTTATCGGTTTCCTGAAGCGTATCCATCAGCTCGATGCTCACCTCGCGTGCCATCTCCTCATCCTGCAAGCCCATGCATATCGGAACGATCTTGAAGTCGCTAAACCTCGTCTGCAAAAACGGGATCTGGACCTCGATCGAATGCTCGTATTTGTGGGCGCTTTCATCGACATCGATGATGCGGCGCGGGAGCGACTCGACTATGTCGGTATCGATCCCAACATCGCCAAGCGGCGTGCTCCATGCATCAGACGATACCGAGACCGCTGAACCGTATCCGGTGTGATTTGGTCCGATGATCACGAACGTATCAGCTTCCGGGAGCGATGCATACACATGCGCCGCGGTCCTGCCAGAATACATGTATCCGGCGTGCGGCACGACCGCTCCGGTGATAGCCTGATCAGTGGAGATTTCGATTCCTGAGAAATACGATTTGATGTCTTTTTTCAGATCCCTGGAATTTGACGGGTAGAACTTTCCTGCGACCACGGGTATTCTCATAATGGTTCACCGATCATCTAATGTCTGATTGCGGACTTATACCTAACGCATAATCCATGGGTTTGCGCATAGTTGACCTGAACAGAAGCAACTTCTTCGCGGGTGTATCCTGCAATTCCAGCCGCCATGAAAATCAGTAGTGTACTAATCTGAGAATGGTTAATGAAAACGATTTTTTCACAAAAAATCGAGTAAAAACTGCCCTCCGGGTTGGAAGTCAGTTTTTGATCAAACTTTTGTGAAAAGTTTGGTGAAAAGTTTGGTGAAAAGTTTGCGAGTAAAAACTGCCCTTTGGGCGGGGCTGGCGATATACTTTGTCGTAAATGAAATGATGCGTAGAGTGACTGGATATTATAGTGTATATGCCATGAAAATAAAAGAGTCTGTGTCATAGTATCCTCCTTTGGGATCGTATTCTCTCTGTTACCTGGATTTTTCCTGCAAAACGTGTCCAACGTTATCACCCTCATTTAACGATCTCCCGGATAACTTTTCAGGCGAGTATATATTAACATATCAGCCGATATTTATTCTATGCGCCCCCGGCATGGAACGATCAAAGAAACGGTCGCATTCTATCTACACGACACCACGACATTCACAGGAAAGTTTATCGATCTATTCATAATATCCCTCAATCTTTTTACGGTACTCGTCTTTATCACAGAGAGTTACTTCCACGACACAGATCCTCATCTTTTCTGGGATATCGAGGTTGTCACCGTCTCTATTTTCATACTGGAGTATATATTGAGGCTCTGGGTTGCGGAAAAGAAGGTAAAACACGTTCTTGACGTCTACAGCATCATAGATCTCGTTGCGATAATACCCACGTTCATCACATTCCTTGATCTCAGGTTTGTGCGCATCTTCAGGGTATTTCGGATTTTCAGGTTCATGAGGTTCGTGGATACCGGCGCGTTCCTCTCAGAGGATGCGAAGATGCATGAAATAAGAATCATGAAGATCATATTTACGATCGTTTCGATCATCTTTGTGGCATCATCATTTATCTACGAGGCTGAGAGGGCTCTGAATCCCGATATCAATGATCTTGGTTCCGCGGTATATTTTTCGATAGTAACGCTCACCACGGTCGGTTTTGGCGATATCGTCCCTGTAACTCCCCTCGGACGCTTCGCAACCGTTCTCATGATACTTGTCAGCATTGCTCTCGTGCCGTGGCAGCTTGGTCTGTTGATAAAGGAGTTTATGCTCTCGACTTCCAAAAAACAGATTGTAACGTGCCAAAAATGCGGTTTCAGTCATCATGACCTCGATGCCACGTACTGCAAGCATTGCGGCAGCATAATTTATCACGAGACTGATGAATAGTTGCGGTGATCTGCCATTGTCCATGCAACCGGTCCGTGCGCCGCTCACTCCGAACCTTTTGCCAGCCTCTCCTTTCCAGCTCTTCGTCCCTGGCTGTTACCCCTCAACCACCCTCGCCCGCTCATAACATCGCCTGCTTGATCTTGTTCACCACGTCCGCCCTTGCCACCTGACCACAGTACGGTATGCACTCCATCGAGATGTGGGATGGCAGGGGTTTGGGTTTTGGGTGTCGGGTGTCGGGTGTCTTTTCCCGGATCTTTGTATCGATACGTATCGCTACATCAATCGCTGCAACGATTGCTGCCAGTGTTAGAGATCCGCAGGAAAACGACCGCTAAATATGCGACAACGATCACAAAGAATAGATAGATCGCCCGGTGTATCAGGGCGACGATGACCGCAACGGTGATAGGCACCCCAACCAGGGTATAGACGCCAGTCATCACAAGCTCTTTGAATCCAAGTCCTTTGGGAACCGGAACAACCGAACTAACCCAGAATATGATGGACAGAGCCACAATGAGATGCGGAATAGAGATGTCATATCCGGCACCCCGGATCAAGACCCCATCCTTGGCGTAAATAAGCGCAAACATGATCACTGAGAGACCGATGTCCCTCGCAAGAGCGTTCCGGTCTTTCAATATCTCTTTGTACGTCTCTGCAAATTTTGCAAGGCTCGATACGATAATATCCTCAAATTTGATATAGGTGTCAAACCGGTCTCGGATGAACTTGAAAATCGAAAAATCGTAGATTCGCTGCAACTTCGGACGGAGAAATCGAACAACCGTGGTTTCATCGATTTTCCGTCTTGAAAGGAATGCGGCAAGCGCCAGCAGGAAGATGATTAGAGCTATCACCTCCATGATGAGAGATAGCCACCATGGTATATTCAGGAACAGGAATACGTTTAGCATCGAGAAGATGACGAGCAAGGAGAAGACAAAGTTGTTGCCGGTCTGATCTATGGCGATGGTCGCATAACATTCTGCAAATGCGCGGTTGTGCGTAACCCGCTGAAGAAACCTCGCCCGCCCGAACCCCCCTAAGGTTCTGGCACGAATCTCATTGGTACTGAAGAAATTTCCAGCCATGAGACCAAGGAAAATAGTCGTAAACGTAACTTTTTCGAGTTTAGCGACGAGAAACTTCCACTTCAGAGCCCATATAAGAAACGCCGAAAATTCCAGTGAAACAGCGAGTGCCACGCAGCCAGGACTTAACGATCTTACAGTCTGTTCCAGCTCGTCGAAGTTTATTAGCCAGAGCACAATTATTGCGGCTATAATCCGAAGCGCGAGTATTATGTCACCGAGTTTCGGTTTCATTGGTTCTGATTATGGGTAAACGGTATAAAAATACCCGCGTGTTAACATCCGAGTATCCTGCCACCAGGGTATCCGGATAGTGTCCTCAACACATCATCCCGTTTTTTGCGTTGAAGCGTGAGCAATCGCATCCCTGATCACGTCCTCTGATCTCGGGAAGTGTATGAGTCTCAGCCCCTCGTGTTCGGCATAGAAGTCAAGCCCGCGGACAACCACGACAGGCGTACCATCGCAGCCCTCGCCGAATAGCAGGTTTGCAGCGCCGGCGATCTCGTCCACGACAGCCTCGTTTGCCACCTCAAGCACCTTGCCGAACAGATCGCACTGTCCTCGCCAGTCCCGCGTCGGCGTAATTCCGGAGATCCCAATCGCCACACCGGTCTGCCCGTCACGGAACGCCCGTCCATTGGTGTCTGTAACGATCACGCTGACTTTTCTGGCAGTCCGGGCGAATATCGCCTCCCTGATCTCTTTCGCGCTCCGGTCAGAGTCTTCTGGTAGCAACACGACACAGTCTCCATCGATATTCGATCCATCGATCCCGGCATTCACGCAGACGTTCCCATTTTGCGTCTCCACAAGAAGAAACGGGAATTTTAGAATGATTTCCTTGCTCTCGTCAAGAACCATCTGGACAATTCTCGGATCACGGTCATTATGCTCTGCAATCGCAAGAGCGCGGTCAGACGGAGCAACATCTGACAACTCAACGATCCTGCCCTCTGCCTTCGCAACGATTGTGGATACGATGACGACAATGTCGCGATCCTGCAGATCGAACCGCTCGCAGACGATCATAGCTATATCATCCCCCTCGTGAATCAGCGGGATGTCAGGAACTGTGAACAGGCTGATATTCATGAGGTGTAATTGCATCGATGATGATTAAAAATTTTGCTTATATCGGGGCGCATTTAAGGTTTGCACCAAACAAAATCAAACAAAAGTACATACCAACACCCTCATGAAATCAAGCAAGCTTGGTGGGGCGCACACCACCATAATCGGCGGCAGAACCGGGAAGAAGGCAGTAGAAGTTGTGGCACGGCACCACGCGGTGAAACGAATCGTTCCGTCAGTCATCAGCGTCAAGGGACATGCCGGCGGGAAGACGATAGCCAAGGTGCTGCGCCCTGACGCCCGGGGAAATCTTCGCCTCCTGATTTCATCCGGCACATCGGCGCAGGAACTGCGCATCGTCACAACCGCCGGAACCGTCGAGCAGGGCGAAGCTGTGAGACGCGAGTTGAATCAGTCGCTGTTAGAAGCGTTTAGCTGAGTAACTTGTTTTTTGGGGCGGGTTTTCTCGTTTGGTGGCATGGATGCGACCTCCTGCCGAGTGTGTTGGTGTGGTATACGAGGTATTCGCTTCCGCCAGGTGCAGGTCACAGCACGACCGACTCCCCGGTCATCTCAGGGGGCTTTGGCAGTCCAAGCAGCTCAAGCATCGTTGGCGCGATATCGGCGAGTTTCCCGTCCCTGACGCCCGCCACCGCCAGGTCAGTAACCAGTATCAGCGGCACCGGGTTTGTGGTGTGTGCGGTATGCGGCGTCCCGTCCGCATCCGCCATCTCCTCGGCGTTGCCGTGATCTGCCGTGATGATCGCAGACCCAGCCGACTTTTGTACCGCATCGATGACTCTTCCGACACAGAGATCAACCGTCTCCACAGCCGTTACAGCAGCCTCAAATATGCCGGTGTGCCCGACCATGTCACAGTTCGCATAGTTCAGGATGATCACGTCGTAGTCATTCGACTCGATTCTCTCGATCACAGCGTCGGTGACCGCATGAGCACTCATCTCAGGCAACAGATCATACGTTGCCACCTTTGGAGACGGTATCAGGCAGCGGTCCTCATCAGGGTTTGGCGTCTCAACGCCGCCGTTAAAGAAGAATGTGACGTGCGCATACTTCTCAGTCTCAGCGATGCGCAATTGCCGCATCCCGTGTTTCGATATGACCTCTCCGAGCGTGTTTGTGATCTCTTCCGGCACGTACGCAACCTCCGCATCGATTGTAGCATCATATTCAGTCATGCACGCAAAATAGAGGTTAGCAAGCTTCTCCCGCTCGAAATGATCGAAATCCGGGTCCACGAATGCTCTGGTGATCTCTCTGGCACGATCCGGTCTGAAGTTGAAGAATATGACTGAATCACCGTCGGCAACCGGAACAGATCCCCTGACGACCGTGGGCAGCACGAACTCATCGTTCTCGCCGCGCTCATAAGCGTTCCGTACGGCGTCAGCCGCGTTCTCTGCGAATTCGCCTTCGCCTGAAACAAGAGCGCGGTACGCCTTCTCCACTCGCTCCCAGCGGTTATCACGGTCCATCGCGTAGTATCTGCCCATAACAGTGCCTATCTGGTATCCCTTGTATCCGTCGACTGCGTTCACGTATTCGAGTGCGCTCCTCGGAGGAACGTCCCTTCCATCGAGAAATGCGTGTACCACGGTGCGCACACCGTTCTCGGACGCAAGCCCCATGAGGGCAAGGAGGTGCGTGATATGGCTATGCACACCGCCGTCCGAGACAAGCCCCATCAGGTGAAGGTAGGAGTCGTGAGTTTTCGCGTGTTCGATCGCTTCCAGGAAAACCGGATTTCCGAAGAACGTCTTGTCAGATACCGCCTTACTTATGCGGGTTAAATCCTGATACACGACCCTTCCGGCGCCGATATTCAGGTGCCCGACCTCAGAGTTCCCCATCTGCCCGGCTGGAAGCCCGACAGCCTCGCCCGACGCCTGCAGCGTGCAGGTCGGGTAACGTTTGCGAAGCGCGTCGAGGTTGGGCGTCTTCGCATGAGCAATTGCGTTTCCTTCCCGTGATTCGCTCAGCCCGAATCCGTCAAGGATTATCAACATCAACATTTTGTGCGTCTCCCCTGTAATTTCTCGATGCAGCATAGATCCCGATGAGCGCGATCACAACCGCCCCCCCAATCGAGAACATGAGTTGCTGGATTCCATAATTCGGGTAAATTCCGGTGGTTGCAAGGATATATGCGCTCGTGCTCCATAGCAGGAGTCCGGTGGCAACGACAAAGAACGGAAACGCCCATGCTCTGCCGATGGGTCTTTCCTCGAGGTGCAGATCAATGATCTTCCCGAAACCAAGGAACAATCCGGCAGCCACATACCACCAGACCGATGCCTGCATAAAGATCGTCGATAAGACGATATATCCAGGGAAGATATCGCCTGCGATTCCTTCCCAGCAGGCATCCGCGCCCTGGATCGTGGCAATGATCCCGATCAGGATCGCTGCAAGATATGTGACAAAACTGATTCTACCCTTATATAACGACTCGGTTGCAGTTTCACGGTACTTATCTATGGACTGCCCGACTCCAAAGCCGTTATACAGCAGATATGTCCCGACGGTGCCAAGAATGGCTGCGACCGCAAGTCCAGGGCGGTTTATCAACGAGCATGCTGCATAAGCGATGCAAGCAAGCCCGATCGGGATGAATATTGCACCCCTGACCTTTGGATCGGAGATAAACTCCTTAAGCAAGTAGTATGTGCTCTCTATGCTCTCGCTCTGCTTCACCCGGATCCTTTTTACCGAATTTATCTTTACCCTCGACGCGATGATCGGCAGTACCGCCTCATCCTCGGCTCCGTCCGAGACAAGGATCACGTTGTCAAATCCCTGCCTGCCAAGAAGATCATCGACCTGTGAAGCGATCTTGCTGTCAGAGACCACCCCGACATCGTAATCGCCGGCGATGCTGACGATCTCAGCCGCTTCCCCTGCATCGATCAACCGGTCATACTCCTCTATCCCGCCGAAGATGGTGTTGACGTCCGAATCCTCGGGATCTGCTATCGCAAGTCTCGTTGCCGCATCTATGTTTGCCACTCTACCGATAACAGGGCTTGCGACCCCGGCTTTCCGTCCGAGGTCATCATCCCGATCCAGACACAACACCAGTGTCTTCATGACCCTTATAGAAGATCTGACCGTTGAAGTAACATCAGATCTTCCGTACTGATCTTCTCTCCGTGCCTGAACAGATCGTATACAACCTCTGCTTCCTTCCTAGCCTTTATTCGTTCCACTTTCCTCTTATCCTCCCTACCCCGTTTCGAGATGCTGTTGATCAGCCGATCCAGTTCTCGAATCTCTTTCTGGGCTTTGATGAATAGATGATGTTGATCGTCTGCTTCGTCCTGAATCTTCACGAATTTCTTGTGGATGCGATCCGATTTGGCTCTGATGGTCTCGCCTTCTTTGAATGCGTGAATCATCTTGTCATGGTATTCCTGAGCCATATCCGCATATTCCGTAACCGTTTCGTGACATTCAGATGCTTTCTTGCGGATCTCTTCCAGTTCCTCAAGTGCCTGTTTGAGTTCGGTGTTTTTCTCGATCGCGTCATTCTTTGCTTTATACTCAGTGACCAGTGAATTGATCTGGGTGACCAGACCCTTTTCCTTGTCTGATGACAATACCTGGGTTTGCTGCTTGAATTCAAGGTCGTCGATCACCTGTTTCAGCTCATCCACGGGTGTGCCGGTGATATTACACTCCTTTTTAATTTTTGCGATTTTGGCATTGGTCTCGTTGATTTTCTTGTTGTAATAATCCCGCCCCGTCTTGGACTCGCTCACTTTCTTGTTGTGTTCGTCGCGTTCGTGCTTATAATGCTGCGCTTCATCCATCAACATCTTTGACGTGCGGTTCAATTCATTGCGCTGCGAAGACCACTTACTTGATTCGTTATTCAGTGTATTACGTTTATTTCTAAACTCTTCAAGTTCTTTTACAAGTATCGCTCTTTTATCCTGTAGCTCTTTCAACATTTGCTTGGTATCCTCCTGTTTTGGCGTGATGTTCGCCCAGTATCTATCTGTGATACATCCCGAATGATCGGAATGATCTCTCTTAAGTCCTTTGTATCGACTGCTACATCTGCATACTGTTTCAGGATCGGTTTTGCATGAAATGCGATCGAATATCCGGATTCCCTGAACAGATGGATGTCGTTTGCGCCATCACCGATTGTGATGCACTCGCACGGTTCAATCCCGCATTTGCGAGAGAGTTGTTCGAGTGCGTGCGCCTTTGAGTCAGCCTCGGTCAGGTCGCCTATAACTTCTCCTGTGAACACACCGTCGTTTGTAGCCAGATCATTGGCGATTACGTGATCGATGCCAAGCAGATCTTTGATGTGTCGTGCAGAGATCATGAAACCGCAGGTGATCATGGCAGTCGCAAGCCCCATCTCCTTGACCGATTCCACCAGTTCCTTTGCACCGGGCATCAGCGGGAGCCGGTCTACAACGGCGTTTGCACGCTCGATGCTCAGCCCCTTGAGCAGACCGACACGCCGGCAGAGTGCTTCACCGTAATCGAGTTCTCCGTTCATAGCCTGCCTCGTAATCTCGGCAACCCGGTCACCAACACCGGCAATGGCAGCAAGCTCGTCGATAGTCTCGGCATCTATAAGCGTGCTATCCATATCAAAAACGACCATCTTCATCGCGTCATCTCGTTCATATCAGTTACAGTCGGGTCCTGTATTCACAAAGTAGTCCGTACATCTACTTAAATGTTCATTATGGTTTTTGGGATTCGTCCGGGCATATCAGATATGCCATATACAATCAGATATACCTGACCTCGGCACCCGAATTGCTTGCATGGGTGATTATACTGCAACCGCCAGTCGTCTCATCCAGAAACTCCTGTGCAAGGCATGCCGCATGATCTGCATCCCTCTTGTTATCGGTGATGCCATACACAACCGGTCCGAATGAACTCATTCCGGCGCCGCACGTGTTTTCCTGCATGAGTTCGATCATCTGCTGGATCTCGGGTCTCTGAAGTGAGATCTCGCGTCTCTTAAAACCGGTCTTCTGTATTCTGTTTATGGAATCCCCAAGTGCCTCGATATCTTCCTCGACCACTGCTGGAAGCGTCTCCATGAGGATGATGTGCGAGAGTTCCTGCACCTCGGAGAGGGGGATCGGGCACTCCTGCTTGAAGATGTCCACCTCGTTGTCATCATGCGCGCCTCTTGTGTCGGGGATTGCAAGCACGACCTCCCAGTCAGGAAACGGACGCTGGAAGAGGATCGGGGCTGGCGGGGATCTCGATGCGGCGGACGGCTTGAAGGCGCCTTTCTCGCTAAAGCGGTGCCCACCATCGAGGATGAAGCCGCCACCTTCAAACGATGCGACACCGATCCCGGATGTCCCGCCGCGTCCTGCTTTGATTGCGATATCGCGCACGCTCAAGCCCAGATTATACAACTGGTTCACAGCCATGCCCGCAGCAAGTGCGCTTTGCGTTCCAGAGCCAAGCCCGACGTGCGGGGGGGCGTCGCGCTCGATATGGATCCGGATGCCGCCCCTGTCTGCGTTCCCGTCAGGAAGAAGCGCGGCAGCGCTCTCACGCATCCGCCCGACGTGCGCTGCTCCGCCGGCAGCCTCGCGGGTGACCGTGACCTCACCCGGTACGTCTGATCGCTCTGCGGTGATGCGAAAACCGGGCTCCTTGAGCGTCAGCCCGATTCCGCCGTCCACGCGCCCGATCGATGCATTGAGATCGATCAGCGTGATGTGAAGACGCGAGGGTGTTGTGATTTTGATCATGGGTATGTCAGGGTAACTCTCGTGCCGGCGGTGGCTTGCAGGATCATGAGCGCATCGAGGGAGGTGACGCGGCCGTCGCCGCTCACATCAGCGGCGGTGAGCGTCGTGGGGTCGCACGGGCGGCTGCCGGTGGCTATTTGCAGCGCGATCGCGGCGTCGGCGGGGGTGATATTGCCGTCACCGTTGAGGTCGCCGAGTAGTGGTTCGTGTTCGTGCCATGGATCCATCAGCGGATAGTAATCCTTATTTGAGCCGCCCGGAATCAGGTGGGAATCATCGCCGATACCATCTCCGTTGGAGTCGGTACCGCCATAGTTATCCCAGTAGTTGCCTTCGTTGCTATAGTTCCACTGATTGATGCCGCACGAGTATTCGTGGGCGTTTCCGTACGGATTGTTGAGGAAGTTGTTGTGGTAGATTAGGTTGTTGCTCGAAGACAGCAAGTTGATGCCTTCGTTGTTACCCGACATGTTGTTGCCAGCGAGGGTGTTATTGTTCGAATATTCAATACGGATGCCGCAGTGGTTGTTCGATGCGTTGTTGCCGTTGAGGGTGTTGTTGCCTGAATACAGCAGGATGATGCCATTCCAGCCGTTGCCCGACACGGAGACGTTTTCTATCTTCGAATTGTTTGTGTATGCAAACAATACTCCTATTCCATTACTTGTTGATGTTAAATCTCTCACTGTTATATTCGTGGAGTTTACGATCCCCACGAAACCAGCATCGTCTGGCACCTGCTTGTTTTGTTGGTTAATCCAGTAATAAACTGATTTTTCGTCTACGAGGTTGCTTGTATCTATGTTCTGGATGAACTGAGAAAGAATGCCACCATAAACACCAAAGTTATGATTGTTTCCCGACATTATATTGCCAGTAAGGGTGCTGCCGCTCGAAGACCACAGTTCGATGCCGTAGTCGTTGTTCGATGCAATGTTATCGGTGAGATTGTTATTGTTGCTCGAAGACTCTATGAGGATGCCGCGGGAGTTATTCGATGCATTGTTGCTGGTTAAGTTATTGTTGCTCGAAGAAGACAGTTCGATACCGTCGCAGTCGTTGTTCGATGCTGTGTTGTCCGTGAGGTTGTTTCTGCTTGAAGATTGTAGGTGGATGCCGTATCTATTGTTTGAGTTTGCAGTGTTGTTCGTGAGATCGTTGTTGCTCGAATGCCATAGGTGGATGCCATGGTATCTGTTCGAGTTTGCGGTGTTGTTCATAAGCTCGCTGTTGCCCGAATAATACAGGTAGATACCTTGGCTATTGTTTGATGCGTTGTTGCCAGTTAGATTGTTATTGCTCGACCCCCAATGCAGATAGATGCCGTAGCTGTAGCCGTGCAATACGGTATTACCAGTGAGGTTGTTGTTGCTCGAATGCTCGAGCCAGATGCCATGGTAGCCGTTTGAGTTTACGACGTTGTTATCGAGGTTGTTGTTGCTTGAAGAGACCATGCGGATGCCACAGTGGTTGTTCGACGCGGTGTTGTTATTGAGGGTGTTGTTGCTTGAAGACTCCAACCAGATGCCGTAGAAGTTGTTCGATGCGTTATTATCAGAGATGTTACAGTGATCCACACCATTGTCGAGACGGATCCCCGCCTTATAACTGCCTGTTGCCCGGGTCACAGTAAATCCCGAGATATTTACGTAATCCATGGTCACCTTAAAGAGATTGTCATTGAAATTTGCCGCCCGCACCGTCACCACATCAGCGCCATCGCCGATCAGCGTAACCCGTTTCCACACATCCACATTCTCGACATACGTCCCCGCATGCACATAAATCGTATCTCCATCCCCTGCGCCGTCAACCGCATCCTGAATCGGCGTGCCCTCGCCCGGATTCACATCCCACTCAGCGCCAGCGCCCGACACCACGCCTGCCGCAAGCACCGCCACGAGAGCCGCAGCCACCAGCAGCAGGCAGGTCATGCCGCCTCCACGCGAGCGCCCGCGGCAGGCGCGGCATCAGCCAGCATGCCAGCGATGAACATCGTTCGCAGAACAGTACGGAATTCACTCATGAGAATATGCCTGATCATACCAATCACCTACAGGATGCTACCAGCCATGAACACCGCATCATACAAAAGCCTTACGCCCACAATGCTGCCCATTGTCCGCATCGATCGCAGCCGCCCACCATTTGCCTGCAACTCCCAAGCCCGCTCAACGAATCCTTACGCTATCCTTGTAAAGCGTGATCAATTTACCCTGGAATACCTCCAGATCGTGAGCACGAAGAAAACTTTCCACCATCCTGATTTCTTCTTCGGATCGTAGATTGCCATGCCTAATATAAATAATTATATTTTTCTCCACAGGAAAACGAATGGGGTTTGTGAAATGGTAGTCTCTGGTGATGAGAACTGCTTGCTCCCGCAATGTCAGGGCGTAAACATCCTCGTCTGACATCCCTCTCCCAGGCATCTCGGAGATAGAGATAACATCATATCCTATCATCCGCAACCTTTTCGCAACTCCGTAACTGACATTCTCGTCTATTACGATTCTCATGCATAAACCGCTTTTTCGGTGGCTAAATATGCGGCATATTCCAAACAAGCCACGATATCTTCAGCCTTAAGGACAGGAAAGTTCTTTAGTATGGTATCATAATCATCGCCCGATGCCAGATGGCTTAAGATCACATACACTGGTATGCGAGTGCCTTTAATGCATGGTTCTCCGCCACAGATACTATAGTCTGAAACAATTCTTGTCTTCATATCCAGAACTTTTTGGTGCACCATTTCTTACCTCCATTTTTCAGTTAGATGTTATTTATCTATCTCCTTATGGTTATTAAAATCCATCGCCTGCACCGTCGCGGGCAAGTCCAAGCGATCATTATACAAAATAAAAGATAATTATTTCAAGTTCTATTTCAGGTTTGTGCTCCCGAATAAGAACAATATCGAGACTGAAATCGATATCACACCAAAAATAGAGAAGGAATACGATCAATATCTTGGATTCGTCTTCGAAGATCTGGTACGTGATCTTATCAGACGGAGAAGGCTCGACATTGGATTTTTACCGGACGATTGCGGAGCATGGTGGCATCGTGGCGATGAGATTGATATCATTGCCACCGGGGCTGATACGGATGGTGCCATGCAGTTGTTCGCAGGCGTGGTAAAATGGAGCAACCTATCGCGGCATGATGTAACAAGGATACTGGACGATCTACATCGCAAATCCGACCTGGTCAGGTGGCACAACGATGCGAGGCGCGAGTATTACGGGATAATCGCAAAACGGATCGAGGATAAGGAGGCGTTGCGGAGTGGTGGCGTGTATGCGTTTGATCTGGGGGATATTCTCCGCTCTGGGTGACGTTACGCCATAGCCACCACCCGCACCCCGCTCGATCATCCGAACCCCATCCGGCGTCAGCACAGACTCGGGATGGAACTGCACGCACCCTTAAGCGAGGTGTTTTGCACCTCTGCCTCACTGATGCGTGCCACTGTTCCGCCAAATGCGTGCATTGAAGCGTGATTTATAATTCTATCGCGTCAGCTGCCGCCTGCAGGATCATGAGCGCGCCCGAGCGATGTGACCATGCCGTCACCGCTAACGTCGGCTGCCGGGTCGTGTGCACCGGTGGCTGCGATTGCAAGCGCGATCGCGGCGCGGCAGTCTGCGGCTGTACGACTGCGTGAGCATGCGCCTGGAGGTGGCGAGTATCAGTCTACGCTACAACTACCGCCTCGCCCACATCAACACAAGCCATCATGAGCATGCGCAACAATCCCTGGACAATTGCCCCGTCCTTATGCATTTTTCGCCACCTCTCGGATGGCGAGTAGATCCAGCCGCGATTGTGGTTTAACGATTCCCAGATCAGGATCAAGGAACAGAATATTATCTTTGATCAAAAAATGCTTTGCGGGTCTGTCCAATCCCTGATCGTCGATGCATTCCGTATCCATAAACCTGCTGAGTATGCCAACAATGCCCCCCTTTTCAACCATGTGCTCAGTGTCACCAATCGTTATCTTTGGTTTGGTGTAATCCAGATAGTCAAGCAGGTCTTTTAGCTGGTTTACCCTCGTAGCAAGCATTTTCTTTGCAATCCTTCCCTTCTCGTCAGCACGAATTAACTCTAATAAACAGACCGGCTTTCCGCCACAGTATTCCCATGCTACAGTCTTCTCATCATCAGTAAAACCGCACTTCTCCAGAAACGCAATCGCTGTTTCACGATCAAAGTCGTCCACCAGAAGATATCGGCATCTGCCTTTAAGCATCGCCTCGCTGTAAACCTGCTCGAGGAAGAGCGAATCAGAGGTTACCACAAAGACGTGTGCCAGATGCAGCTCTTTGGTGAGCCGCACAAAGAAATTGAACAGTTTGTAAATCAGAAGCCCATCGATCTTCATATCCCCTATCACCTGCAGCTCATCGACGATCAGCACAGGAACACGCTTTTCGGACATCCCGGCAAAGAAACGCTCGATGTATTTGAACATGTCTTTGCTTTTATCTTTTTTCTCGAATATCTGTTCGAACAGGTTCAGCGGTATCGGGATCCCACTGATTATCTTCAAATCCTTGAGCAACGACTGCGCATACTCGCCAATATTGTCGGTCGCACCGCCCTCATCGATCTCGAACAATACATTGAGGAAGTCTTCGTAACCTGTAATGAACCGTCCGCGCAGGTTGATGTAGAATGGGGCATACTCCTCTGACAGTTGCCCTATCAGGTGGTTTATCAACGTGGTCTTTCCGGAGTTCATCGGTCCGTAGACGAATGTGATCAGGGAGGGTTCGGAATCCAGAATATCCGTAATCTCTTTTGTCTCCAATTCCCTGTCGTGGAATTCGATTCTTTTCATGTTCGCATACTTTGCATCCGCTCGGTCATAATCCTATGCTGTCAGCCGCCGCCTGCAGGATCATGAGCGCGTCGAGCGAGGTGACGCGGTGGTCGCCGTTGACGTCTGCTGCCGGGTTATGTGCGCCGCTTGCCGCGATTTCGAGCGCGATCACGGCGTCTGCGGGGGTGATCTGGTCGTCGCCGTTGAGGTCACCTTTGATGCCACTCACAGTTGTGAAATCGTATTCAGTGCTCTGTGCAGAGTTTTCGCTTTGATCTGCACTGTTAATAACAAAGCAATATGTTGTGCCTGATTGCAATCCGGTCAATAAGATTGTATGATTCGTTACAAAGAGCGGATCGCCTTTATTTTCATTATAACTTACTGATACTTTGCCATATTTAACCAGACTATCCGCAACTTCATCTGTGTTCCATTTTATTGTCGCAGAATTGACTGTTGTGTCTGTTATGGTCACATTTGTGATTATTGGAGGCGTGATATCGTTTATGAGTCCCTTTGGGAAGATTAAATCTTCATGAGCTTTGGCTTCTTCGAGGTGGATAAACATTTCTTTGATGAGCGCCGGTTCTGTTGGAATGCTCACCGTGTAAAGGTTCTTATTGAATGTTGCCTCTTCGAGGTGGTTGAACATCTCTTTGATCAGTGTAGGTTCTGTTGGAATGCTTACACTGGAAAGAGCACGTCCTGAGATCGCCTCTGTGTTACCACAATTGAAAATGATTTCGATGGGCGTGGGTTCTGTTGGGACGTCCGCACTCGATAGATTCGCTTCGTATGTCGCTTCTGCATCAGTTACAGTGATCCCCGCTGATGCTGTGTTCACGAGGATTGCAAACACAAGAACAAAAAAAAGAGAGGAGATCAGTTTTTTCATTTTATTTCTCCTTTGCTACGTATGCAACACGGTCTCTTTACTGTGCTGTTCATCTGCTAAACTACCTCATGCATCATCCCGGTATATCAACACTGTTGCCACGCCTGCGGAACCGCTGTCGCAGTTTGAATCTGCATGCCCACCTTTTTGATACCAGTCGTAAGATATTTCTATCGTATGAAGTGTTCCTGGGGTAATCTTCCCTCCGTATGAAGTAAATGACCTCCACCATCTATACCCTGACGGAGAAGTGTAAGGGTCTGCATCACTAATTGGCATTCCATCCACTTTCAGGATTGAGTCCCTATAGAACCAGTTTCCACTATTTTTATAATACCCCCGGTAATAGATATAATGGTAGTAAGAAGCCTCGAAAAGCATATAATCCGCTGGAATCTCAACCTGATGTGTATTTGTTCCAGTCGTTGCCCTCGTTCTGATAAAAATCATCATGCTATTCGCATTTGGAAACTCAAAGTCATAGTATTTTATGTTACTTGACACAATTCCCACACTAGCAGCATCTCCCGCATTATGCAATGCATCCTCAAGTATCGTGGTTGTTATCGTTGTAATCACAGGTGTGTTCACGTCTGCTGTTCCCCACTGCATGATCTTTGATGCAGGCTCATCATTTTCAAGGTAAGCAACGATCCAGCCGTCCGTATCCGCATATACATGCACACTAATGTTGCCCCCGTAATCAGAAATCGGTGTTATTCCAATGATGTAATTGTCGCCGACTTCCTCCACTTCGGGGAAGATCGTCTTTATCTTGTCAAGGTCTATCGTCTGACCTGTGTCTATATAAGCGGAAATTCCCGCTTTGTTCACCGGAAAAGCGCCTCCATCGTCTGCCATAGCTTCAGCCGCGCTCGCAAGTCCAATAAAGGACGGTGGTGCAAGTGAGATAATACCACGTTCATTGCTTTGAGATATCCCGTTCTTCATGTTCGTTGATGTCGAACTATACATCGCTGTACCGCTCGCAACCATTGCTATGGCAAAGATAATTGCCAATGTTCTCAATCCAGATTTACTTCCCATATCTATCATCTCCTTTGTTGTTTTGTTTTTAGCTGCATGTAGGTTAGCTATACACCACCGTACTTTAACACTACATAAACCTTTCGCTCAATTTTATGCCATCCAAAATGCCAATAACCGCACCCACCACCCCCATGCAAAAAGTTAACCGGGCACAGCCAGCCCCTTTCTTTCGCAGGCTCGCGCGCCATAAATCCAGCAACGCGCTCCTATCGTTGCAGGCTGGTACAGCAATCTCACCACCGCCATGTACCACTCTACGACCCAAGAGCCATGCATCCGGACACAACAGGAGTCGTATCAGGAATCCTTAACCATCCCCACCCACCTCTCGATCATCCCAAGCCCTTCCGGCGTCAACACCGACTCCGGGTGGAACTGCACGCCCTCAATCTGCCGCCGCTTATGCCGGATCCCCATGATCACACCATCCGGACTGTGTGCGACAACATCAAGATCAGGCGACACCCGATCCACAGCAAGCGAATGATACCTGCCGCCAGTAAACGGATTCGGAAGACCCGCGTAGATCCCGATCCCATCATGATGAATCTCAGACGCCTTCCCGTGAACCGGACCAACAGACGCATGACTGACCGTGCCGCCGAAAGCGACATTGATTGTCATGGCAGTAGTCTTTATGGCTGGGCAAGTATAACGACCACACGGCACACATTTATATACTAAAAAATACCTTTTTTGTATGATGCAAAAGGATGACAACGTTTACAGGACACTCCGGATGAATACCCGGGAAAAGGAGGAGATTCGGAATCTTGTAAAAAGTCTGGCGTCAGAGGAACGCATCGGAATCGATGAGCATGTATATCGAGACAACAGGGCTTACGATCGATGGGGCATAAATCCGTTTCAGTTATTCGATTTTTTGAAGCAGATTCTGATAAATCCTGAGATAAAAAGAAAAGAGGTACACAACACCAATTATTTTCCAACAAGATACCTGTGCGAGTCGGAATTGAATGATTTCACGTATCCGTGCATTACCGGTATCAATGAATCCGATCAGGGGTTCGTCATTGTGATAACCCTACTCAATCGAAAGGAAAACACAAAAGTAAACAGAGGCAAAACATGAAGACGAATGACGAGTTTGAGGATATTTACGAGGACGTTGTAATTGAGAACTATGGCATTCCCGTAGTCATTACGGATGTTCTTGTCAGAAAGCACATGAGCACGGGCAGAAAGCACTACATCAACCACCCGGACTCCATACACCGGATCGAAAGAGGATTGAAAGCCGCGCTCGGCGTTGTACCACGTGGAAACATATCCTACCGAAGAAGATTAAGCGAGAGTGGAGATACGCTTCTCTTGCGGCTGCCAAAAGACATCCGAGAAGCATATCACATCGAAAAGGGATCACACGCTCTGATAACTCCCATCGGGGCCAAAAAAGCGGTCATCGAGTTTGAGTAAACACGGGTTGGTCGCAGCTCAAAGAGCACTCACCGCATAGCAATCGCGTTCATCGGGCACTTCTTGATGCACGTCCTGTAGCCGGCACACACGCCCCTGCCCGCCCCCACCCCGCTTCTACACTTCCACAACTCCCCCGGCGGCGCATCCGCCCGCGATGCACCACGACACTCCCGCCGCCCGGCTCGCCTGCTACGAGCACACCATAGCACGAATAGGCAGCGGGGGCGGCGAATGTCCGAGAGTGCTTGCAGTGGCGTGTTCACGCCCCCTCATGGAAAGCCTTTTCAAATATCAAAAACACATCTTCAGCGGGTGACTTCGAGAGATGAAATACAAAGTAGTGATCAGCGAAGGTGAAGATGGCTGGTATGTCGTGGAATGCCCATCCATACCGGGCTGCATATCGCAGGGGAAGACCGTCGAAGAAGCACTGGAAAACATAAAGGATGCGATGTATGGCTGCCTGGAAGTCCTGAATGAGCGCATCGAGATCAAGGGTGGTGCACGGATAATGGAAGTGGCTGTCTGATGGCAAGATTGCCCCGGATATCGGGCATGAAAGCAGTTAAGGCTTTTTCTAAAGATGGTTGGTTCATGGCAAGGCAAACCGGCAGTCACGTCATAATGGTAAAAACAGGCTACATGGTTACGCTTTCGGTGCCAAAACACCGGGAACTTGATAGAGGTACTCTCAGAAAACTCATCAGACTCGCTGGCTTAAGTGTCGATGAATTCGTTGATTTGCTGCGGAGATAAGTGGGCGGTTCGACAAAAAACGCCCTCCACCCAAATTCCATTTGCAAGTCGCTTTGGGCGGCGCATCCCCCACCCCGGCCCACATCCGCCAGCCGCCCCCACACGCCCCTGCCCCGTCTGCACTTCCACGCACCCACCGGCGGCGCATCCGCCCGCGACATCACGGCGCAGAGCCCCGCCGCCCGGCTCGCATGCGACGAAGCACGCACAGCACGGATAGGCGGCGGGGCGACAGAAGCAAGAATGAAAATGTTAATAAGAAACGAAATAGCATGTGTACTGTGTGGAACTCGGGGATCAACTGGAATCACAAGCGATGCAAACATGCTATCGAACGGATGTGGCTTCGGGGAGTATCCATGGATGGGGTGAAGGATGCCATCATTAAAGGAAATACGGTAGAGCAAAAGAGTACCGGATTGGTAGAGAACTTCTACCGGTTCTTCAGTGTAGTATATGATGAGCAAATAGTCAGAGAAACTAAAATAAGAAAAGTATATCCAGTTACTGTGAAATTGTGGTGAACCCATGACCGACGAAAAAATCCCCTATAAATGTAGTTGCGGTGGAAATCTGAGGAAGGCGAAGGTTGAAGTTGAGTTTTTTGGAATTGATTTTGGATTGAGGGATGCAGAAGTTTGCATAGTATGTGGTTCTGAATATCTTGACCATGAGACCTTGAAAGAGGTAGAAATGGAGATAAAGAAACGAAATATCTTTGCGCTGGAGAGAAAAGTTCAAGTTGCGAGGTCAGGAGACTCTCTTGTGATAAAGATACCGCCAGAGATTGCAGAGTTCCTCGATATCCATTATAAGTCACTGGTTCAACTTTTCCCCGTGGACCGGAACAGGTTGGAAGTCAAGGTCACTGGGTGACGCCCTCATCTGCGAACCGCTGGGCAACGTATCACTCGCCCACAACCGCCAGCCGCCTGTATATGCGGGTAGCCGCCCCCACTCCGCTAGTGGTTCTGTCTCGGTCACAAGCTCAGGGTCGTGTATTTCGGAGTGCCCCTGGTAGCAGGATCCAGTTCCCCTGCAATAGGTCTGAGTGAGACGATTTCCATGGAACTCACGTCCGCATTCAGCGTTGCTGTGGTTGCCGCCATAATCAGCATCAATTCGCGGATCTTCTGGAAAACTACGAGAGGATGATCAGTATCGCCGCCCCGATTGCGACAAAACGGATGAGCAGGTTTGCTATCAGGTTATCTGACTTTACTTTGCCTCCGATGACCGGGAATCTCACACGCTTTGTGCTGAATGGAAGCCACAGCGGTACGCCACTCGGGTTCAGCGAATCTATGATCATGTGCAGGATCACAGAGAGCGATGCAAGAGCCGCGTAAAGGTGGAATTGTCCGATCGCAAGCACGACAGCGCCGGGGAATATTGCAAAAGCAAGCGTGTGCGTGATCCCGCGGTGCCGAACCGTTGGGATGTAGACATCAAAGTCGCTGATCAGGGACCAGAACACAGCCCAGAAGATGGTGATGAGCGGATCTGATT